>CAYTMD010000001.1:0-51152 GCA_964438685.1 uncultured Acidobacteriota bacterium
CCCGATCGTGCTGATTACAACCTGCGGGGCCAGCTCGACCATCATGGGTGCGATTTGCAGGGTGAAATCCGCCGCGCCCCCGCTGACCTTCGGTTTGGGCGGCATCGCCATCGGATTCTGCGGCGGTCGAGAAGCGTTTCCGAGCGCGAGCGACTCCGCGAATGCGGGCCGCAGCTCTCCCGCCCTCGCCCCGATCACAGTGGCCCATCCAAGCCGCACAAAATCCCTTCGGTTCATCTGATCCTCATCCCGCCCGCAAAGCCCGCCCAATGAGCACTGCCGTGATGAAAATGCCCTGGTCGCCTTGCTATTGTTTACCCTTCAGCCTTGGGTTGAATGGTCGAGAAAGACCCACATTCTAACCGCTTCTAAGTTTCGTTTGTACTCCCAACATACAAAAAAACGGCCACGCGGGCCTCTCTGAGCAGCATCTCTCTCCGAGGCCGCGTAATGAGCTGACCGAGATTTTGTACCATTCCCAGTGAGAGAGGTTATATCAAAGCGGCGGCACGGCCCATCCAGAATTTCGGGCGAATAACGCCCGATTCGAAAGCTGTCCCACAGGGGCTCGCGGAGTAGTGCAGAATGCGCACAACTCCGCGCTACCCCGCTTCTGTCGCCGGGGTTATCGGAGGGCGAACGCGTATGCCAAATTCAAGGGCAGAGTCCAAGACAGCTGGACGGGGGAGCGGGACAAGCGCCTGCCTATGCTTTTCCACGAGTAGAATCGCCGGTTCGCATACTGGTATCCGGCCAAAAGTTCCTCTGGGGCCATCTGTCGGGGCCGGAAGACCACGTCAGCCCGGCCGTTGTATTTGCTCCAGTCGCGCGTCAGAATCCGGCCCTCTGCTTCCAGACGTTGGTACAGCCGTGTCCCAGGAAAGGGAGTCAGGATATTGAACGTCGCATTCTGTACTCCTGCTGCCTCGAGGAAGTCCAACGTCTCGCCGAAGATCGCCCGTTTATCACTGTCGAAACCGAAGACGATTCCCGCCTGCACCGCGATGCCATGGGAATGGATCCGCTCAATCGCGCGAACGTAGTCGGTCACACGATTGAACCCCTTCCGCACTTCATTCACGCTGGCTTGCGAGATTGACTCCAGCCCAACGAATAGTTGCTTGCAGCCGCTTCTCGCGGCCAACTCAAGGAATTCGTCGTCCTGAGCAGCATGAATACTCGCTTGGCTGCTCCACCACTTGCGATGGGGAGCGAGAGCCTTGAACAAGGTCTTGGCGTACTCAATGTCGCTCGCGATGTTGTCATCCCACAGGATAATGACCTTGCCGGGGAAAGAGCCGAACTCTTCTGCGACAGTATCCACGCGCCGCTTGCGCACGCGGCTCTGATACATGACTGCCACCGTGCAGAAATCGCAACTGTAGGGGCAGCCGCGCGTGGCAAACAGGACTCCACCCGTATGGTCGCGCCGGTGAAACAGGTCTTTCCGCGACATCGGGGCATGTTCCAGAGTCGGGGGTTCAGTGGAACAGTACCGCTGGCCATGCCGCCCCGCGTCAAATTCGCGCATGAATTGCGGCCAGTTGGATTCCGCCTCCCCGACGAAGATCACGTCCGCGTGCGCCTGCGCCTCATCCGGCATCAGGGTTACATGCGGTCCACCCAGTGCCACCGGAATTCCCCGCTGCCGGAACCGGGCTGCCAAGGCATACGCGTGAGGCGCACTCGGGGTATGGAAGGTAATCGCCACCAGGTCCGCTTGCATCCCGAAATCGACCGGCCTAACCGCCTCATCGATGTGGAGCACCGTCCAATGTGGCGGTGCGAAGGCGGCAAGATACGGCATGGTGATCTGCTGGAAGTTCAGGACACGAGAACGCCGTATCCTCTGGATCTCCGGTGAGGAAGCAGTGATCAGAAGGAGGATTCGCGTGGCAGAGGACATGTGCTCAGGGTCGTCTCCTGGTTGCAGCTAACAATGATTTGATTGATCCGTATAGTATCCGCAGCACCGGTTTCTGACCCTTATAACACGCCGTCGAATCGGTGCCTGCCGCAGAGGCGACACCGGAGTAATTTACGCGCCCGCTCAACGGCGTGCAAGGCCCAAAAGCCGCGGACCTTGTACCGCAGGTCCGCGCTACGATCCTTGCAAGGTCGCGTTTTCTTTAGAAACATCTTCATGTTGGAAGTGGCAATGTCGAGCGAGGAGACCCCTCCTCCGCTTCGTACCTCAGCACCTACCCTCCGGGGAGAGGGTGTCCGTTGGGGTGGAATCCCTTTGGGGTTGCGGGCGGCCCGGGCGTCATTTCTCTTGACAATCTATAGGCTACCATGTATGCTACACAGGAAGGCTGGAAGGAAGCGCCGCCATGTCCCTGGTAAAGCTCCGCGCCATGACACCCGCCCGTTGGGCCGCCAACCTCCACAACTCTCAAAAATCCACCGGCCTGCGCACAGGTGTTTCGCGACCCCGAGCGAAGCCTAGAAGCCATTGAAAACAATAAGTAGAGCCAAAACAAGAATATTGTAAAGCTGGCATCTTATTGAAAGTAATAAACTTAAGCGATTTTCCCTTAATCTCATAGAAAATAAAGGTAGTTATATTCAAGCCAAGCAGCTTGGCGGGAACTCGATCTGCGATCAACACCGCTTGCGCCCATCCGATCCTTTCGACGCCCTGCTGATTCAAGCCCGTCTGCTCCCTGCAATCGTGCTAGAATCTGCCCCTGGCTTGGAAAAAATCCACATCTGGAGATGGCCGATGAACATTCGCGTAGCCCTTGCGGCGCTTGTCCTCTTGTCGTTGATCCCTGCCCACGCACAACAATCCAAACCCACCATCGTTGCTGAAGGCGGCCAGCCTGATGACCGTGCTTCCGCCCGCGTCCTGTATTGGAACATGGCGAAACACGGCGCGGCCGGGCAGTTTGCCATCGATTACGGACGCCCCGCGTGGAAAAGCGTTTACGATGATCCGGTGAAATTTGACAAGATGACGAAGGGGAAAACCTGGCGGATGGGGAGCAATTTCTGGACCGCCCTCGATACGTGTTTGCCCTTGAAGATTTCAGGCAAGGACGTTCCGGTGGGTTACTATTACCTCGGCCTGCACAGGTCGGAAGACGGATCTAACTGGAGCCTGGCGTTCATTGATCCGGCATCGGTCCGCGCGGCGCACATCGATGCCTTCGATATTGAAAAAGCCCCGATTGCGTTCGAGGTTCCCATGTCGACTGCCAAGGCTGCGACCAAGTCTGAAAAACTCACCATTGAGTTGTCCTATCCCAAGGACAACATGCACAGAGTTACTCTCAAGGTCGCGTGGGGAACCTTGGCGCTTACCGCTCCGATTGAAGTCACGGTCGAGGAGTGACCGCCACTTTCCTGCGCGCGTCTTTTGTTCGCACACCCGTGCTTACGAAACGCGCTCGCTTGCGGTCTTTGCGTACACGGTCAATCGGGAAGACTTGATTGTGAATGACCAGGTACACCCCCGGGCGCAGCAAGCGCGCCGCCAGCAGGCTTTCCGTCAAATTCTGCAAACCATCGCTCTTCTCGAATCCTAATGGGGTCATGGCGCCGGTAAGGACTATGGGAAACTTCAGGCGCCGAAGACGCTTTTGCAGCAGCAAGCCTGTCTCCACCAGCGTATCCGTGCCATGGGTAATCACCACGGGGGCCGGGTGTTTCAATTTCTGTTCCACGATTTGCACCACGCGCTCGCGATCGGCGGAGGTCATCTCCAGGCTGTCTTTGTTCATGATGTGGGTTGCCTTGATCCTGAGGCCGGGGAGGCGCAGCATGCGAAGATACTGGTCAATCTTCGTGTCGAAATTGCCGACGGACCCAGTACCCTCCTGATAGACTTTTTCAATCGTCCCGCCGGTTGTAATCACGTAAAGCATTTGCATGCCCAATCCCACCTTTCCCTACGACTCTCTAGGATGCGATTTTACTTCAAGATCGCGAATCTTTCTCAGGAGCCTTGGCCGCACGCTGTGCCGGATGCACGCCCGCCAATGTTGCAGGATTCTCCATCAAATCCATTTACATTTGCCATGGAAGAAACTATAAGTACCACGCGTAGTTTCCATAACTCTATTCTTGAGGATTCATCATGTACTGCCGCAATTGCGCTCGACAGCTTGCCGATACCGCCGAGTTCTGCGTGGACTGTGGACAACGCCCGATGGCGGGCACGCGCTTCTGCTCCCACTGCGGGAAGGAAATGGTTGCTAATGCAGAAATCTGCGCCCAATGCGGAGTTCGCGCTGTTGCCGGCGGTGGCGGCGGCAAAGACCTCGTCACGGCGACGGTGCTTTCCATGTTCCTTGGGGTCTTCGGCGTGGATCGTTTTTATCTTGGCTACACGGGATTGGGAATTTTGAAATTGGTTACCCTGGGAGGCTGTGGAATCTGGGCCTTTGTGGACATGTTCCTCATCATTCTCAAGAAACTACCCGACGCGCAGGGCAATCCCTTGCGGTTTGTTTCTCCCAGTCAACCCAGCGATAAAGACTGGGCCTCCGCACTGTTGCTCTCCATTTTTCTGGGATGGCTGGGCATCGACCGCTTCTATCTGGGTTATACCGGACTGGGAGTGCTGAAACTCGTCACCGGCGGGGCTTGCGGCATCTGGTGCCTGGTGGACTCCGTTTTGATTGCGGTGAACAAGCTGCCGGATGCGAGCGGCAAACCTCTCCGAATGTAGGGAATGTGGCGCCGTTTTCCAAGGGAATATCGCGATTGATGGTACTGTCACTCGGCCTTGCGGTTCTTGTGGCGGTCCCACCCCAGGTGCTGGCGCGGGGGCCTGACATCTGCTTGTGGAAGCATCTGTTCCATCTTGCTGCCTGCCCCGCCTGTGGCAGCACTCGGGCGCTCGCCGCGTTTTTTCACGGACACCTCGCGGAGGCGCTGGCTTACAACCGCAATGTTTTGGTCACAGGGCCGTTGATGATTGGCCTTCTGATTCATGATGTCGCTTTGAGCCTTACCGGGCGGGGATCAGGGGGTCCTCCGAAGGGTAAAGTATAAAGGGTACGTAACTTCAGCCTTTACCCTTTATCCTTCCCTGCTTCCAGCCGCGGCGACGTGGTAGCTGGCCCGTGGTCTTGAATTCCTCCCCCAATTCCAATAAAGTCTCAAGATCTCTGTGATTAGTGTTGAATACATCCTGGACCGGACGTGTGGCGACCTGCCGAGGCCCCCGCTTGCAAGATGGGCGGCTGTCCTCTTTACTCTATTTGTTCTGGCGCTCCAGATTTCGCTTGCCGCTTCTCAGGCTTTCCTGGCGGGCGCGGGACTCCTTTATGTGATTCACCTGTTGCGGGACCGGCCTAAGGTTTTCTTCCTGCCCGTAAAGCTCCCCCTTGCACTCTTTTGCATATTATCCATAGTTTCGATTTTCTGGGCGGCGAACCCTACGGCGGGGTGGTTTGCCATAAGGAAATTTGTACTTTTTCTCATCTGGCTGCTGGCAGTCAATCTTGTTGTCAGCGCGGACCAGTTGCGCCGGCTCCTGCTGAACTTCTTTCTTGTATCTTTCTTGACGAGCCTCGTGGGCATCGCGCAATTCATCATCCAGTATCGCGATGCGCGGGCGCATCATTCCGGGGAGCTTTACCATTACCTTACGTCAGCGCGCATCCACGGGTTTATGGGACACTGGATGCACTTTGGCGGTCAGCAGATGATGGTCTTTGTTTTCCTGCTGGCATTCCTGCTGCTCGCGAGCGGTCGACACTCGAAAATCGAAATTCGAAACTCGGGACCTGAACGCCGAATTTCGAGTTCCGAGTTTCGAATTTCGGCCTTATGGTGGATGCTGCTCGCCCTCGTCACTGTTTCCATAATTCTGAGCTTCACCCGTGGAGTTTGGCTGGGTTGTTTCCTTGCCGGGGTCTATCTCCTGGCTCGATGGAAACCGAAGTGGCTCTTGGCAATGCCGATCCTGCTGGCATTGGCCTATGTAGGGGCGCCGTCGTTGCTGCGTGAGCGGGTCCATTTGGCGATGCATCCCACGCATGAACCCGCCCTGTCCATCCGCCTCGAAATGTGGCACGTCGCAATTAGGATGATCCGCGCGCACCCCTGGGTGGGAGTGGGCCCCAACAATATCGAAGAGGCTTACGATCTTTACCTGCCGCCGGGGAAGACCCCGGAGGTGGGTTATCACAGCCACTTTCACAATGATTATCTTCAATTCGGTGCTGAGCGCGGATTGCCGTGCCTGGCTGCGTGGATGTGGCTCATGGCGGCCCTGGGCTGGTATACTTGGAGGCTTCGGCGAAGACTTTCCAGTCAAAGGTGGATCGCCGATGCTTCTCTGGCCGCTTGGCTGGCATTCCTGGCTGAGGGCTGTTTCGAATTCAACTTTGGTACCTCGCCGGTCCTCATGGTGTTTCTCTTTGTTACTTCTACCCCTTTTATAGCCGCAAGGGTTGTTCCTTCCGGAAAAGGCTCGGAGAATACAGACGACACCGCTCCGACGCGCTGACCTTTTACAATTCTTAACAGCTATTTATAAGTGAATTGAGCCATTACAAGATACACTGTTTGCGAAATGAACCCTAGACAGCAGATGTTGCGAAGTTCGGTGATTGTAGCGTTCTTTAACCTGCTGGGCGGGCTGAGCGGAATACTGGTGGAAACCAGTATCGCCGCAAATCTGGGGCTTTCGTTACGCTCTGACACGTTTTACGTCGCTTACACGATTCCTTACATCATCTCCAACCTGCTTACGGCGACGAGCCAGTTTTCCCTGGTGCCATTCTTTGCTTCGCTCGAATCAGCCAAGGACGAAAACCAACTATGGCGCGGTTTCAGTTACGTCACCAACATCCTTTTTCTTGGATTGGGGGCGATTGCCGTGGTGGGTGCGGTGACGGCGCCGTGGATTATTCACGCCATCGCTCCAGGGTTCTCGCCCCAACACGTTGAAGTCGCCGCGCAACTCTCACGCTGGCTCTTTCTCATCATCATTCCCGCAGGGATAGGGGAAGTGCTGCGCTCATTTCTTCTCAGCCGGCACTATTTCGCGATCTCAACGGCATCGGGCTTTATTCGCAACGTCGCCTCAATTTTGGTAATTCTCCTGGGATTTCACCGTTACGGCGCCCAGAGCATCTTCCTGGGGTATTTAGCCGGATACCTGTTGCAGTTGGTGGTTCTGGGTTCACAGATCCTGGTGTCCTCTCGCCCCCGCTATAGCATGACTCTGACCGGCAGTGGCAAGTCCTTCACCAACTTGCGCGGCGCGGGAACGGCGCAGTTGGCGGGGGCATTAGGCTGGCAGGGTGTGGTGGTGGTGGAACGCATCATTGCTTCATTTCTCCCCGCCGGGACGTTAACTGCCTTGAATTATGGCTTCCGCATACTCGGTACACTCGCCGAACTCCTTGGCGGTAGCGTTGGAACCGCTTCTTTACCGAGTCTTTCACGTGCCGTGGCGGCGGGTGACCATGACAAGGAACACAAAACTTTTCGTGACACACTGGAAATCAGCCTCTTACTTCTCTCTCCGATGGTGGTCTATTGCCTGACGCTCAGTCACAACATCATCCGGCTGGTTTTCCAACGGGGCAACTTCACCGCTGAAGCCACCAGCCTGATGGCTTCAGTGTTTTTCTATTACAGCCTCAGCTTGATCTTCTTCGCGCTCATTCGCTTACTGAGTTTTTATCTCTTTGCGCGCCTTGAGCCCGGAATATATTTCCGTTTGTCACTCTTCCAATACGTCGTAAACATAGTCTTTGATTTAATCTATGTGGGGGTTTTTCACCTCGGCGCAAAAGGGATTCCGCTCGGTTTTCTAACCAGCCTGGTAGTAGCCTGCGCTGTGGCTTATTGGCGGAATCTCGCCAGCTTTCAGCTCGTTGTTGACCGTACGCTTACCGCCTTTACCGGAAAGGCCGTTCTCGCCAGCGGGTTGGCAGCTTTGGTAATGCTGGGTCTGCGCGCCGCTTATGGCAATCCTCCCACCAACCCGGCGAATTTCGTTTACTTGTGCGTCATGTGCTCAACGGGTGGGCTGGTGTTCTTCGCCAGCATGGCCCTTTCCGGGGCGATTCGGATGGCGGACTTCTCCATCCTCTGGCGGCGCCCGGGAAACGCGTGAAAGACCTTCGTTGCAACCTACATGGAAATGGCCACTTACCGTGTTTTAGTGGTAACGAATCTTTGGCCTACGGAAGCTGACCCGGGATACGGCAGCTTTGTGAAGGCGCAGATGGAGTCGCTCCGCCCACTGGGAGTGGAGTTTGACGTTCTCTTCATTAATGGGCGCGAATCCAAATGGAATTACCTGCGCGGCATTTCCCAGGTCCGCCGGCAATTGCGGGCGAAGCCATACGATCTGATCCATGCGCACTTTGGTCTTGCCGGGTGGGTGGCGCGTTTTCAGGACCGCGTGCCGGTGGTGGTTTCGTTCATGGGCGACGACGTTTTGGGCCGGCCCACACGCAGCGGACGGATTACCCTTGCCGGCCATTTCCTGCGAATCTCGGGATTCATTCTGGCGCGCTTGGCCACCTCCGTGATTGTGAAATCGCGGCAGATGGCTGCCAAGCTGTGCCTGCCCTCTGCGCACGTCATTCCCAACGGGGTTGACCTGAATCTATTCCACCCCACGCCACAGAAGGAGGCACGCCAGACGCTGGGCCTCGAAGCCGGGAAAAAGTTTGTATTGTTTCCTTATAATCCTGACGAAGCTCGCAAGCGTTATGACCTGATCCAGGCCGCCGCTTCCCTGGCGCGCGCACAGGTGTCCAACCTCGAACTGGTGGTGGCTCGCGGCGTGCGGCAGGAACAGATTGCGCTCTACATGAACGCCGCCGATGTTATGGTGATGGCGTCCATTTTTGAAGGGTCGCCCAATGCGGTCAAGGAAGCCATGGCCACAAACCTTCCAGTGATTACCGTGGATGTCGGCGACGCCGCTGAATTGATCGGCCCCACCGACGGATGCCACCTGGTTCTGCGTGAGGCGCCTGCAATTGCGGAGAAGATCGTCGAAGTTTGCCGTCGCGGCGGACGCACGAACGGCCGCGAGTGGATTCGCAAACTGTCCATGGAAGCCGTGGCGCAGCAAATTGTTGATGTATACGCCGCGACTTTGCGGCGATGATCCGACGACGCGAGACGAAAATCGAAGCTCGAAATTCGAAACTCGCCACGAATTTCGATTGGTAAGACAGCCAGATTTCACAGATAGAGAATCCGTGTACTCTGCGTAATCTTTGGACCTGATTAAAATGCCAACGGACCAGGAACTGACCCGCGCCGCCGAGCGCCTTCATGCGCACCTGCTGAAACGCCATTGCTCTCAGGGATTGGTTCATGGCCCTGACGCCGGGGTTCGCTTCCAACTGCGGCTCTGGAGGTTTTTCAAGGCAGCCTTGGATTTTGTGCCGTGGAATGACGATTACGTCTTCATGCAGTCGCACGGCTATTGGATCCTGTCCAACTGGATGCTTCACGAAGCGACGGGAGACCCGAAGTATCGCGCGCTTGCCCTGGAGAGTACGGAGGCCACGCTGCGGCTGCAGCAACCCGGCGGTTATTGGCTTTACCCGTTGCCTGAGCGCAAGCATCTTGTGGCCACCGTGGAGGGAAATTGGGGAGCCATCGGACTTCTGGCCACTTACGCCCGCGAACCCAGAAAAGAATTCATCGAGGCCGCGGTTCGTTGGTACGATTATCTGGTGGGAAGGATCGGCTTTCAAGCCCACACGTCCGGTAAGGCCATTAACTACTTTGATAAACCCCGCGGAAAGATTCCCAACAATTCCGTGGAGGCTGCATGGCTTTTTTTGCGCCTTTGGAAGGCGACCGGTGATGCGCGCTTTGTTGAGCACGTGGATGGGATGCTGGAATTCCTGGTGAATACACAGCTTCCCTCGGGGGAGTTACCTTACATCGTGGATGGCCCGTATGAAAAGGGGCGAACTCATTACCTCTGTTACCAGTACAATGCCTTTCAGTTTCTCAAGCTGGCCTGGGCGGCCTCGCTGCGACCTGATCCCCGGACACAACGCATCCTCCCGGCGCTTGCAGGCTTCCTTGCCAGGGGCATTACTCCCTCCGGCGCCAGCGCGGCTGATTGCTTTCACAGCAAACCGGAGACGGATTATTACACCGCCGTCCTGGCTGCGGCGCTCTACGAGGCACAGAAATTGCCGATTTTGGCCAAGGGTCAATCCTCATTCGTCAATCTTCTATCGGAAGCGCGGGAGGGAAGTGAGCGGTGTTATGCCCGCCTGCTCCAAAGGCAACGGCCCGACGGGAGCTTCGCCTATACCACTGGTGATTACGGCTTCCTGCGCGACGGCCGATCGTACCCCCGGCCGCAGGTCATGACGCTTTTCCACCTGCTCTGTCCAGAATGTGGAAACGGATTTGAAAGGATCGTGACGAATGACATGTGACGAGTGACAAGCAAGCAAAACAAGGAGGCGAGTGTGCTCGACATAGGTAACTCGCCGCTTGGTACTTGCCACGCCTGTTGGATGCGAAACCCGTAATCTTGCTTGTCACTTGTCACATGTCACTGCTCTTATGTGCGGAATCTGTGGAGTTTTCAATTTCGGTACGGGCGAACCTGCTGATCCGGTGGCGCTGAAGCGTGCTACGGATGCCATGGCGCATCGTGGACCTGACGATGGGGGCTTCCACCTTGACGGCGCGGTGGGTCTCGGAAACCGGCGCCTGAGCATCATTGATTTGCCGGGCGGTCATCAGCCCATCGCCAATGAGGATGAGTCCATCTGGATTACCTTCAACGGCGAAATTTATAACTATCAGGATCTGCGCCCGGACCTCATCAAACGCGGCCACAAGTTCCGGACAAACAGTGACACGGAAACCATCCTGCACCTTTACGAAGAGTACGACTTCAGCTTCCTTGACCATTTGCGCGGCATGTTCGCATTTGCGATTTGGGATAGCCGCAAGCGGCGGCTGTTGCTGGCGCGTGATCGACTGGGAGTCAAACCCCTCTTTTTCTGTGCAGACGGCGGCCGACTGGCGTTTGCTTCGGAATTACGCACGTTGCGCGAACTGCTGCCGCGGCCGCCGGAGATCGACCCGCAATCGATTTACGACTTTTTTGGATTTCGCTACGTCCCCGCCCCAAGAACCTTCTACCGTGGCGTGGAAAAACTCCTGCCCGGCCATTTCCTGGTGGCTGACTCGACGGGCGTGCACAGCCACGCTTATTGGGACATTCCACCGGAGGAAGAGACCACGAAGTCACCCAACGAAATTGGGGCCGAAATTGTTGAGCAACTTCGCGAAGCCGTGCGGTTGCGGCTGATTGCCGACGTGCCGCTGGGAGTTTTTCTCAGTGGAGGGACGGATTCCAGCGCGGTCGTGGCGCTTATGGCTGAGCTCGGCGCGCGTCCGCTGCGCACCTTTTCCGTGGGATTTAACGAACCCGAATATAGTGAGTTGCCGTTCGCGCGCTCCGTGGCCACCCGGTATGCCACGGAGCATCAGGAACTTGTCGTTACGCCGGAGGACCTGAGCAGCGAACTGCCGCGACTGGTGGCGTTCCGCGATGAGCCTATCGCCGAACCCACCGACGTGGCGCTTTACCTGATGTCGCGATTGGCGGCGAAAAGCGTGAAGGTTGTCTTGGCAGGTGAAGGCAGCGACGAGTTGTTCGCCGGTTACCCCAAGTATTCCGCTGACCGGCTGGCAGGCTTGGTTTCGGCGTTGCCGCATGTCGTCACGCGCGCCCTCATCCGCCTGCTGCCTTATCGCCAGCACCGGGTGAAAACCGCGCTCGAGGCGCTTTCCATTCGCGATGAAGCGGAGCGGTCGGTGACGTGGTTTGCCTCCTTTTCGCGCCAGGAGCGGGAAAGCCTTTTTGCACCCGAATTTCTGGCGCAAGTTGACCCCGCGCATCCCGCCCGCGTCATTGAAGGCTATCTCGAAAAGGTGCGTGACCGCTCGCCGCTTAAACGGATGCTTTACGCCGACTTGAAGGTGTGGTTGCCGGATAACCTGCTCTTGCGCGGCGACCAGATGACCATGGCCGCGTCCATTGAAGAACGCGGACCGTTCCTCGATCACCGATTGGTGGAGATGGCGGCGCGACTTCCCACACGTCTGCTTACGCGCGGCTTCCAGACCAAAGCGTTGCTGAAAGACGCGCTGCGCCCCTTCGTGCCAGAGGAAGCGCTGTTCCGGCGCAAAGTCGGGTTCCGCGTGCCGGTAGGTGAATGGTTCCGGAAGCCCCTGCGTTCTTTGGTTGGAGACCTGCTCCTCTCTCCCGAAGCGAAGACGCGTGGGTATTTCAACGCTCACAGCATAGATAGCTTTGTTCGCGAGCATTTTGATGGCGTTCGCGATCGCCAAAAACAACTGTGGGCTTTAATCAATTTTGAATTGTGGTGCCGACATGCCAAATGAACGGCCCGGTGTGTGCATTGTTGTCGAGAACCTCCCTGTCCCGCTCGACCGGCGAGTGTGGCAGGAAGGACTCGCGCTGCGCGACGCCGGATATCGTGTTTCCATCATCTGCCCGAAGGGCTCCGGATTCCATAAGAGTCGCGAAACCCTGGAAGGCATAGAAATTTACCGGCACTGGCTCTGGGAGGCCTCCGGGCCGCTGGGTTATCTCCTCGAGTATTCCTGGGCGCTGACGGCCCAATTCTTCCTTGCCCTGCGGATATACGCGCGAACCCGGTTCCGTGTGCTCCAGGCGTGCAATCCGCCCGACACGATTTTCCTCATCGCGCTCTTCTTCAAGCTTTTCGGCGTCCGATTCATATTCGATCACCATGATCTGAACCCCGAGCTTTACGAGACGAAATTCCAGCGACATGATTTGGGGTACAAGCTGGTTTGCTGGGCGGAGCGGCTCACGTTTCTCACCGCGAAGGTTTCAATTGCCACCAATGAATCTTACCGGGAAGTTGCCATGAATCGCGGCGGCATGTCCCGCGACCGGACTTTCGTGGTCCGGAGTTGCCCGGACATGGCCAGAATCCGAATACGCCCCCCGCAACCCGAGCTTAAGGAAGGCCGGAGCCATCTGGTGGTGTATCTCGGCGTCATGGCTCATCAGGATGGATTGGATCTACTCCTCGAGTCGATTGCCTTCCTCGCAAAATTGCGGAACTGCGATGACACGCTGTTTGTCCTGATCGGCTCAGGTCCTGAACTTCCTCAGCTTAAAGTATTGGCGAGCCAGAAGGGGCTCGATAACCTGGTGAAATTCACCGGGAGACTGCCTGACGAGGATGTTGCGGCCTATTTTTCCACTGCACAGTTCGGCGTCGCCCCCGACCGGGCTACTCCCATGAACGATAAGTCAACCATGAACAAGATTTTGGAGTACATGGCGTTCGGACTTCCCGTGGTGCTTTACAACCTCACGGAAGGCCTTCGTTCAGCGGGTGACGCCGCCCTCTACGCGCGCAATGATGACCCGGAAGACTTCGCCCGAAAAATCCAGACCATGCTGGATTCCGAGAGCTTGCGTAAGGAAATGGGGGCGCGCGGACGTAAACGCATTGAAGAAGAATTGAATTGGGAAAACGAGAAGCGAGCCTTGCTTGCGGCCTACGCGACGGCACTGGGAAGCTAAGAGGCCGGTGCTATTACAGGAAGACTCGTAAGTGCTGTCATGAGGTACTGGGGAAAAATCGAAACTCGAAACCCGTGAACCAGACGCCGAATTTCCAGTTGCGAGCCCTTTTTAGCATTTCCCTGCTGTCACTCTTGCTCCGCGTCTCAGCGCCTCCGCGGTGAGATGAGCCTCAGCTCGCGCCGCGGCCCACCAGAACGATGGGAATCGTTCTAAGGATGATCTTCCAGTCGAGCATCATCGACCAGTGATCAATATATTCCAGGTCTAACTCCATCCAGCGCCGGAAGCTAAGTTTGCTACGCCCTTCCAGTGCCCACAGGCATGTTAGTCCGGGGTGCATGCGTAACCGGCGGCGCTGCCAGCGCTCGTACTTTTCCACTTCCTCGGGAAGGGGCGGACGCGGACCCACAAAAGACATGTCTCCCTTGATGATGTTGACCAACTGCGGGAGTTCGTCCAGGCTGAATTTGCGCATGAAGCGTCCAATGGGTGTACAGCGCGGATCATTCGTGATCTTAAACACCGGCCCATCCACTTCGTTCAGCGCTTCCAACTCCTCGCGAAGCAGGTCGGCGTCCGCGCGCATCGACCGGAACTTGTGCAGAGTAAACCTCCGACCACCGAGCCCGCAGCGCGTTTGGGAGAAAAAAACAGGCCCGGGTGAGGTGAGTTTGACCAGCGCCGCTAATATGAGGAGGAGCGGGGAAAGAGCCACCAGAGCCGTGAGCGCCATGATGAAATCAAGGCCCCGCTTGATGAGCAGGGAATCGTCTTCGGGCGTGGCGGAGAAGGTCAGCAGGGGCGTTGTGCCCAGGCGCTCGAGATAAACTTTGGAGATGATTTGCGGGAAGAAACTGAGGAGTACGCGCGTCTTCACTCCCTCTTCTTCGCAAATCAGAAACGCGTCGCGGAGCTTTTCCAGTTCATCCTTGGCGACGGCAAAGATCACCTCGTCGATCACCTGGCGGCGCAGCAGTTCCGGCAACTCGGGAAGTGTGACCGTGGGATATGACTTGTGGAGGCCGGTTGGCAGCGCCTCGGCAGGTCCATTTTGGATGCGAACAAAACCATATAAGCGCATGCCGTGATCTTCATTCGCTTCGAGCGTCCGCGCGATTTCCGCCAACTCCGGACCATCACCCACCAGCAGGAAGTTGCGGAATCCCGCCACTCTTCTTCGCAAGGGTGCGGCAAATCGCCACGCCGCCAGGCGGAAGCCGATCATCAACAGCAAATCGATTAGCGCATAGATCCCCAGCAGGAGACGGCTGGTGAATTCCAGCTTCAACGCGAAAGTTGCGGCGAAAAGGACGACGGTGGAGACGAGACCGACCTTAATTGGGTCAGCGAAGACCCGGCGTAAATCCTCCTCACGGACCTCACGGTAGATTCCTGCGGCCACCCCAACGGCCACCCATAAGACGAGGGTCAGGGAAATGAACAAGGGGTAATTCGAAAGCGGGTAAAAAGGCCGTGCACCCGGCAGGTGAGAGCGGATTTCCAGCGCCAACCCAAAACTCGCCAGCACCAGAAGGACATCTGCAATAAGGAAGATGATGCCAATTAACCGATTGTGGCGCGCAAACATAGAACTGCCCCCTCGGGGCACGTAGACCGCAACTATCTTAGCAGAATCTGGCGCCGCTACCGCATCGGAGCGCCGTGACCGGTCCGCATCAGGCGATTGCGGCTGTATCGTTATGTTAAACTCGCCATCGGTTGGGCTTTTCACCATAACTTCATCCTGCGGCAGGAATTTGCTGATGCTTTGGGCCGTGAAAACCTTCTATGTGGCGGGCGCGTTATTATTGCTGCAAAGCGCCTGGGCGTTCGTCGATGGGCTCCGCTTCTTAAGTTTAGTCCGAAAGAGGCGAAGTGGTCCGCAAGGAAACTACACGCCATTCGCCGCCGTGGTGATTCCTTGCAAGGGCATGGATGCGGAGTTTGACGCGAACGTCGAGGGCTTCCTCAATCAGGATTACCCGGACCACCAAGTGGTCTTCGTCGTCGCCACCCTGGAGGATTTGGCTTATCAAAAACTGCATGAACGCCTGGAGGCGCGGAACGCGTCCGGTGCAAACCACAATCCCCAAGTATTATTGGTAGCGGCGGGCATCTCGGATGTTCGCGGAGAAAAGGTCAACAACCTGTTGCACGGAACCGCGGCTGCAAACGCGGCCGTGCAGGTGCTGGCCTTTGCCGATATCGATGCGTCTCCCCGCCGCGATTGGCTGCGGTCATTGGTGGCGCCGCTCGCCGATCCCCAAAATACTGTCAGTACCGGTTTCCGATGGTATCTGCCGGGGCAGGGCTTTGTCTCGCGACTGCGTGCCGCATGGGACACCTCAATCGCCACCATGATGGGCGACCACAATCACAACTTCGCGTGGGGCGGGTCGATGGCCATCCGCGCCGACGATTTCCGGAGGCTCAAAATTGCGGAACGATACTGGGCCAGCACGGTAAGTGACGACTATGCGGTGACGCACGCAGTTCGCGAAGCCGGGGGAAAGATTGCCTTCGAGCCCCACTGCCTGGTGGCATCAGGGGAAGAATTGAGCCTGCGGGATTTTCTGCACTGGTCGACTCGCCAAATCATTATTACGCGGGTTTATGCGGCACATTTGTGGACGTTGGGAATTGCCGCATACTTCTTCTATTGTGGCACTGTCGCGTTGGGACTGGCCGCGTTGGTGCTGCCTGCGGATACGGCCTACCAGCGCCTCGCCGTAGCGTTCACTTTGCTGGTTATACTGTTTCTCGGGGCGGCCAAAGGCTATATACGCTCCGTTGTCACAAGAGAGGTTTTTGCCTCGGAAACTGGCCGTCGCACCTCCTGCTATTGGCAATTATCGCCGCTGGTTCCATGGATCATGCTGGGGAATTTTGTTGTGGCGGGGTTCACCCGGCGAATCAAATGGCGAGGGACCGAGTACGAGTTGGTCTCCCCAGACAAAGTCCGCGTCACGGGCTGATCGGCGTTCTGAGAGTGGGGCTTTTAGCGCTTGCCGCGCGGAGGCCGGATGGCATGCCGGGTGATATAGCGGGCGGGAGTTGCCACACTCTTTTTCCTTACGGGCTCGGGGGCTTCTTCCGGCTCCGCAGGGGATTCCTCTGGAGCGGGCTCCGGTTCGGAGGGCGCCACCTTGGCAAGTACCTGATCCATTAATGTGGCGCGAGGTCCGGATTTCTTTTTGGGTGGGACCTCGGCGTTCTTGTATGGATGCTCGGTATGGCAGGTCTGGCAAACCACTTTCACCACGGTGCTCCCCACCATGCTCGCCACCGCATGGTTGAGCAGCAATTTACATCGCGGACAATAATCGTCGATTTCATCACCCAGTCGTAACAACGAAGCGGTCATTGGGCGGATCCTCTGCAACGCGTATCTCTTCTACGGAAACGAAAGCGCCGCCATTATAGCGCGAGCGCCGCAAAAACAAAACCATTTGGCTGATGTGCGTGATTTGACACCCCCTGCAATTGCAGCTATTCTGAGCAATAGGCTTGGGGTGCGGGAGCGTCTCTGTGTCGCCACCAGGACGCTGAGTTAAAACCTCGAAAACACTGCGGTGTGATGCTCCCCCTCGCGGGCAGACGGAACTCTTTCGCCATGATTTCCATATTAACTGCTTTGGAAAGGACGGCACGCCAGGCACTTCGCATTATTGCCTTGCCCATTCTTCAAGCCCCGGAAGAGGCTCTGATGGGCGGCCAGGCGGTCATCGAAGGCGTCATGATGCGTTCGCCGCACTCCTATGCCGTGGCGGTGCGGCAGCTCAGTGGTTCACTGGCGGTGAAGCAGGCGTACCTTGACCAGCCTGCGGAGAAGCACCCCTGGCTGAAGTATCCTGTTTTACGTGGGCTGGGCGTGCTTGGGCAGGCGCTGGTGTTGGGAATGCGTGCCCTGCGCTACTCCGCCGAGCAGGCGCTTGAGGAACCCGCGGCGGAGGGGGCAGACCCCGCAGAATCAAAGAAGCCAACGGAGCTGAGCGGCTGGATGCTGGCGGCCAACATTGCTTTCTCCCTGGTTTTTTTCATTGTTCTCTACAAGCTTGTTCCGCTTTATCTGGCCACGGTTATAACCCATCGGTATCCGCATACCGACAATAACCTGACATTCAATTTGATGGATGGGACAATTCGGATCGCCTTGTTCCTCGGGTTCCTGCTCCTGATTTCGCAGTGGAAGGAAATCCAACGAGTGTTTGAGTATCATGGGGCCGAACACAAGGTGGTGTGGGCCTTTGAAAAACGAGGTCCCATTGACGTGGCCACGGCGCGCACTTGCACGCGATTCCATCCCCGTTGTGGTACAAGTTTTCTGCTGGTCGTGATGGGCATCGCCATGGTCCTCTACATGTTCTTGCCTTTTCATACTTTTTGGCTGCGATTTCTCGGGCGCATTGTTTTGCTGCCGGTAATCGCCGGGGTCTCCTACGAGTTCATCCGCTTTGCCGCGAAATCGAAGGGAAGGTTGTGGCAATGGTCGTCGCAGCCCGGCCTCTGGCTGCAGCGCATCACCACTCGCGAGCCTGACGACAGCCAACTGGAGACCGCAATCAAGGCCTTGGAAACGGCGATGGTGCTGGAGCAAAATCGCGGCGGCGAACTGATTGTGGCGTAAGAAAGTAGACAGCATACGGTAGACGGTAGACACGAGGCGGAGTCTAACCTGTATACTGCACGCCGTATGCTGTATTCTGGTTTCTATGCATTATTTGAACAAACTTGCGGAAATCGAATCGAAGTACGAAGGTCTGACCGAGCAACTCGGCAGGGCCGAAGTGTTGGCGGATCCCAACGTCTACCAGAAGACGGCCAAGGCGCGCGCGGACCTTACGGAAATTGTGGAGAAATATCAAGAGTGGAAAACCATCAGCAAATCGGTGAAGGACACCAAGGCGCTGGTGGACGAGTCCTCCTCCGATCCCGAAATGAAAGCCATGGCGCATGAGGAACTTATGGCGCTGGAAAAGCGCCTGGAAAAGGTGGAGCAGGAATTGAACGTTCTGCTCCTGCCCCGGGATCCCAACGACGAGAAGAACGTGGTGCTGGAAATCCGCGCCGGTACGGGGGGAGACGAAGCCTCCCTGTTTGCGCAGGATATCTTCCGCATGTATACACGCTTTGCGGAATCGCAACACTGGCGCGTTGAAGTGCTTTCCAGCAGCATGTCGGGAGTGGGCGGGCTCAAGGAAGTCATTGCCTTGGTGGAAGGCAAGAAAGTTTACAGCAAGCTCAAATATGAGAGTGGCGTCCACCGCGTGCAGCGTGTTCCGGCCACCGAGCAGCAAGGGCGAATTCACACCTCGGCCATCACCGTGGCAGTGCTGCCGGAAGCGGACGAAGTGGAAATCCAAATCGATCCCAAGGACATTCGGATTGACACGTTCTGTTCCTCGGGGCCGGGCGGGCAGTCAGTGAATACAACCTATTCCGCTGTGCGCCTCACCCATATTCCGACGGGAACGATCGTCTCCTGCCAGGATGAGAAGTCGCAGATCAAGAATCGGGCCAAGGGAATGCGAGTCCTGCGCTCCCGGCTCTACGAACTTGAGTTGCAGAACCAGCAGAAGCAGATCATCGAGGAACGGCGCTCCATGATTGGCTCGGGCGACCGCAGCGAAAAGATAAGGACTTACAACTACCCGCAGAATCGCGTCTCGGATCATCGCATCGGGCTCACGCTGCATCAACTGGATCGGATTATGGACGGGAAAATGGATGACATCATCGACGCCCTTATTGCCCATTACCAGGCAGCGAAATTGATGCAACCGCCCAAGAGTGAGGGGGGCGTGGACGAAGCACCCTCAGCCCTCGCCGGGTAGGCTTATATTGAAGATTTTCGATTGCCGATTGTCGATTGAACCGCAGCATCATCTCCGTTTTAGATCTTAAGCAATGGCCTCTACCGGCGATTGATGGTTGGTAATTGGCGACGTTCAATCGGCAATCGAAAATCGTCAATTGGCAATTGCATGTCGGCAATCGAAAATTGGCAATGGCACAGCTCCGCGCCACACTTCGGCAAGGACTCCAAACACTTCTCGCCCATCAGGTGCCCTCAGCGCACCTCGCCGCAGAATTGCTGCTGATGCACGTTCTGGGACGCGATCGCGCCTACCTTTACACTCATCCTGAAGAGGAACTGCCGCCGCCGGACCTTGAGCGGTATGCCCGACTTATCGCCGAACGGGCCACGGGCAAACCCTCGCAATACATCACCGGCCATCAGGAGTTTTGGGGGTTGGAGTTCGAAGTGACTCCCGATGTTCTGATCCCACGACCCGAGACGGAGCACATGGTGGAACGTGTGCTGGAACTGGCGCAACGGCAGGGTCAGGCAAAGGACGCACGCCTGCGGATTGTGGACGTGGGCACGGGCTCCGGATGCATTGCGCTGGCTCTGGCGTCGGAATTCCCCCGGGCGATTATCTTCGGCGTGGATATTTCGCGCGCGGCGCTCGTGGTGGCCTCGCGCAACGCCGTGCATCTCAACATGCCGGAGCGCGTCAAGTTTCTGGAAAGCGATCTCCTGACGCGCCTGCTGGAGCCTGACTTTGCGGGAACGTTTGACTTCGTCCTTTCCAATCCTCCCTATGTGGGCAAACGGGAAGTTGACAAGGTTCAGCGCGAGGTGCGCGATTTTGAGCCGCGACTGGCCTGGGGCGGCGACCTTGTGCGCGGAGATGAAGTCTATGCGCGGCTGTTCCCACAAGCGCTGCTCGCGCTCAGGCCGGGCGGGTACGTTGTTGTCGAGATTGGCTACAATATGCGCGAGCAAGTCCTGGCGCTGCTGGGTGAGGGATGGGGTGAGATTCAAGTCACACCGGATTTGGCCGGAATTCCCCGGGTAGTGAGTGCGAGGAAATTATGAATTCTGAATTGCGAAAGCACCCCCCCGTGGGCTTGGTCTCGCGCGAATGGGATTTCGCCTTATTCGGCATTCAGAATTCATAATTCAGAATTTGTTTATTCCAGCACCCGGTCCCTTGTATCATCCAGGCAAGCATGTTGCGTCAAATCCTCCACGTCGACATGGACGCCTTCTTCGTATCGGTGGAGGAGCTTGAGAATCCTTCTCTCAAGGGGAAAGCGGTCATTGTGGGAGCGGACCCCGACGGCCGCGGGGTCGTGGCGGCGGCGAGTTACGCGGCTCGCAAATTTGGTGTGCATTCAGCCATGCCGATTGGGATGGCGAAAAAGCTCTGCCCCCATGCAATTTTCCTGCGCGGCCAGCATAGCAAGTATGGCGAGTATTCGCGCCAGATTCACCGGATCTTTGAAGAGTTCAGTCCTATCGTGGAGATGGTTTCAATCGACGAGGCTTACCTTGATTTCACCGGGTGCGAGCGCCTGCACTGTTCGTCATATCGCGGCGCTGACCGGTTGATCCGCACCGTCAAGGAGCGCACGGACCTGAACTGCTCGATCGGCCTCTCTTCTTCCCACCTCGTTTCAAAAATTGCTTCCGACCAGGCAAAACCGCACGGACTTCTTTACATCTTGCCGGGCTGCGAGTCGCGGTTTCTTGCGCCGCTGCCCATTCGGCGCATGCCCGGCATTGGAAAAGTAACCGAGCCGCAGTTGCGCTCACTGGGTATTGTGACCATCGGCGACCTGCAGCAGATGGGGCGGCAAAAGCTGCGGGAGCGCTTTGGGAAGTTCGGCGAGTGGCTGTACACCAAGTCGTGTGGGCTCGATATCGAAGCGTATCAGTACGAAGAAGAGCCCAAATCGATCAGCCATGAAACCACTTTTGACGCTGACATCAACGATATGGAAGAAGTGGAGCGAACGCTTTCCTATTTGGCTCAACTTGTGGGCCGGCGCCTGCGCGACCATCGCCTTTTCGCGCGCACCGTTGGGCTGAAGCTGCGCTTCGCCCCTTTCAAGACGCTGACCCGTGACGCGACACTCGATGAGCCCACCAACCTTGATGCCGTTATATTCTCGAACGTTCTGCGATTGCTCGAAGACGCCTGGGACGGCAAGCAGAAAATTCGCCTGGTGGGAGTGCGCACGTCGAACCTGGACCGCACGGTGTTTCAGCGGAGTTTGATCGACGCGGCGCAGCATGACAAGCTCGACAAAGTACTCAAAGCCGCGGATAAGCTCCGCGAAAAGTTCGGATTTGATGCCGTGCAGCTGGCGCGCTCAGTCGAAACTGGTAAGCAGGCGAAGCCCCGCAAACGACGCGAATTCCTGGGGCGGGAATAAAAACGTCGCAACGAACTGTTGAGAAATCTAAAGTTGTATTTTAGATTACTCAAATTGATGTAGCTGATTGCAGGTGGCTCATAAAGGGCCCGCGAGGACGGCGGGGGGGACCCGGAGGCCGAAGTTTGCTGTTGAGAAATTTAAAATTGTAGTTTAGATTTCTCAAATGCGATATATCCCCAGGCAGATGGAACCGCTGGTTTTGCGGGCGTCCCGCCATTTCCCCGCGGTCGTGCTGACCGGGCCGCGTCGGGCGGGGAAGACAACACTGTTACGCCACCTGTTCCCGCGTGCCCACTATGTCGTGCTGGAGGATCCTGATATCCAGGCCCGAGTGCGCAGCGATGTGCGCAGCTTCCTTGACGGACTACCCCGGCCCACGTTGTTCGACGAGATCCAAAACACCCCAGAGCTGCTGAATTACGTCCGCACCCGGATTGACGAGAAACCGTCGCAAAGGGGCCAGTGGTTCTTTACCGGATCGCAGGAAGCCCCCCTAATGCAGGGCATCACAGAATCCATGGCAGGGCGCGCTGCCGTGCTGCAACTGCTGCCGTTTAGTGTGATGGAAACTCCCAAGGTAAGTCTGCTGACGGGCGGCTTCCCGGAAGTCCTGGCTCATTCCCAGGCGCGCAGTTTGTGGTTCAACTCCTATGTGCAAACTTATCTGGAGCGTGACGTTCGGACCATTACGAATGTGCGCGACTTGGTGACCTTTCGCCGGTTTCTGTCGCTGCTGGCCAGCCGGCACGGGCAGATCCTGAACAAGACGGACCTCGCGGCGCCGCTGGGAGTTTCTGTGCCGACCATCGGTGCCTGGCTGCATGTGCTCGAAATGACGGGCCAGATCATCCTGGTGGCGCCCTATTTCGAGAACTTCGGCAAGCGGCTCATCAAATCACCCAAGGTCTATTGGGAGGATTCGGGGCTTGCTTGCCATCTGCTGGGAATCACCTCTCAGTCGGAACTGGAGCGATCTCCATTCCTGGGAGCGATCTTTGAAGGCTTCGTGGCGGCGGAAATACTGAAGAGTCAAACGAATCTCGGCGGCCGCAAGGAGCTTTACTACTTTCGCGATCAACAGGGTTTGGAGGTCGATTTTCTTGTTCCCCGAGGCAATGGAGAAGTCTGGTTGGTGGAGGCGAAAGCGACCCAGACTCCGAGGCCGGCGATGGCAGGGCCGCTTTTATCGCTCGCTCACTCCTTGCCGAAACGCGGAGGCCGCCAGATCCTCGTTCATCGTAAGTCGCGCTCGGCGGTTGTCACATCGGCTCTTGCACCTGGAGTGCAGGCTCTTGATGTCGAACAGTTTGTTGCCGCGCTTCGGGAAGGTGTGCGTCACCCCTGAAGCTTTTGGTGCGCCCGCGCCCAGTCGTTTTGCGGAAATCCTCGGGCAAGAAGGGAAACCATGAAAACCGCTTACCTCGACATTGAAACTAGCTACGTCGGCACGTTCACGGACCAGCGGCTGTTCAAGGATTATAAGAACCATCGGATCACGGTGATCGGGATAAGAGTTGTGGACGGGGAGAAAGACTCGTTCATCCAATTACTCGGCAAGGACGCGACGCGGGCCAATTTGATGCTGGTGCTTGCAGGCGTGGAGCGGCTGGTGACCTACAACGGGCGTTCGATTCCCGACAAGGTGAAGGGTTATGTGGGATTTGACTTTCCCGTGATCGCGGCTCAACTGGGAGTGATGCTTGACCAGGAGTTTGCGCACGTGGATTTGTGCCCGGAATGCTGGAGGAAAGGCCTGTGGGGTGGATTGAAGACGGTGGAGCAAATCCTGGGGCTCAAGCGAAAACTCCCCGGAAAAGATGGCAAATGGGCCGACGAAATGTGGAAGAAATACGAAACCACCCATGATGAGGCTATCAAGAATGAAGTGCTCGCCTATAACCAGGAAGACGTCATGATGCTGCGGTGCGTTGAAGAGGCGCTACAGAATCGGTAGGACCTCAATTCCCGCTTGCGCTCGAGCTGGCGGGCGGATGAAAATAATTTGACCATGCCGCGTCCAATCGATCCCGCCACACTCCACTGCACCCGCCAACTGGAATCGCTAGCCTGGCGCGAGGGATGCCGGTTCGTTGCCGGTTGCGACGAAGCCGGGCGTGGGGCTCTGCTGGGGCCGCTTTATGCCGCAGCAGTCATTCTGGACCCCACCATTGTGATTCCTGGCATCAACGATTCCAAAAAGCTCACCCCCAAGCGGCGTGAAGTGCTGGCGAAAGAGATTCGCGCCAAGGCGCTGGCGTGGCAGGTGGTAGCCATTACCGCGGAGGAGGTGGACACGCTGAATGTTTACGAAGCCTCGCGGCAAGGCATGATGCGGGCTATCCGGGCGCTCAGCCCCGCACCCGATTTTATCCTGACGGATGCCATGCCGCTGCGCGAAGCCGGCGGAGACTTCAGCATTCCCCACCGTGCCGTTATTCACGGCGACGCGCTTTCCGTGTCCATTGCCGCAGCATCGATCTTGGCCAAGGTGGCACGTGACGAACATCTAAGAAGACTGGACGGCGTGTTCCCGCAATACGGCCTTGCCCAGAATAAAGGTTACGGCACGCGCGATCACATGAACGCGCTCGCCAGATTCGGCCCCTGTGCGGAGCACCGCAAAACCTACCAACCGGTGAAGGACTGCCTGCTGCCGATGTTCCCCAAGATGCTGCCGGTTTAAGAGCCCCGTGCTTTTCCAACGCGCATAATATTCGATGCAATCGAATATTACGCAATACCCATGCTTCGAGGGGTTGCCACGGTCAGTGCAGTCCTGGCCGTGGGTTCTTCCGGCGGTGGTCAAGTTACAACAAGCTTGCCCTGGACAAGGCAACGGTAGCTGCCTGCCCCATGTCAGTTGATTGTGTGTGGTATCGTGCGTGAGAAAAGCCCACGGTCAGAAAATCACTGACCCGCTCGACCTGTTCATTGCCAGACAATGAGAAAGGGCCGCGGAGGAATTCGGCTCGGAGCCAAATACCTCCGCGCTACCAGCCTCGTCCGCCGATTGAACTAGGTCGCTCAAGCCCATCTGCCCACTGCGGAATTCCTGCTTTATTGACCGGCGGCCATGCATGTAAAATATCAAGCGGGCCCAATCCATTAAATCAAAAGGAGAAACCGAGCCATGCCACTGACTACGGACGATAAACTGTTGACCCTTAGCCATGACATTATCCGAGGATTTGACAAAGCCGATGGTGGTATTCATCCCGGGTTCAGACCCGCTCACGCGAAAGGCATCCTGCTGACGGGCGTGTTCACGCCCTCAAAGGAAGCTGCTTCGCTGACGCGCGCACCGCATATCCAGCGGAATTCCACTCCGGTGACGGTGCGCTTCTCGGACTTCGCGGGAATTCCGACTGTTCCCGACAACGACCCTCAGGGTGCGAGCCCTCGCGGTTGCGCGATTCGCTTCCACCTTGCGGAGCATGTTCACACCGACATTGTCGCTCACTCTGTTGACGACTTCCCAGCGCGCACGGCGGAAGAATTCCTGGACTTCCTCAACGCGCTGATTTCGACCGATCCTGCGGGGCCGCACCCGAATGCCATTGAGCGGTTCCTGGGAGCGCATCCGGCGGCTTTGACATTTGTGCAAATTCCCAAGCCGATCCCGACCAGCTTTGCCAGGGAGTCGTTTTTCGCGGTGTCTGCATTCAAGTTTACCAACGCGGATGGCGTGAGCCGCTACGGGCGCTACCGGATGCAGCCGGCAGCCGGCAATGAATATCTGGACGAGGCCGGAGCGGCCGCGCAGAGTCCAAACTTCCTCTTCGACGAGATTAAGGAGCGGGTCGCCAAGGAACCGGTCAGGTTTCGTATCAAAGTGCAGTTGGCTGAGGACGGCGATACGCTTGATAATGCCACTGTCCGCTGGCCTGAGAATCGTCCTCAGCTCACGTTCGGCGAAATCAGTTTGAAGGAGATTGCGCCGAACAACGCCAGCGAGCAGCAGCACATCATCTTTGATCCCATTCCGCGAGTGGATGGCATCGAGACCTCGGCCGATCCTCTCTTTGAGCCGAGGGCGAATATCTATCTGATGACCGGGAGACGGCGCAGAGCAGCCGCGAAACAATAGGCACTGGGCAATATCTCTGGACAATCTGAACCGCGGATAACGTCGAGCAAGCAAGTAACGCGGACCTGCTGTACAAGATCCACGGCTTTTGATCTGGAATTATGTGATCAGGTTCAAATCCGCGTGAGCGCATCAAAGCCGTAGGTCGGTTGGCCCAATACGAGCTCAGCTCTGTTATTCACCTCTCGGGCCATGCCTGGCGATGTTCATTTTGCCGAATTGTGCACGCCATGGAGTTATTCCATGCGCCGCTTGCGGATTGTGCGCGATCGTGGCACGATGGGCTTCAGGAAGAATTCATGAGCGCAGCAGACGCCAAATTGGTAAAAGCCGAAAACCGACCAGTCGTGGTCGGCACGGGACAGGAACTGGTTCTGGTCAAGCGTCCCTCGCGCGCCAGATTTGCCATCGCCTTCGGTGTGGCTGCGATCTCGGATTTCTTATCCATGTGGACGGAGTTCGTTCCGCCGGTCCAGTGGGCGATTGACCTGGGAACGGCAGGCCTGCTGTTCCTGATTCTAGGTCGAAGGTGGGCCCTGTTGCCCGGTCTGATCGTTGAAGCCATTCCGGGAATGGGAGTCTTTCCCGTGTGGGTTCTCGTCGTGATGTCGCTGATCGTTTACGACGAGATCAAAGCGCACCGGTAAACGTAGCGTGTGTGCTTTGTTGGTCTGCGGCTTTTCTCTGCTTATTGATATGAGTGTCACCGCCATTTTCCCGCCCTCCAACTTTGTAAATATAATGTAGGTGGATTTTATGAACACGTGAGGCTCTTCGTGTGCCAGGGTGCGGTTCCGTCGCTCACATTTTCACGGCGGCTCCACAACACTTCTTGTACTTCTTACCGCTGCCGCAGGGGCAAAGAGCGTTGCGACGGACCTTCGAGCTTCCACCCAGACGAAATGAATCCGGGACCAGGCCAGGTGGTCTCTTCTCGCGGACGGTTTGCCAGTAGGCGTGTATACCCTGCACGGCCGTTGGCAGAAGGGCAATTAGATCCTCCCGAGCCTCATCCGAATTAGGTCCCTCGATGATCTCGTTCCCGGCGGCTTCCAGAGAGAAAGTAGCGATGGGTGCAAGCAATAGTGTGAATTCCTTGTTCGCAATGAGCGGCTCCCAGTCTTTCGATCGCAGGTGAACGCCCAGACTGAATCCGACGCACCACTCCTCGGCGGAAATCGTCGGCTCTTCCCCATGCTTATCTTCATACTCGTACAAGTACGGCAGGAACTGCTCCGGCGCCTCCATAAAGGTTAGAACGATCTCGTTATAGTAGCGGACGACCAGGTCTAGAATACGCTGAGCGTGTTCGAGCGAGTCAAACGCCGGCTCACCTGCATCGCCCCAGACTCGGGGAAGCCATTCGCTGGGCAGCAGAGTGACCGGCCCGATGGCGATGGCGGTCAGATAGCCGTGGAGCATGCAGATATCCATTGAATCTTCGGGGACGAGGTCGGAATCAAGGAAGTCTGCCAGTTCGTCCTGTTCAGTTTCGGAAAGAGGTTGATTGAGAACCATGTCCATCAGTCTAACGCAATCCCGCAACGATTGATTTCGTTTTTGTGCCAACCTCAATATAATGTCTTCGGCTTGCAAAAACCGTCACCACAATGGAGAGAATATAATGGAACCACTGGAACCTGCAGTGCTCGATTGTTTGCGGAAATACAACACGCCAACCATCGCCAATGCCATTGAAGTTTTTGACGTGCGTCCTCGCAATGAAGGGTTCATGCGCCCGGAGATTCGCTGCATATTCCCCAGTTTGGGAGTCATGGTGGGCTATGCCGTGACCCTGAAGATCCAATCCATTTCGCCTCCTGGTAAAGGTGCAGCCGTTCTACCTCCCACCCATTGGGAAGACGTTATGAAGGTCTCCGCGCCGCGGGTGATTGTGGTAGAAGATCTCGACGAACCCGCCGGCTTGGGCTCCCTTTGGGGAGAAGTCAACGCCAACATGCACAAGGCCATGGGATGCGTAGGCGCCATCACCAACGGTTCCGTGCGCGATCTTGACGAAGTTGAGCCCCTGGGTTTCCATTTCTTCGCCCAACACATCGCGGTTTCGCACTCTTACGTTCACATTGTGGAGGTTGGAACCCCGGTGCGCGTGGGGGGGCTCACGGTGAGGCCCGGCGACCTGATGCACGCAGATCGCCATGGCGTAACGAATATTCCGCTCGATTTGGCCGCCAGGATTCCCGAGGGTGTGAAGACCGTGGATATCATGGAGCGCCAGATCATTAACTATTCCCAATCGCCTGATTTTACCGTCGAGGGGCTTACCGCTCTTTGGACCCGCTTGCGGCCGTAGCGCTGACCTTGGGGTCAGCATATGTCTTGTTGGGCCCAGCGGCGTTCGGCCTCTGAGTGCCGACCGCAAGGTCGGCGCCACATGCGCTTCAATACTGCCAGCCGCACCATTGGAAAAGGCACGCTCCAAAAACAAGGTTCCATCGCCGGTAGAGCGGAGTACAATAGCGACGCTCGTGCAGACTGGATGGCGTAAAAATGCGACTTCGGCTTCCGTAGCGATTGTTGGCTGTCCGGGTATTGGCGCGCTGTCTGGTTTCGGGGCGACTTTATTTACTTGTCTGAAGGGAGAAGAAACGATGCGAAGAGCATTCTTATTGGCGGGCAGTTGTGTGGGACTCGCCATGCTTTTGACCGTCATGATAACCACGCAACCGTTTGCTGCCGCGCAGACGACACAGCAACAATGGGGTCCCAACGACCGCAACCGGCCGGAGCCGCCCATCATCACGCCCGGAACGGCCAGCACGCAGGCGGATCCGGGGACTCCTCCCTCGGACGCGGTGGTACTCTTTGACGGCAAGGATTTGTCCAAATGGGAGAGCATCAAGGGAGGTCCGGCGAAGTGGACCGTGGGTGACGGCTATTTCGCCACCGTACCGGGCACGGGTTTCATTCAGACCAAAGCCGCCTTTGGTGATTGCCAGTTGCACATTGAATGGGCTGCGCCCAACCCGCCCCACGGCACAGACCAGGACCGCGGCAACAGTGGAGTTTTCCTGCACGGGCTCTACGAAATCCAGGTCCTTGATTCTTACGATAACGTGACCTATGCTGACGGGGAAGCTGCCGCCGTCTACGGGCAGTATCCCCCGCTGGTCAACGCGGCGCGGAAGCCCGGTGAATGGCAGACGTACGACATCGTTTTTCACGGGCCGCGCTTCGATGCCAGTGGAAAGTTATTGCGGCATGCCAACGTCACCGTGATCTTCAACGGCGTGCTGGTGCAAGATCACGTGGAAATTATGGGGCCCACGGCGCATCACCAGCGTCCACCCTATACCCCGACACCGGAAAAGCTTCCCCTGGCATTGCAGGACCACAATCACCCTGTGCGCTATCGCAACATCTGGATTCGAGAGCTCAAAGAGGGGCAGCAGTAACGCGCTTGTGCGTGCTGGGCTTGGGAGTAAAGTTTAACGGCTAAAGGGTAAAGGATGAAATCCTAGGGGGTAAAGTCGGGAGCAACGCAGGGTGGCACTTTACCCTTTAACCTTGACGATTTACACTTTTCTTGATGCCTGCAGGTGAAAAATACTCGTTGTGGTTCATGCCAACGGGTGATGTGTTCGCCCGCCTGTCGGAGATTCTCCAACGCTTGAGTGCCAGGTATGGCGCGCCGAAATTTCCCCCGCACGTAACCCTGCTGGGGGGCTGCGTGGGTCCCCGTTGTGAGCTGATTCGCAAGTCCGCACAAGTTGCCGCCGGCATTCGGCCCTTTACCATCCGACTGGGCGAAATTCATTGTCTCGACGAATACTTTCGCTGTCTTTTCGTTCGCGCGGCGCTTACCAGGCCGCTTCAGAATGCGAATCTTGCCGCCCGCCAGGCGTTCGACAGCAGACGCGAGCCTGAATTCATGCCTCACTTAAGCCTTCTTTACGGAAATTTCCCTCAGTGCCTCAAGGAAAGCGCTATTGCGGAGATAGGTCCAAGGCTCGACGTTCAGTTCAAGGTCCGAACCCTTCATCTTTATCGGACTCATGGTGCGCCCGGCCAGTGGCTGCGAGTGGCAAGTTTTGGCCTAACGATTTAGGGGGGTGACTCATGCTCATCGTTCATGTCTTCGTGAAAGTAAAGCCCGACTGCGTTGACGCCTTTAAGGAAGCCACCATTGCGAACGCGTGCCAGAGCTTGAAAGAACCGGGCATCGCGCGCTTCGACGTGATGCAGCAAGCCGACGATCCTACACGATTCGTCCTGGTCGAGGCCTATCGGAGCGTGGAGGCCACCGCCGCGCACAAGGCGACGGTGCATTACGCCGCGTGGCGCGACCGGATGGAGTCCCTGATGGCAGAGCCGCGCTCCAGTGTGAAATACTCCAATGTATTTCCGGGCGAGAAGGGCTGGTGAAGCGCTGATGCAATTTGAGTTCGCAACCGCAACACGCATTATTTTTGGTGAGGGCACCGTAAGCCAGGTGGCGCCGGCAACAAAGCAATGGGGAAGCCGAATTCTACTGGTAACGGGCCATAACCCGGATCGAGCCCAGCGGCTGCGCGCGGACCTCGAAGGCGGAGGCGCAAGGTGTTTCACTTTCGCCGTTAAGGGCGAGCCCACCGTTGACTTGATTGGTCGAGGACTCGATCTGGCGCACGAACGGCAGTGCGATGTGGTCATCGCCATCGGCGGAGGCAGCGTCATCGACGCGGGAAAAGCCATTGCCGGGCTACTCACTAATCCCGGTGATGTGATGGATTACCTGGAGGTGGTGGGCAAGGGGAATGCCCTGCAAAATCCAGCCGCGCCGTTCGTTGCCGTGCCCACCACGGCCGGAACGGGGTCAGAGGCTACGCGCAATGCGGTGTTGGGCGTGCCCGAACGGCAAGTCAAGGTCAGCCTGCGCAGCCCACATCTTCTGCCCCGCCTCGCGGTGGTTGACCCGGAATTAACTCTCGGCCTGCCGCCGGCGGTCACCGCCAGCACTGGCCTCGACGCCCTGACGCAGTTGATTGAGGCCTATGTTTCGGTTCGTGCAAACCCCTTGAGCGACGGATTCTGCGTGCGGGGTATCCCGCTTGCCGCACGGTCGCTGCGCCGGGCGTTTCATCACGGCCATGAATTGGAAGCCCGACACGATATGTCGCTCGCGGCGCTGCTCAGTGGGATGGCCCTTGCCAACGCCGGCCTGGGAGTCGTGCACGGATTCGCCGCTCCTCTCGGCGGCAGGTTCACAGCACCGCATGGAGCAATATGCGCAGCCATCCTGCCCTACGGGATAGAAATCAACTTGCGTGCCCTGCGTGCCCGCGACCCACAAAGCGTCGCGCTGCGCCGGTACCAGGAGGTGGGGCGCATGCTCACCGGCTGGCCCGGCGCCACCGCTGAGAACGCAATTGCGTGGACGTGGGAGATTTGCCACGAACTTGAAATCCCCCCTCTGAAGGCTTACGGAGTCGGCGAGCAGGATATTCCGACGCTGGTCGCGGAAGCTGCCAAGTCAAGCAGCATGAAAGGGAATCCGCTGGCGCTTACGGCGGAAGAATTGAACGAAATCCTGACACGGGCGGTTAAAGGCAGTGACAAGTGACGAGTGACAAGTGACGAGCAAGGGGCACGAGCCACTTCGGCTTTGCCACTGCTGCCATTGAGATGCGTCGGTGCTTGCAAGAACAATCGGGACGACGAATAAATAAGCTGTCCCGCTCCACATATTGCTTGTCACTCGTCACTTGTCACTGCCTCTTCCAAATTCCTCACCACTTCTGGCTCAGTTCGCGCATCCAAGGCGCGTTGCAGGGCGGTAAGAGTCGGGCTGAGCTGCCGGCCTTTTGCCAGGTAAAGCTGGTACATCAGCAAATAGTACTTCGTGTAGGTTTCATCAAAGGCCAATCCGGCATTGTTGTTGGCGGGTAAACACCTGTTGAACGATTTCGGGCTGGGGTTAATGTCCATGCACTGCTGACGAAATCCCTCCAAAGCCCGCTGTTTTTGCCCCAGGGCGTCGTGCTCGGGGATTTCACCGGATCGGGCGGCGGCGTAAAGCTGTCGCATTTGGGCATGAAAGCGATTCACGATTTCAGCTTTGCGGGCGAAGAGATCCGGCTCGCGCTGAAGGTTTTGAAAGACCTCTGAATTCTCGCCAAACTTCTGCCGCGCCACTTCACTGGCGGTGAGAAATCCGATTAACGTTGCCGATGCTTCGCCGAGAGTCGCCGGCAGTTTGCGTAACTCCTTGTTCGCGTGAAAGTCTTCGTGGGGGACAACCACCAGAAGACGTTCCACCGACTCGTGTTCCAAGGTGGCGGAAAGCGGCGTCTTCCCGCTGGCGGCGGCGTCCAGGGCGTAAAAGAACACATCGTATTTTTGGGTGTCGACCGTGCAGCCGGCCTTGGTTCCCGGAACCAATTGCAGGCCGCCGTAAGAATCGGGCAACTCCAGCTTGCCGGTATAATAGCAGCGATAATCCACGGCGGATTCCGTCGACTGCTTGTTGAAGTTCTTCGTCCGGCGGAAGCCCAGTTTCTTTTCCAGGTGCTTTACCGCGCTGAGCAGATCTTTTCGGCTGGCGGCTTCTGAATTGGGAGGAGAGTCGGAGGCGCCCGCGCCCGATACAAATAGCCCCACAAGCACGAGGGTCAATAGCCATAGGCTTGGCGCGGAGTTCGCCGGTCGAAATGCGGGGGGATCAATCCGGGTTGAGTTCACAGAATCATTGTAAACGCATTTTCCGTGCGGCTACTTGATATGACAACTTGCCATGCCGCGCTTTTCCAAATACTGCTGGTGATATTCCTCTGCCCGCCAAAATTCCGCAGCCGGAGTGATTTCCGTGACAATGGGCCTGTGGAACTTTCCCGACCGCTCGAGTTCTTCCTTCGACGCGCGGGCCGCAGCTTCCTGCTCGGGCGAGTGGAAAAATATTGCCGTGCGATATTGCTTGCCGTAGTCGGGCCCCTGACGGTTGAACTGGGTGGGATCATGATTTTCCCAGAAGACCTTAAGGATGTCCGCATAGGAAACTTTGGCGGGGTCGAAGGTGACCTCCACAACTTCCGCGTGCCCGGTCTGGTCGGTGCACACGTCCTTATAAGTGGGATTCTTCAGATGTCCGCCCATATATCCCACGGCGGTGGCGGTGACTCCGTGAACCTGGCGGAAGGCCGCCTCCACTCCCCAGAAACAGCCCGCTCCAAATGTCGCTTTTTCTGTTGCCACGTTCGTCGCCTCCTTTTCCAATGGGGTTGCCCGGTAAGATTTTATGCCGCCTTAGGCGCTTTTTCCAGTGGTTCTCGCTTTCAAGGTTGGCGAACCCCTGCGGTAATGCCGGGATCTCGCCCGCGTTACGCTCCGTACCGCCCTGCATTGGTGATGGAGGGCTAGCTGGTAGGCTATCTAAATCTGGAGACTGCCTTGTCCGCCGCGAAATGGGCACTTCCGGCCAGATCTGAAACCTCAGGCGCCTTTCTGCCACAATTGCGTTGGCTAGCCTCGGCCGCCCAATTGCCTTTCTATGAGATCAATCGCTGTCGCCACGCCATTCTCCTCTGCCATTCGTCGACCCAGCGCGGTGGCGCGGTAAGCGATGTTCGGGTTTTCCAACACCTGGGCAACAGCGGCGGCGAGTTGCCTTGGTTTCAGTCCTCTCCTTTTGAGCGTTTTACCGCCCACACCAAGCCTCGCGAGTTCAGCACCCCAGAAGAATTGGTCTGATACGTGTGCGACAATGATCGATGGTCGTCCGGCGAGCAGCGCGGATTGTGTTGTCCCGGCGCCGCCATGGTGTACCACCGCTGCACATCGGGGAAATACCTTTTTGTAGGGAGTCCGCATAACCTTGAAAAACCGATTGTCGGTGTCAAACACGGAGGTATTGTCCCAAGGGAGCTGAAGGATCGCCCGACACCTGAGGCGGTGGACGGCCTCAATCCAAATCGCCGCCGTTTCTCTCATGTATTCGAAGCTATCGGGCATCATGCTTCCAAAGGTGAAGTAGACCGGGGGATCCCCTGCTGACAGGAAGTCATCCAAGTCTCTCGGCAGATCGTCCGTTGCCAAGTCGGTGGGTGGGTTTAGAAAGCCGCAAACCCGGTGCCGGGCTTCCCAATCTGGGGGCGCCTGACAGATCTGTGGACTCACCGCGATCAAATTAAGCCGGTCGGCAGCCCAGGTCTGGGTCATGACGTCGGTGTCGGGTCGAAGCCCTTCGCGGACGCGAAGGGCGTTTACGCGGGGAAGGAAGATGCGGTTTACCATCATGCGGACTATTCGCCATCCCAAGGGGTACGACCATCTCCCCAAATCAGGGAAACCTGGCGGGCAAATCTCGGCCGAGGGTAGACAGTTGTGGACGATATTGAGCGTTCCTACAGGAACTCCGGTCTTCTCAGCAGCCACTCGAAGAGGGTAGACGAAGAAATGGCCAAGGACAACATCATTCGCCGCACACAAGTTCTGGGCGGCCGCATACATGTGCTCCATGACAGGATCAAAGCCATGTCGCATCACGAGTTCAGCCTGTTGGATTGGGTTGCCGAGGTCGATAATCTTCCGCCAGACTGTCTCAACCTCTTCTTTCGAGGGCGTTTGCGGGTTCGGGACGGCTATGAGGCGGTAGCGATAACGATCGGCCAATGCGCTGTAATCCCGGCCAATATTGTCTGTAACGACGAGCGTAACTTCGTGGCCCGCCTTCACGAGTCCGGCCGCCAATGCCGTGAAGGGTCGAATATCGCCTTCACTGCCCCATGCCTGCAACCCGATCCTCATGTCTGCTTCTCCTATATTACTTTGGCTTTACCCCGGAGCAGATCACGGCAGTACTCGACAGGGGAATGGGCAGAGGATCTGGCCACTCCAGGCCGCAACCAATGCTCGAAAGGACCGCAGTTTGGGGCTGCGTGAGCCACAAGAGGAGGTTCCCCCCAGAATTAAGACACCGTGCTGCCAGGGGGACCAGCACTTCCAAGTTTCCGACTGCCCGCATGGTGGCAAAATCGAAGGTTGGGGCAGGAGTAGTGGAAACCAAATCTTCCAAGCGCTCGCCACGCACTTGAACTTGATTGAATCCACAAGCGCGCGCGGCTTCCTTTAGAAAGGCTCGCTTCTTGGCGACGGGCTCGAGCAGGGTGACCGAGAGTTCCGGGAAGGCAATCTTGAGGGCCAACCCGGGGAAACCAGCGCCGCTACCGATATCGAGAAGGCTGCCGTGAAGGTCAACGTGGCTGGCAATGAAGAGGCTTTCGCCGAAATGGCGGGTTACACACTCCTCCTCATTGCGGATGGCGGTAAGATTGATTTTCTGATTCCAGCGGAGGAGCAGGTGGAAATAGGTAAGGACTTGGTTCGCCTGGAGCGGCGAGAGGTTCAAGCCAAAGGGTTCAAGGAGTTGCCGAAGGTGCGTTTCATCGAGCACGGGTTGAATTGTAAATAGTTTCAGTCGTGGGGGCAAGCCCGGTGGCTACTCTTTATGGGTTGGGTGGCGATTGAATATGTTTCACGTGGAACATTCATATTGCGGATCAGGTCTCCTCGCCGGGTGCAAATCCTCCAAGGCCCCCAATTTACGTATTTTCCGGCCAATCACAATTTGCAGCACCTGCCGAAGATCGAGGGATGGCAACAAAGTGACGACGTCTTTCCTGGCCCCGCGGTTCGGACTACCAAAGATGTTTCACGTGAAACATATCACCCCCACCGCATAAGAACCGAGACTCACATCCCCTGCCAAAGCACCTTGGTCCCCGAATATCGACCCGAGACCCGGCTGAAAGGGCGGATACAACATCCTTCCAACGCTCGAAGTATCTAACTTTGACCTGACAGGCACGCCCACGAATCCCAACATCATGTATGGGACCGAATTACTAGCCCCACATCTCGCGGCGCATTAAGGGCAACACAACCTGTCAGCCAATCATCGGAGAGCCACCGGCGCTGGGTAGTGTCCTAAAAGTGTGTTGCTGGTTGATGGCAGCAAAGATTAGAGTTCTTCGTCCATTTCTGGTAGCTGGGAGGGGTCAAGGCGGCGGATAAGGAATTTCAAGAGTTCTTCTGCAAGTCCGTACGGAGAGAATGGCTCATTGAAGTAATATGCCACGACCTGACCGCCGATAGAAGCAGCGAGGAGGATTTTCAGGGCTTCTTCCCCCTCCGTCCTTTGTGGCGGAGTTCTGTAGAGGATAATCAGTCTTTCACCTTTGCGGTAAGACAACCGCAGGTAGGCATCTATGACGGTGGGTGAGTCTCTAACAGCGGTAACGCGTAGGCAGGATGCCTCTTTACCCCTCGGATCAGGAACGAATTTGGAGCATATCGACACTCCAAGATGCGCACAGTCTTTCCCTTGAACTTGTAATTCTCGGCACAATTCCTGCCAGAAGTCCAGGCCTTTACACTGGACGAGGATTGCATCGGCATCCTCGCGGGCCTTTCGCGCTTCCTGGCGCAGCCTATCGGAATCATTCCGGGCAATGACTGTCTTTATCCATGGTGTCGATACGGTGCTCACGGCGCGAAATCCTACGCTCGGTCCTTGAAATCGTCAAGGCTTCTTAGCGATCCCGCGCAATCCTCGGCGCGGTCGCGTATTTGGTCGATTACAGAAGAGAACTCTCTCCCTGTCTCTAAAACTTTCTCTAACCCCTTGCGAATAGTCACCAATTCGGTTCGGGAGTCCTGGGTTAAACCTTCGATTGCGATCAACTCTTTGCGAGTGGATATTTCCCGAAGTGCAGAGCGGATTTCACCGAGCAGGGCGGCGATATCCCGGCAGTCGCTTGACAGGTGATCCTGAGATTTTTTGGTCTCCGAGTTGATTTGTTTGAGTTCATAGAGAAGGTGTTCTCCGAGATTGAAGGAGGCGCCCAAAACTAAGAAAATTAAAAGCAAAAGGGCAACTCCCACGTATGCGGCGTAGGTCAGCATTGGGAACCTCCGGTTTGACAGTGGTGATAGCATACCAGAAATCCAAAAACACTGGCCGGCCATGAGCGAAGAACGCAAACGCAGGGCGCAAGACACGGGGATTACGAAAACGGACTACGAAGGAGCGCTCTGGATGGCCCACATGGAAAGACTCCGCGCAAACATAGCGTATTGCCGCGAGCCGGGGGAGGAGATCCCCGACCCCAGTGAGTATCTTGAGCCTTGCGAGAGCGGTGATTCTTTTGACGAAGAAATGAAGAAGCTGATTGCGGCTGCGGACCGGGCGTTTCACGATGCATCTCTGCGGGTGCAGAAGCGGGTTGAGGCTTGGAACAAGCTGCAAAAGGAAACTGAAAGACAGGCGCGAAAAACCGCGCTGACTGCGCCAGAAGGCTGGGATTCGAATGGTCAAGGTTTGTTGTTTAAGCAGAAGCCAGACTAGCGCAGTACTTTTCCTTGGTGGTAGGATACCAGAAAAAGCAAAGCCCCGGGTGGCTTCGGGGCTCGAAGTGCGGGTATTTCACGTACCGCATTCCATTGTAGGATGTGGTCCGTGGAAATCAACAAAGAATGTTCCCTTCAGCGCTCCTTTGTCGAAAGTAAGACAGAGTGTCCACCTTCAAATCGAACAACGAGAACCCAATCTTCAGGGGAAGATTGGGTGAACGCAAAAGATTCTGCTCCCGATAAATTAACCGAGCGTTCTTTGCTGGAATCTACCTCGCGAAGCAGCATTGTGGAGGAATCCGGCGTCACCTCAACGACGGTCGCATCAAATAAATACGGAACGCGGCCTATTCCCCAATCAACGGAAAGTGGTCTTCCTGGAGGGTTTTCGGCAGCGCTACATCCCCTTAGTAGTGATATTACATCGACAAAGGATATCGTCATGTTCCTCCTGATGGTGCGAAGGTTTGGACTCGACAAGGCGATTTCTTTAATTTGTGAGTTAGATCAACCGCTACCTCACCATCTCCGGCTTGCCATCGATATTTATGTGAATTCTCCGAGCCATTGTGCGAATAGTACTCCTGATCTCCCACTGCAGAAATCCTAATTTACGCGGCTTCAAGCAACTCTGGAAGCGCCCAAACGTGATCGCTTAACCCCGCTTCCATATACGGAAACTATATCGATCCCATACCAGCATATTTTCCCTTGCGTGGTGGCGACCGGCAATGTAGATTAGACACCTCGGGCGTTCTTTTCATAGGGGACCTCGAATTGGTGGTGGAGCTGAGGGGATTTGCACCCCTGCCGGACAGGTTGTCAAGGCCCCCGGCGCGCTAAGCCAGCCCCAAATTTGCTGACCGCCCGCTTTGGCTCATACCTAAGCGGGCGGTTTCGTATTTATTTCCATTCCTCCTGCTCCAATAGAACCGGGAAACTAAAAAAGCCCCGCATTGGAAAAACCGAGACAGGCTTACTTTATGCCTGCCTTGACCTTTGCCAATACGGGGCTTGTTTACTTCTTCAGCTTCCCGCAATTCTTGCGCTAGTTTCCGCCGAAAATCCTAGACTGCATCCTTTGCACTGTCAAGCACAGATTTATATAGAGTATTCTCTTCCTTCGGAGGGCGGCCACCCTTGCGGGCCTTGCGTTTTGCCTGGAGTTCTCTAAAATAATCGGGGCCGCGCTCGGCGATGGCCTTGCCCCCGATCCGCCCCAAAGCGACAGCAGCGGGGTTCTTTTTGGGTTTTTCCATGCGCCAATATTCCTAAGGGCGCTCGTTGTTAGTCAAGGGCAAAGTCAGCGCCAGCAACACACAATTAGGACACTACCCGGCGCTGCTTCCGCATAACCAGCGATTCCTGACCGCCCCCTATTCCCACCTTCTGCCCCACGATTATGGCGACCAAACTCCGTTCCAAGTGATTCAAATGCCTCGAACTCGACGTCCATCAAGGCATAAACCCGTGATCCCCGGATTTGCTTGCCGTTTTACCTTTGCGCTGTGTAGGATGACTTCTTGAGTGCGCACCGGCTCGCTTGAAGCCGGGGTGACAAGGCAGACATCCAAGCTCCCGACATCTAAGAAAGGTCACTCAGAATTGACGGGCACGAACCCCAGTCTCAGTACACGCGTCGGAGTGGTGTTATTTCAATTGGGCGGACCCGACTCACTCGACGCCATCGAACCCTTTCTCTACAACCTGTTTTGCGACCCTGACATCATCGACTTCCCCTTTGCCCGGCTGGCGCGCCAACCCCTGGCGCGGCTGATTTCATCGCGCCGCGCTGGAAAAGTCCGCAAGCACTACGCGGAAATTGGCGGCAAATCGCCCATTGGTGAGGTTACGGCGCGGCAGGCGCGGGCGCTGGAGGCTGAACTCAACAAATCGCTCGTGGCCCGCGTGCTGGTGGCCATGCGTTATTGGCATCCGCTGACCGATGCCGCCATTAGCGAGCTTACCGCCTTTGCCCCGGAAGAAATTGTCCTGCTGCCGCTCTACCCACAGTATTCCCGTACCACCACGGGCAGCAGTCTGAACGAGTGGAACCGCCGCTTCCCCAAACAGCAAGCGGCGAGGGTTCATCTCGTTCGCGAATTCCACAATGAGCCGCTGTATCTTGACGCCCTGGTGGAGCGCATTCAGCAGGGGTTGGAACGTTTTCGCCGCTCCAATGGCCACGCCGCGCGCGCGCCCTCGGATGTCCACCTGCTATTTAGCGCCCACAGCATCCCCATCAACGTGATTCACGGCGGTGATCCCTATCAGGCACAGATTGAGGCTACGGTAAAGGCGGTGATGGAGCGTGGACGCTGGGCCAACCCGCACTCATTGTGCTACCAGAGCCGCTCCGGCCCCGGACGCTGGCTGCAACCGTTCATTCATGAAGCCCTGCAGGAAATTACCCGGAGTGGATCGGAGCGCGTGCTGGTGGTTCCCATCGCCTTTGTCTCCGATCACGTTGAGACGCTGCACGAAATCAACATCGAAGCGCGTGAACACGCGGAATCCCTCGGTATTCAACAATTTGAAACCATGGAAGGCCTGAACGATTCTCCTGCTTTCATCACTGCCCTCGCGGATATGGTGCTGCGCAAGGTTACACTAAAGGTATCGGACTAGGAGCCTCTTGGAGATGGGTTTGACCGTATATAGAATCAATTACTTAGCGACCTTTTAATGGCTGTAAGTTACTGATTCTTAATGGACAATCTTCTATCTCCGACGGCCTGCTAGGCCGCACTTTGCCCCGCGCGATTCGTACCGAAGATCTAGGATTCAACCTTGACAGACGTCATCAAACCGCTTATACTCATAACCGGATATATGCTTATATGACTAACCTGGCCATGAATGAACCAGAAACTACCCGATTGACGATTACTTGGTCCAAACAAGTCGATCTTGCCTTGCGCTCCTTCCTCGGTGCCCGCGGAATGAAGAAAGGCGATATTTCGAAATTCATTGAGCAAGCTGTCCAGTGGCGCATTTTCCACCAGACCGTCAACGCCACCCGCGGAGCTTTCGCCGAGGTTCCTCCCGACGAACTTCAGAAGATGATCGACGAAGCCGTCGATGACGTCCGTGCCAGTCGCTACCGGGAAAGCGCAAAGCGGCCCTGATGCGAATTATCCTGGACACCAACGCCCTGCTTTCCGCCCTGCTTTCGCCTAACGGCGCGACGACGACCCTTCTCGACGCCTGGGAGCGTGAGGCATTTACGCTCGTCACCTGCGAGGAGCTCATTGCGGAACTGCGTGACGTCGCGAGCCGGCTGTTTTTCCGGGCCAGACTCCGCGGCAGTGCCGTCGAATTGCTCGCGGTGGGCCTTCAGGACTTTTCTTCTTATTGTGGCGATCTGGCCTCAGGACGAGCCACGCCGAACCGCAAGGACAGTTACCTGCTTGCGCTGGCTGAAGCAGGCCAAGCAGAGTTCATCGTGACTGGCGACAAAGAACTCCTCTCCTCGAAAGAATACAAATCCACTCGGCTTATTACTCCCGCCGCGATGATCGAGCTCTTGCAGGAAGCTGAGAGCGGAAAACAAGTGAAGGAGAAGTGACGTATTGGCCAAAGATCTCATTGCGTCGGCCGCCGATATTCTGAACACCCCCGCGTATCAGGGGTTGCTCGGCCGAACTTTGCCCCGCGTGATTCGCACGGAGGCCGAAAACCAACACTACCTTGACCTCCTCTCCCAGCTTGACGCTCACAGCAATGATTTGACTCCTCCGGAGAAGGACCTGGCAGATCGTCTGACTCTGTTAATCGAGCGCTTTGAGGAGCAGGTCAACGCCTTGAAGACCATTTCTCCCCTTGAAGTGCTGCACGAGTCGCCGCGAACCAACAGCCTTAACCAAAGAGACCTGCTGGACGCGTTCGGAACGGGGATTATTGCGTCGGAAGATTCCAATGACAAGCCCCGCTTCGCTACAGACCATAATCGCAAGCTCAACCAACGCTTCCTTGTCTCGCCGGAACTCTTTTTGTAATCGCTACAGTACTGCCTTGAACCCACGACCCATGTCATTCCCCCTCTTTCAGTCGGAATGAACTCTGCTGCCATCCACCCGCTGAGTTGGTATCACATCACCCTTGCACTTTGTGTCCTCTTGCGCTTTTATAGGGGCATGAAAAACCTAATCCGATACGCTCTCCTGCTCACCACAATCTTCGCCGCAAGCGTCATTTCGGTGGACGCGTGGGGACCCGAAAGGCCGCACACTATGAGCGACTACTTTGTTTACATCGGCTCCTACACGGGGCCGAAGAGCCGGGGCATTTATGTTTACAAGCTTGCCTCCGCCACTGGAAAGCTTACGCCGCTCGGTTTGGCGGTGGAAACCACCAGCCCGGCATTCCTCGCCGTTCATCCCAACCACCGGTACCTTTATGCGGTAAATGAGGTCTCCAAATTTGATGGGCAGAAGACCGGCAGTGTCAGCGCGTTTTCCATTGATCGCAGTACAGGCAAACTTACATCGTTGAACGCCGTATCCTCCGGCGGTCCAGGCCCCTGTCACCTTACCGTTGATCACACTGGCAAGTATCTGCTGGTAGCCAATTATGGAGTGGGCAGTGTGGCGATGTTTCCGATTCTTGCCAACGGCGGCTTGGCAAAGGCCACGGTTATTCTGCCGCACAAAGGTCACAGCATTGACCCCAAGCGCCAGGAAGGTCCGCACGCGCATTCCATTTACGTGTCGGCCGACAATCGTTTTGTGGTCTCTGCGGATTTGGGAACGGACCAGGTTTACGTATATCGTTTTGACGCCACCAAGGGAACACTGACACCGAATGATCCGCCGTCCGCAGCGGTTCCCCCGGGCACTGGCCCCCGCCACTTTACATTTCATCCCAACGCAAAGTTTGCCTATGTCATTGAAGAAATGGGTTCCAGCCTTACCTCTTTTTCCTATGACGCCGCGCGTGGCGTGCTGCATCCCCTTGAAACCATCAGGACCACGCCCAGTGATTACAAGGGTTACAATGACTGCGCGGAGTTGTATATTCACCCGACAGGCAAGTTTCTTTATGGCTCGAATCGCGGCCACGATAGCATTACGGTTTTTTCCATTGACTCAATTAAGGGAACACCTACGCCCATCGAATACGTTCCCACCGGGGGAAAGACGCCGCGCGGATTCGGCATCGACCCCACGGGTACTTACCTGATTGCCGGGAACCAGGATTCCAATACTCTGGCGGTGTTTCGCATCGATGCTAAAACTGGCCGACTAACACCCACGGGGCAAAAGGAGGATGTTCAGCAACCGGTCTGCGTGGTGTTTGAACCCGTCGAATAATCGGGGCATTCTCTTCCTACGAAATTCCCGGCGCACCACAACAAGGCTTGGGTATGTAAAATTGATGGCAATCAAGACACAGAAAAATTTTTTATAATTTACATCGACGAAATATTGACAGAATTACCGACCTTCAATATAGTTTTGATTTCAGGGCATTCAGGAATTCTTCTACACGTAATAAAGATAGCCAGCCAACGAGGTTTCGGTTATGGCGAATGTGAGTGATCCAGCCACTCCTACTCCTGCCCCGGCCCCTGCGTCTACGGCACCGGCAGCGGCTCCCGTCAAAGCCGCGCCCAGGGCTACGTCCGCGAAAGGCAAGCCTCCGGTCGAAGAAGTTTCTCCTTCCACCAAAATGCGGCGCCGAATCATCTGGAGCTGCGTGTGGGGCTTTCTCGCCGCCAATCTTCTGATGTTCCTCCGCTTTTTTTATCCTCGCGCACTTTTCGAACCCAGCACTGTTTTCAAAATTGGTTACCCATCGGATTTCCAGCCGGGTGTGGACGAGCGCTTCAAGGCTCAGGATCGCATCTGGGTGGTTCGCGAAGGCGACCGCATCTTCGTGATCTTTGGGCGCTGCACCCATCTGGGCTGCACGCCTGATTGGAAGCCGGCAGAGCACAAGTTCAAGTGCCCCTGCCACGGCAGCGGGTACACCCCGGAAGGAATTAACTTTGAGGGACCGGCTCCCCGGCCCATGGACCGCGCACACGTGGAACTGGACGCGACGGGTCAGATTGTTGTGGATACCAGTCGCCTTTACTCCTGGCCCAAAGGGGGCGTGGATCATTTCGATGATCCCGGCTCCTTCGTTAATGTTTAGACGGGCTTGATGAGTACCCGACAATCGGGTGATCGCGTGATCGGATGAACAAAAAGCCCACTCCGGCGGCATGTTGCCTTGTTCACCCGATCGTCGGATCACCGGATCACCCGATGGAGAAGAATTGATGGCTGACGAGCACAGCGGAACTCCCCCCAAAGAAGGGCCGAAGGAAACGCCCTCGAAGAAAGGGTTCGACGCAATCCTGGGAGAGGTCCGCCAGACTGCTGAAGTTCTCAAAGACAAGGCGAAAGAGGATCTCCAGAGCTTGAAGCAGCCTGAGAAGACAACGCTCTTCAAGTCCATCTTCCGCGTCAAGCACGACGAGAGTCCCCGCAACCGCGCTTTGAGCGTGCTTTCCAATGTCTTCCTACACCTGCACCCATCCAAAATTAATCGTGACGCGGTCCGCTACAGTTATACCTGGGGCATGGGCGGAATCACTTTTTACCTGTTCATTGTCCTCACCCTCACTGGTGTGCTGCTGATGTATTACTACCACCCCACCAAAGGGCAAGCCTACCGCGACATTATCTATCTGATGAGCGATGTGCCCTTCGGATCGCTGCTCCGCAATATGCACCGATGGGCGGCGCACCTGATGATTATTACGGTGTGGCTGCACATGTTTCGCGTTTTTCTGACGGGATCGTATAAGAAGCCGCGTGAGTTTAATTGGTGTGTGGGCGTAATTCTGTTGGTCCTCACCATGTTGCTCTCCTTCACCGGCTATTTGCTGCCTGACGATCAACTGGGATTCTGGGCGGTAACCGTGGGGACCAATATGGCGCGCGCAACGCCCTTCCTGGGGAATGAAGGACCTGGGGGGCCGCAGCTCGGCATGACTCCATACAACGACGTGCGTTTCGCGCTGCTCGGCGGATCCATTGTTGACGCCAACGCCCTCTTGCGCGCTTATATCTGGCACTGCATCGCCATCCCCCTGATTGGCGGCGTCTTTATGGGTGTGCATTTCTGGCGGGTAAGAAAAGACGGTGGCATCTCTGGTCCCGCTCCCGTCGTGCTGGAACAGGAAGCATTGAAGGCGAAGGTGCTGCCGTACGTTATACCGCAGCATACGGAGTGACAACCTGCTGTCAGCAATCAGCTATCAGCAGTCAGCTAAGGCACTACCTCATAGCTGACCGGCGGTAGCTGAAGGCTGATAGCTGAAAGCTGATAGCTGAAAATGGACTGGCATCAACTCTGGGAAATTACCTCCGCTCCCGATAACGTTCCCATTGTGGCGTTGATCGGCCTGGTGCCTTTCTACACGTGGTACGGGATTCGGCAGGCGCTGGCCAATGACCGCCTCATTGCGCAACTTGAGGCCGACCCGCAACTCGCCAAGACGCATCACCGCAAGACGCTGCCCTGGAAGCCTGGCTGGACCAAGGAAGTTCCGGTTTGGCCTTTCCTCCTGCGGATTGAGTTCCTGGCCGCCATTGTCGTGACCGTCATCCTGATGATTTGGGCCATCACGCTCAACGCACCACTGGAAGAACTGGCGAACCCCAACCTGACGATGAATCCTGCCAAAGCGCCGTGGTACTTCCTGGGACTTCAGGAGATGCTGGTCTACTTCGATCCCTGGATGGCGGGCGTGGTGATGCCCACACTGATCATCATCGGATTGATGGTCATTCCTTACATTGACGCCAACCCGCTCGGCTCCGGGTACTACACGTGGAAGCAGCGGCGTTTCGCCATTGGGACATTCTGCTTCGGCTTCATGCTGCTTTGGCTGTTGATGGTGGTCATCGGCACCTTCATTCGTGGGCCGGGCTGGATGTGGTTCTGGCCGGGACAGACGTGGGACCCCAACCGCCAGGTGTTCGAGGTGAACCGCGATTTGCCGGATATGTTCTTCATCACTTCTGCCTGGGGAAAAACCATTTTTGGCGCACTGGTCATGGGCATCTACTTTGCTGTGGCGGGCGGAGCGGTCCATGTGCTCATCACCTGGAATGATTTCAACAAGAAGATTTACCAGAAAATGAGCTTCTTGCAGTACATGACGATGCAAGCGTTTGTGACGATTATGATGCTGCTGCCGATCAAAATACTGATCCGGCACTTGTTAAGAATTAAGTACATCTGGGTAACGCCCTGGTTCAATCTTTGAAAAGCAGTGACAAGTGACGAGTGACAAGTGACAAGTAAATACGAAGCTCGAATTTGAAACTGGTGACGATTTTCTGATTTCGACAGTAAAGGGAACAGGCCGCTTGTCACTTTTCACTTGTCACTCGTCACTGTTCTTGGGGGTTCCGGTTGCCTGAGGAAAAAGATCCCGTCACGACATCATCGCTTGCCACGCTTTTGGTGATCTCGTCCGTGCTCTTGACGCTGACACTGGTATGGGCGCTCTACAATGAGTTTTTCGGCCTGCGCCCGTGGAAGGTCTATCAGCGCGATTTTGCCAGCCGCTACCAGACCTTCCTGAAGAAACAGATTCCCAAGCAAAAGGCCGCGGAAAAGGAAATCCTGGCATCGGCGGAATATCAGCAACTCAATCAACAGCTTGAGGCGCTGGAAGCTGACGTGAAGGGAAAGTCCGAGGAGGCCGACAAGCAGATCGCCATCCTGGACGCCCGGTTCTCAGCCCTCACCGATACCTTTACCACGGCGCGCGCCTATGTGGCCGAGCAGGTTTACCACATCGAGCACACCTCGGTGAGCGGGCAGCCTTCATTGCAAAAACAATTGACCAAGTATGAGGCTGGTCCGTTCGAGCTTTCTCTACCCACGCTTCCCGACGGGGCACGCGTCAAAGGCACCTACACCTTCCAGCAATTGCAGGAGGAGTTTAATCGGGTTCAGCTCGACAAAGCGAAAATGCTGGAAGAGAAGTCGGCAATGCTTCGTCCGGTTTCCGAGTTGCGCAAGAAGCGTGACTCCTACCTTGCTGATCATCTTGATGGCCTGACCGCCGATCAATTACGCGGATTGCTGAAAAAGTCAGAGGACGCCGCGGTGGAGATCCGGCAAATCAATAATCCGGATGCGGAAATTGTGGACCGTTGCGAGTCCTGCCACGCCGGCATTCGCGAACCGGTCGCCATCACTGCCAAGGATATGGGTGGAAAGGCAGTTTTTGTTAGCCACCCTGACCCGGAATTGTTGAAGCTTCACGACCCGGAAAAGTTCGGCTGCTCGCCTTGCCACGGCGGCGATGGTATGGCGGTGGAGAGTGTTGAAAGGGCGCACGGTAAGTATGAACACTGGCTGTGGCCGCTCCACCCGAAGGAGAACGTTGAGGCCGGCTGCCAGCAATGCCACGCCATGGATATGGTGGTGAATCGCGCCCCAGTGCTGAGTTACGGCAAGGAACTGTTTCAACGCCGCGGCTGCGTGGGCTGTCACCGCTTCCAGAACTACGATCCAGAGCCGGAAGAAATGGCGGCCGTGCAGCAACAGGTTATTCAGCTTGAAAACCAGCGTCACGACGCGCAACACGACATTGAGCATGACATTCAGTTGGGCGATGCCGCACCTGACAACGAATCAGCGCGCAAGTATTACACCCAGGCAGACATGCTTCGGGTTTCCATCAGCGACATTGACGGCCGCCTGGAGCAGTTCGACCGGCGCTCCAAGGATCTGCTCCGTGACATGAAGAAAGTAGGCCCGGACCTTAAAGAAGTGCGCGTGAAGATCCACCCCGATTGGATCCCAGTATGGATTTCCAATCCCCACACCTGGCGGCCCGGCACACGTATGCCGCGTTTCCGGTTGGCCGACGACGAAGTCAAAGCGATTGCAGCCTTCGTTTGGCAGAGTGGAATCGACGGTTCGCTGCCCCAGCAGCAACCCGGCGATCCCGTAAAGGGTAAGGAAAGCTTTGAAACCCGCGGCTGTATGGGCTGCCATTCCCTTGACGAAAACAATCCTGGCTTCGCCGCCAACCTCTCGCGAGTGGGAGAAAAGGACAACTACGATTACCTGGTGCGTTGGGTTCACAATCCCCGCGAGCGCACACGCCCCTACTGCGCGTTTGAAAAGCGCGACCTGACGGAAGATGATTACAAGCGCCACGGATTGCCCTACGTCTTCGACCTTGACCACACCAAGTGCCCGAATGACGGCCACGAGTTGCAGGTGGAGCAGGAAACCATCATGCCCAACCTGCGACTGTCGCTGCAGGAAGCCCGCGATATCGCCAGTTACCTGATGACCCTGAAACAGCAGGAACCCTCATCATATGCGCACGCTGACTACTTGAACGATCCCAGCCTCAAGGTCAAAGGCCACGCCCTGGTGCAGCGATACGGGTGCGCGGGTTGCCACGAAATTTCCGGCATGGAAGAAGAAGGCCGGATCGGCACCGAACTTACCAAGGAAGGCTCCAAGCCGATCGAGCAGATTGATTTTGCCCTGCTCACAGCAAAGGCGCGCCAACAGGGCTGGTATGACCATAAGGGATTCTTCGAACATAAGCTCGAGAAGCCGGAAGTCTATGACACCGGCCGCGATTGGAAGGACCGCGATCCCAACGAGCGCCTGCGCATGCCCGACTTTGAAATGAAGCCGCAGGAAATCTCCTCCCTCACCACGTTCCTGATGGGAGCGGTGGAATCGCAAGTGCCGCCGCGTTACTGGGACGCTCCCGAAGACCAGCGGCGCGATATCCAGGAAGGTTGGTGGGTGGTCAAGAAATACAACTGCATGGGTTGCCATCAATTCACGGTGGGGCAGTCAAGCCGGCTGATGACCCTAGATCGCTATCAAACGCCGGAGTGGAAAGACCAATTGCCGCCCAAGCTGATGGGCGAAGGCGCGCGGGCCAATCCCGACTGGATGCTGAAATTCCTGAATAACCCGGCGATGGACGCCAAGGACACGGACCGCAACGGTGTGCGGCCTTACCTGAAGGTACGAATGCCCACGTTCTTCTTCTCGCCCATTGAGATCCGCAAACTCGTGCGATTCTTCCAGGCGCTTTCGGGCCAGCCCATGCCCTATATCCCGCCCAAGCTCGATCCGCTGAGCGACCAGGAAATCGCCATGGCAAGGGCACTGTTCACCAGCAAAGCCGCGCCCTGCCTGAAATGCCATGCCACGGGCGAAGCCTCGCACGACAAGTTTGCCACTGCGCCCAATTTCCTTCTGGCGCGCGACCGGCTGAAGCCCGGGTGGGCCCGCCGGTGGATGCTCGATCCATCCATGATCAGCCCCGGCACCGCCATGCCTTCCGGCTTGTTCAAACCGGTCGCCGACCACTACGTCTTTGCCGGTCCCACGCCTGATATCTTCAAGGGTTACGACGGCGACCAGCCTGAACTACTGGTGCGCTATCTGTTCGAGATTACGCCGGAGGAGCAGCACCGATTGGTGGGCATGAGCGCGGGCGCGGTGAAAACGACTGAAATCAGGCGTCAGAAGTCAGGAGTCAGGAGCCAGAATCAAAGGCCACGTGGCCCCCTTGCTGCTAGGATGGAACTTGGTATCGGCATCGAACGCTAAGACTAGGGAAACCAGGCGACAGGAGTCAGAAGTCAGGAGTCAGAATGGAAGGCTGGGTGGCCCCTTCGACATCGAACCGTAACACCGGAGGCACGGGGGAAACAGGAGCTAGATGTAAAACATCAGGCTCGAGGTGCTTTTTGTTCTGACTCCTGTCTCCTGACTCCTATTTTGAAAGGAAGGTTCTTCCGATGAACAACCGAAAATGGATGTGGCTGTTTGCAAGTGTGGTGGTTCTGGCTTTGGTGGGATGCAGCAAGAAGGAAGAAACTCCCACGGAAGCGCCAACGGAAACCACCACTCAAGCGCCCACGCCGATTGACCAATCGACGGTGGGCCAGGTAACGGGCAAGATTTCCTTCGAGGGCGCCAAGCCCTCGCCCAAACAGATCATGATGGACCAGGATCCGGTTTGCGTGCAGAAGCACAGCGGCAAAGTCTTTGCTGAGGACGGCACAGTGAATGGCGATGGCACATTGTCCAACGCGTTCATCTACGTCAAAGCAGGAGCCGAGAAGTACACCTTTGCTCCGCCGGCTGACTCCGTTACGCTTGATCAGGACGGTTGCATGTATAAACCCCATGTACTGGGCATCATGACCGGCCAAATCCTGAAGATTGTTTCCAGCGACGCCACGACGCACAACATTCATCCCATGCCCAAGGACAATCGCGAGTGGAATATGTCGCAGGCCCCGGGCGCCGCGCCCATTGAACAAAAGTTCGCGCGGCCGGAAATCATGGTGCCGGTAAAGTGCAACCAGCACCCCTGGATGCGCGCGTGGATCGGTGTAACCTCAAACCCCTTCTTTGCCGTGTCGGGCAGCGACGGTACATTCACCATCACAGGGCTGCCCCCGGGGGATTACACCATCGAAGCTTGGACAGCGACCTTCGGCACGCAGGAACAGAAAGTGACCGTGGGAGCGAAAGAAACCAAGACCGTCGATTTCAAGTTCAAAGCATCGTAAGAAACAGGAGTCAGAAGTCAGGAGCCAGGAGTCAGAATGCGGACAAGCGGCGCGCGTGGGGCGCGCCGCATCTTGCAGGCACGAGAGTCGGTTCAGGGCGATACGGTTAATTACAAGCGAACATAAGTGAAAGCGCGCTCGGCTGCGCATCGGCGGGAGTGCCCGTCTACTTCGATTCACATTCCTCGCCCCCTTGCCCGGATTATTCATTAGAGGACAAGCGGAGGGACGGCTTTAAGAATGTTTCACACGGAGTCCACGGAGTGTTTTATGGATCGAATTACGGAAGCGTTTGACCACAGAGTGCACAGAGAACATCTCGGGACCTCTCTGTGGTCTCTGTGCCTTAACTCTGTGACCTCTGTGCGAAATTCTTTGCCGCCCTCCATCGCTGCAAGAAGTTCATGAATAATCCGGGCCTTGGGAGAGCGGGAAGATGAATCCCTGGTTTTGGTGCTGTATTGGAGCGGTCCGTTAAGGCTTTGAGCTGATCGCTGAAAGCTGAGAGCTGACAGCTTGAACCCAGCCTCGGATGGGAAAGGATGCCTTATGGGTCTGGCGATTGCGCTGGTGGTGGTCATCATCACCCTGCTTTCCGGATACTTCTTTTGGGCGCACACCTGGTGGTTCCCCATCGACATTTCCAAGCATGGCGCGGCGATTGACCACCAATTCATGCTGACCCTGATCATCACGGGGATCATCTTTGTGGCGGCGCAGTTCTCCCTGGCGTACGCAGTTTGGAAGTATCGCGCGCGCAAGGGTGACGCCGGCGCGGCCACCTACTCGCACGGCAACAACACCATGGAATTCACCTGGACGCTTGCCGCCACCATCCTGTTTGTCGGCCTCAACTTGATGGGTTACAAGACCTGGGCAAACATCCATTTCGTAGGCGCGCAACCCGGCGCCATGCAAATTGAAGTCTGGGGACAGCAATTCGCATGGTATTTCCGCTATCCCGGCCCCGACGGCAAGTTTGGTCCGGTGCATGTGGAAAAAGTGGATGACTCCATGGGGAATTTTCTGGGACTCGACCGCGACCACGACGCCGACTCCAAGGATGACATCGTCACCGCCACTCTGGCGATTCCCGTTAATCGCGAAGTCCAGATCATTCTCCGCTCCAAAGATGTGACGCATTCCTTCTTTGTTCGCGAATTACGCATGAAGCAGGATTTGGTTCCGGGAATGGAAATTCCCATTCATTTTACCGCCACCAAAACTGGCCGCTACGAACTTGCCTGCGCGGAGTTGTGCGGCCTGGGCCACTACAAAATGCGAGCCTTCGTCCAGGTGATGACCGACGACGATTTCCAGAAATGGCTCCAGAACATGGCGGCGGCACAGTGAG
>CAYTMD010000002.1:0-48365 GCA_964438685.1 uncultured Acidobacteriota bacterium
TCACGAGCAGAACCGTGTTCGCTTCACGGCTCGTCTGCTAATTTGGACAGTAGTGTGGCACATTAGGTTGCGGTCGGCCGCGCTGCATTGCAATATCGAAAATTCTTGTTTTTTTAGCAAACGTCTCTTTGCCCTTGTTGAAAGCGGGAGGTAGAGAGAAGAGACCCCTCATCCGCTTCGTACCTCAGCACCTTCTCCCCTGGGAGAAGGTAAGTAGTAAAACTGCCCTCTCCGGGGGGAGAGGGCGGCGGCCATGCGCCGCCGGGCCTACGCCCGCTGAAGGGACGATCAAGATTTGCAAACGATGGAAGCTTCGACCCGCAGGCGGGTGAGGGGTCTCCTCGTCCGCCCACGAAGATTTGGTTGCGGTCGGCCGTGCTGCGCTGCTCCCCAATAGCTCGGCGGCGAACCCAGGATAATACAGTTTGTTGAGATCGGCTCCCTCTTCATCTTGTCCCGTAAAGTGGGCTCTTAAATGTAGGCTCATTTTGTTCTTGATGCGAAGGGTTGCCGGGAATATACTAGCCTATTGATACGGCGCGGGGGAGTTCTCATGTCTTGTGGCCGAAACCAGGCGGGGCTCCATTTTGTAATAACCTCAGGGTCTAAGGGAGCTTAAGACGATGAAGTTAAGGGCCGGGACCAACCCAGCGAGATGTCAGAAATAAAGAGTGCTCCCAATGAGTTATTGAAAACAAAGGAGCAAAAACAAAAAGATGTTAAAAATAAAGGTTGCTCCCTATGAGTTGCTGATAACAAAGGGGCGAAATAAGTGCTCCCAATGAGTCATTGAAACTAAAGAACTTATCGATTTGTTGATATAAGTAATTGAAAGCAACGGGATAGTCGTCAAATTTGATGCTGCTGGCGGATTTGCAGGATTTGACCTATTCACGATAAGCAGACTTAATGCCCGCGACAAAAACAATGAGGCCTAAAAGGACGAGAAACCCTGCATTACCGCACGGCTGTGGGTGTATAATTGCTAAGTTAAATTGGTTGGGTCGCCATCGAAGTTTGGGCCCTAGTGGCCACTCATTATAAACGTACTGAACGCGGTTGAGTCCCGGCGTAGCTGAAGTGGAAGTCAATAGACGGGGCGCTGGTCGCAATAGCTGCACTCCTAACAACCGCAGAAGGTTTTTCTAGCCTGAATTAATCCTATGCACCCACTTCTTCTTGCCATGCTATTGGCCCCTGCGAATCCGGTGGCCAAGTTTCTCTACAAAGTCTTTCACAAGGATCCGTTCCGGGGCATCTATCAGCCCAACGCCTTTGACCTTTCCATCCTGATTCCCTATTTCACCATTCTGATCATCCTGTCGATTTACGGCATTCATCGCTATTGCCTGGTTTATCTCTACGTGAAGAATCGTGGCAAGGCACCGAAGCCCCTGAAGCAATTTGAGGCGCTGCCGCGCATCACGATTCAGCTTCCGATTTTTAATGAGCGTTACGTCATTGAGCGCCTGCTGGAATCGGTGACGCGAATCGATTATCCCCGCGACCTGCTGGATATCCAAGTGCTGGATGACTCCACGGACGAGACGCGCATTGTCTGTTCGCGCCTGGTTAGTGAATATGCCAGTGCCGGCCATCCCATTACTTATCATCACCGCACAAATCGAGAAGGATTCAAGGCGGGAGCGCTTGCCGAGGGCATGAAGAGCGCCGCGGGCGAACTCATTGCGATCTTTGACGCGGACTTCTCTCCGCCGCCGGCCATTCTGCAACAGATGGTCCATTATTTCACCGATCCCAAAGTCGCCGTGGTGCAGGGGCGCTGGACATGGATCAATCGCCACTATTCCAACCTCACGGAAATTGAAGCCATCCTGCTTGACGGGCACTTTGTGATTGAGCATGGCGGGCGGAATTTTTCCGGACGCTTTTTCAACTTCAACGGTACGGCCGGAATGTGGCGCCGCGCCGCCATTGAGGATGCCGGCGGCTGGCAGCACGATACGCTGACCGAAGACACGGATTTAAGCTACCGCGCCCAGCTCAAGGGCTGGAAATTCGTCTATGCCCCCAACATTGTTTGCCCCTCTGAGCTGCCCGCCGAAATGAACTCATTCAAGACGCAGCAGGCACGCTGGGCCAAAGGGCTCATCCAGGTAGCCAAGAAGATTCTGCCCAAAGTCTGGCGGAGCCATGAGCCGCTGAAAATCAAGCTGGAAGCCACGCTCCACCTGACGGCCAATATCGCCTATCCCCTCATGATCGTTTTCTCGGTGATTCTGCTCCCAGCCATGATTGTGCGTTTTTACCAGGGCTGGTTCCAGATGCTTTACCTTGACCTGCCGCTCTTCCTCGCTTCCACCTGCTCGATTTCGAGCTTCTACATGGTGGCGCAGCGCGAACTCTACCCGAACGCCTGGCGCAGCCGCATCAAGTACATTCCATTTCTGATGGCCACAGGCATCGGATTGGCCGTCACCAACGCCAAAGCGGTGATGGAAGCGGTGGTTGGCAAGGAGACGGAATTTGTACGCACGCCGAAATACCACCTGGAAGCGCGCGAAGAAGGTTGGGAAGGCAAGAAATACGTCCGCCGCCGAACCGGTTGGATTCCCATTATCGAACTGAGCCTCGCCTGCTACTTCCTCTTTACCACGATATATTCCCTGACCATGGAAAACTATCTGACCACCCCGTTCCTGCTTCTCTTTCTCGGGGGCTACACCTACATGGGGACTATGTCGCTGTTCCAAACTCCGCTGCGGCGCCTCGCCAATGCCATGCCCTCGGTGCTGCGTTGGCGCACAGTGGAACACGCTACGTAATCCTCCCTTGACGGCCGGGGACTTACGGAGTACACCCTTTTCTTAGACTGCAACCTACAGATCAATTCTCTGGCAGGGAGAAGAAGCATGGCTGTCGCTACTCTCAAAGCAAGCGTGGTGCTAATGCTGTCGCTGGGCGTGCCTTCACCGGCCATGGCGGCGCAAGAGCCGCAAACGGCCCTGGAGAAGGTTCTCGCCACAGGAATGCAAGCTGCCAGGGCCGGTAATTTCGTCGAAGCGGAGAAGATAGATTTGGCAGCGGTGGAGGAGGCGAAGCAATCGAATGATCCCCATTTGGTGATGGCGTTGGAACAACTTGCCGAGGTTTACTCACACGTGGGAAAGAGAGATCAGGCTATCGATTGCATGAAACAGGCATTGGCCGTGGATGAAGCGACCTTCGGACCGGATACCCTCAAGGTAGCATTTGACCTCAATAATATGGCGATGCAATACGGATCGTCGGATGATGCTGAGACCGAGAAATGCTTCAAGCGGGCATTGGATATTATTGACAGCCTTTCGGAGCCGCAGCGCTCACGCAGGATCATTATCATTAACAATCTCAGCCAGTTTTACATGCGCAAGGAACGCTACGCGGAAAGCGAGGCGCTGCTGAAACCTGCTGTCGAAGACCAGGAGAATTCCCTTCACCCCAACGGGCAGGGGTTGGGGAACCTGCGGCATTTGCTCATCATGGTTTATGAAAAAGAAGGAAAGGATAGTGAGGCTGCAACGCTGAGGGACGAAGAAGAGCAGGCCGTTCAGCCCGGCGAAAGCTCCCATGTGGATCCTGCCATGATCGCGATGCGGCAGGCGGAGAACTACCGCCGGTCGGGAAAACTTGAGGCTGCCGAAGCCGACTATCTCGAAGCCATTGCAAGACTGGAAAGGGCTCGCAGTGACAACACGCGAAGGGGGGCGTACCCGTGGTTCCTTCCCCACGTCCTCGACGGTTTGGGTGAGTTGTATGTGGCGGAGAAGCGGAATTCCGATGCCGAAGAGATATTCAAACGCGCGTTCGATTTGCGCGAGCAATATGCTTCGCCCATCAAAGAAGGGGTTTCGCTGGCCCGGACGCTGCTCATTGCCTTTGATCTGCTAAACCTGTACCGGAGCGAAGGCCGTCTCAGTGAGATGGAATCATTTTATGAGCGGGCGCTCACCGTCCAGGAGAGAGTGCTCGGCCCTCAGAACTCTGCCACCGGCGAAACTTTACTCGAGTTCGCGCAGTTGTACCGTGAGGAAGGGAAGGAACAAGAGGCGGCGCCGCTCTATCAACGCGCCCTGGAGATTCTTGGGAAGAACGAAGGTGAGACTCCTCGGTTTGCGGCCATGCTCGAAGATTACGCCGGGCTGCTCCAAGCCCTGGGCAAAAAGGACGCCGCCGCTGCCGTTCGCTTGCACGCGAAGGCCATTCACGCCCAGTTTCCTACTGATAATCAAGGGCAGTAGCAAAAATCGTCCGGCAACAGGGCTTGTCCCCACACGGTACAACTCGCCACGTAGTTTACACGTCTCGATATGACGTTCGTGGGTGGACCCTTCGCCGCGAGTCGCAGTATTCCCATGTTAGAGTAATGGTGGTATTGGCAGTCACTGGAGGATCGATTGGAATTAAAAGAAAATGGCGTCGAGGCAGGCCAGCAGTCACGATACGAAGCTCTGCAGCAGGTATCCGGCGTTATTGCGCTGCATGCCGACTTGAATGGAGTGCTGGAGGACCTGGCCCGATTTCTCCCCGCCGTGGTCAGTTTTGAGTTTCTCGGCGTGGCATTGCACGACCCCGAGCACCGGCTCTTTCGCCTCTATGGTTTTGGCGGCTCATTGGTTGGCAGATCGGAAATCGAGACGGAAATTCCCGAGGCCGATCCCGCGTTAACGGCCATTTTGATGGAAGAGTTGAAGCCCATAATCCTCAATGACATTGAGAAGGAGACAAGGTATGCCGATATCGTCGAACGAGCGCGGCAGTTCGGGGTTCGCTCAATGTGCCTCCTGCCACTCTCATCGCCGCGTCGGATGCTCGGCGTATTAGTTTTCGGGACGACTCGGCAGCAGGATTATAACGAGGAGGACCTGAAGCTGATGACCACGGTTGCCGCCCATGTGGGCGTGGCCGTGGAAAATGCGCTTAATTTTGAGGAAGCGCGTTCCTATCAGCAACTGCTGGCGCGCGAACGCGACCGCCTGCGGCTGTTGCTGGAAGTGAACAACAATGTCATTTCCCACCTGGAGTTGGGTGACCTTTTCCAGGCGGTATCCTCCGCGCTGCGGGATTGCTTCCATCACGAGTACACGGGCCTGTGGTTGTTTGAAGAGGGCTCGTCGCGGCTGCGTTGCGTGGGCATGGACTTCCCCACCACGCGCGGATTTATCGAGAAAATACAGTCGGCGGATTTAACCCCGGAGGAAGTTGCGGAGGTCCGCGCCCGCCTGCCCCGGCTCATAAAACGGGGCGATATCGCGCAATTGCCTGCCCAGATTGCTTCGCAGGTGCTGGCGGAAAATTTACGCTCTGGGGTCACCATCCCCCTGGTTGCCGGGTCCAAAGCGTTGGGTATCCTGACGATTGCAAGCACGGATGAATCCCTGTTCCAGCAGGAAGAACTGGGGTTTCTGGTACAGGTCGGCAACCAGGTGGCGCTGGCCATCGAAAACGCTCTGACCTATGAAAAGGTATCGGAGGCGCGGAACCAACTGAGCACCGAAAAAACCTACCTGGAAGATGAGATACGTTCCGACCGTAACCTGGACGACATCATCGGTAATAGCCGTGCCTTGCGCGAGACGCTGAGCAAGGCGGAGGTGGTTGCGGAGACGGACGCCACCGTTCTGCTGATGGGCGAAACAGGGACAGGGAAGGAGCTCATTGCACGCTTGATCCATAAATCAAGTTCGCGCCGGGATCATACGTTCGTGAAATTGAATTGCGCCGCGGTTCCCTCCGGCCTCATCGAAAGTGAACTCTTTGGGCACGAGCGCGGCGCCTTCACCGGAGCCGTGGCAACCAAGCCCGGGCGCTTTGAATTGGCGCACCGGGGCACCATCTTTCTTGACGAGATTGGCGACATCGCGCTGGATCTTCAGCCCAAGCTTCTGCGCGTTTTGCAGGAAAAGGAATTCGAACGATTGGGAAGCACGCGCACCCAAAAGGTTGACGCCCGCCTGATCGCCGCCACCAACCGGGATCTCTCGCAAATGGTCGCGAGCGGTGAGTTTCGCGAAGACCTTTACTACCGGCTGGCGGTTTTCCCCATTCAATTGCCACCCCTGCGCGAAAGACGGGAAGACATTCCACTGCTGGTCGAATACTTCGTGGCCCGCTTCGCCCGCCGCATGAAGAAGAGGATCAGGGAGATTCCCACTCCGGCGCTGCAGGCCATGACCGAGTGGACGTGGCCGGGGAATATCCGGGAATTGCAGAACTTCATCGAGCGGGCGGTGATTCTAACCACGGGTGAGTGCCTGGAAGTGCCGCTGGAGGAACTGCGACCATCCCATACGAAACGAGTGGGGCAGGGAAGGTCCCAAAGCCTGAACCTGCGGGAAGTCGAGCGCGAGGCGATTCTGGAAGCTCTGCGGAAAACCAATGGACGCGTGAGTGGCCCGCAAGGCGCGGCGGTGCTGCTCGGTTTGAAGCGCACAACACTCCAATATCGAATGCGCCTCTTGAACATTAAGCCTTTTTATCCCCCTTCGGAATTAACCTGATCCTTGCCTAATATTGGGCAGATGCCAACCTTCGGGCAAACACCGTCGGCATGTGCCCTTACACACGCATGTAAGCACATAATTACAATGCACTTAAAAGACAAACAGGTTGGCGCAGAAGTTGCACTAATCCTGAGCATGCTACGAACCACGATCCTCTATCTCCGCGATCGAGTAAAGGTCGTCCTCAGTGGGCAACTGGTTGGGGAATGGGCAGATTGCCTGCCCAACGCGGTCCCCCAGTGTTGCTCAAATCAAGACGAGGTGGAGATTGATCTGGATGGAATCACCTGCGTGGACCACGCCGGTGAAGAAGCGCTGCTCACTCTTTCGCGATCCCGCGGGCGCTTCCTCTGCACTTCCCCTTTCGCGCGGACACTCTGTGAGCGATTGGGAATTCCCGTCGAGGGTGACTGCCGATGAGCACGGCTTCCGGATTCTCCCAGAATCGCCATTTGGAGCCGACTATCCGCCTTGCAAGATTGGCCGAGGGCCCCTGGCTCATCACCATCGCCGTGATGCTCTCGACCTTCATGGAAGTGCTGGACTCGACCGTCGTCAACGTCTCCCTGACGCACATTGCCGGCAGCCTTTCCGCGACTACCAATGAAGCAACGTGGGTGCTCACTTCGTATCTCGTGGCCAACGGTGTTGTCATTCCGATTTCCGGATGGTTGGCCAATCACTTTGGACGGAAAAACCTGCTTCTGGTTTCCACCATCGGTTTTACACTCGCCTCCTTGCTCTGCGGCATCGCACCAACCATGGGGATGCTGGTGACCTTCCGTGTTATCCAAGGTGCCTGTGGCGGCTCACTACAACCGCTGTCGCAGGCGGTCTTGCTGGAGGTGTTTCCTCCCAAGCAACACGGCAAAGCCATGGCAATCTGGGCGATGGGGGTGATTGTGGCGCCGGTGCTCGGACCGGTTCTGGGTGGCTGGCTGACCGACAACCTCTCCTGGCGTTGGATCTTCTATATCAACTTGCCGGTGGGTGTGATCTCCGTCCTCATGGTCAAAGCGTTTCTGCATGATCCCCACTACATTCGGCGTTCGAAAGCGCCGGTGGATTCCTGGGGCCTCGCGACCCTGGTGGTTTGGGTGGCTGCGCTCCAGATCATGCTAGACAAGGGGCAGGAAGAGGATTGGTTCGATTCCCGGTACATCGTTTTCCTGGGGGTGACCTTTGTGGCGGGACTCGCGTTTTGGGTGGTGCGCGAGTTGATGGCACGCGACCCGGTTGCCGACCTGCGCGTCTTTGGAAAGATATCCTTTGCTGCCGCCGCTCTGTCCAACGCCGTCCTGGTCTTTGTGATGTATGGGAGCCAGGTGACGATTTCCATTTGGCTACAGACGCTGCTCGGCTATCCGTCGATGCAAGCCGGTGTCGCCATGGTGGCCTTGGGCTTGGGAGGGGTCATCTCCATGCCGCTGGCCTCCGTCCTCATGAACAGATTTGACCCGCGTAAGGTCTTTGTGGGCGGTGTGCTGGGCTTTGTCATTTCGTTTCATCAGTTGATGGGATTAAACCTCCAAGTCGGCTTTTGGAATGTATTCTGGCCGCAGTTCCTGCAAGGCCTGTCGCTGGGCTTGGCTTTTGTCCCGCTCACGGTGCTGGCCATGACGGCCATCCCCAAAGAGAAAATGGGGAACGCCACGGGTCTGTTCAACATGGTGCGGAATATCGGTGGAGGAATTGGCATATCCCTGGTCGCCACGATGATGACCCGCATGGGGCAGGAGCACACCAATCTTCTGGTCGCCAATATCACTCCGAATTCCCCTTTGGCGTTGCGACTGTTCGGAGGACTCAGGGGTTTGTACGCGGGTTCCGGCCCGGGGTTGGCTGACCTGCAAGCCTATGCCACTCTCTTTGGCTTCGTACAGCGCGAAGCCGCCATGGTGGCGCTGGTCCGGGTCTTTCAATATCTGGGGGTGCTGGTTCTCATACTGATTCCCCTGATTTTCCTGACCAAGCGGCCCCCCAAAGGGCAGCCATCCGAGCCGAACATACACTGAGTAGACAAGCTATCCCAACTGCCACCGCACTATCGCCAGGTTAAGATTGACTGGCGGATCACCCGCAGAATCACACGTGCATAGTTCTCCTATAGAAAGAATCAATTCAGGCGGTCATAAACCCCGTGTTATAAACCGAGTGCCGTGAAACTTGACCTTGGCGTTATGCTATACGCTCACTTTCCAAGGGGGAATCAGTGCAATTTAAGATTCTGTACAAAATGTTGGTGGTGGCGACACTTACAGTGGCGGCATCTCTAGGAGCCGAGTTGTCGGCGGGCGCATGGGAGCGCGAGCCGCTCTCCATGTTTCACGAGCGGCGCGCGCGCCTGATTCGGGACACGGGCGGCGATGGCGTGGTCGTGCTTTACGGATATCGCGACGCTGATGTGGCGGCCAGCGTCACGTCTTTCCGGCAGAACGAACAGTTCTATTACCTCACCGGGTGGAATGAGCCGGATGCCATCATGTTGCTGGTGCCCAAGGTTCATCCACCAGGCGGGGAGGCGGAGTTGGGAAAAGAGATCCTCTATATCCCTGCCCACGACCCTGCGGAAGAGAAATGGACAGGACCGAAGCTGGCCCCGGAAGACTCCGATGCCACTGCCCGCACGGGCTTTCAAACCGTTCACGACACCTCGCAATTCGCCACCGATCTTCAGGCGGCCCTCAAGGGCGCTTCGAGGATTTACACGGAGCTCTCTGCCCAACCCGAGAGCGGTGAAGATTACTTTCAGTCGGACATGGCCAGAAATCTTCGCGGGATCGCGCCGCAGGCCGCGCTTGCCGACCTGCGCCTGCCCGTCGCCCACATGCGTGCGGTGAAAAGTCCGGGCGAGATTGCTCTGATCCGCCGAGCGGTAGAGGCATCGGTTGACGCCCATCTGGCCGCGATGAGAGCGGTCAAGCCCGGTGCGTGGGAATACCAGATCGCCGCGCTGATGCAGTACACTTTCGAGCGCGAAGGCTGCGAATGGCCATCCTATCCCCCCATTGTCGGTTCGGGATTTTTCTCCACCGTACTGCACTACGATGGGGACTCGAGGCAAATGCAGGACGGAGATGTTGTGGTGATGGACGTGGCAGGCTCCTACAGCGGCTATACCAGTGACATCACCCGCACCTTGCCGGTGAATGGTCACTTTACGCCGCGACAACGCGAGATCTATGAAATCGTCTTGGGCGCCCAGAACGCGGCCCTTGAAGCTGCCAGGCCTGGCATGTACATGGGACGCCACGGGGTGAAGGGCCTGTATGAAATTGCCTACGACTACATCAACACGCACGGGAAGGATTTACACGGCCAGCCACTAGGCCAGTACTTTATTCACGGACTGAGCCATCCCATCGGCCTGAACGTTCACGACCCCCTCGACTACAATCAAGAACTCCAACCCGGGATGGTGATCACCATGGAGCCGGGCATTTACCTTCCGGAAGAAAAACTCGGGGTTCGCATTGAGGACGACATTCTCATTGTTCCTAACGGCAATGAACTGCTCAGCCAACGCTTGCCACGCACCGTGGAAGAAATTGAAAAGCTGATGTCGGGGAAATAAAGGTGGCGGGTGCGACCGCGCAGGACCGGTGATTCCTGCAGAGCCCTGAACCCCGCGCCGCTATAGAAATTGCAATTAATGGGTGCCGTGGTTAAAATCACGCTTTCCGCTCTTCCCGCATCACAACGAGGTTCAAGCGAAAGGAGTTCATGTCCCGATGAGCCGACTTCCACTTCGATGTTTCGCCCTTCTGGGCCTGCTGGGTGTTGTTTTGGCCGCGGTGCCCTCCCTCATCGCACAGGCTCCGGTCCACCCGATATCACACGAAAAGATAATTCGTTACGTCCGGGACCGCTTCAGTATTCCTGACACCGTTAAAATCACCATGACCGAATTGCGCGAAAGCGCCTACCCGGATTTTCTTGAAACCACGGTTACGCTTGACGATGGAAAGGACAAGCGGTCGCAACCTCTTTTTATTTCCAAGAACATGCGTTATTTGGTTGAGGGAAGCATCTTCAACCTTGGCGGCGACCCCCGGCAGGATATTGTGCGGCTTATTTCACTCCGTGACCAGCCAACGCAGGGTCCTGCGAATGCGCCAGTTACGCTGGTTGAGTACTCTGACCTTGAATGCCCGGTCTGTGCGCGCTTGCACGAAGAGTTGGAGACGGAAATCATACCCAAATACGGCGACAAGCTGCGCGTGGTGTTCAAGGAATTTCCGCTTGTCACCATGCATGAGTGGGCGCTCACCGGCGCCATTGCCGCCCAATGCACTTATCAGATTGACCCTTCCAAGTACGTGGCCTTTCGCTCCGCCATTTACAAAGATCAGGCAACTGTCTCCGGTGATCATGCCCGCGACCTGCTGCTACATATCGCCGCAGAAGCAGGGGTGGATAACATGAAGCTTGCTGCCTGCATCGATGCCAAGGACTCCCTGTCGCGTGTTGAAGCGAACATGCGCGAGGGGGATGCGCTTGGCGTCGGACAAACTCCCACCACCTTTATCAACGGGCGGACAATTGTTGGCGCCCCACCCGCTGCTGACTTTTACAAGCTCATCGAGGAAGGAATGCACGACCACAAGTAATAGTCTGATGCGCTTGAGGATCGGCGCCGCCGCGCAATCAAATTCCCCCATCCTTGGAGACAAGTGACATTTGTCGGCCGGCAGGGGAGTAGCCTCCATCTGTGCAAAGACCGCGTCGCTATTTCCGCCAATGTGTCCCCCGGAACTTTTATTCCCTGCCGGTGTTTGCGTACATGGAGGGCTGGCGAGTGTTAACTTTGTTAAATGCAAGGCGTGACTTGTTAACTCTTGTTAAATATGCACCGAGCTATAGACGCATGGTAACGAGGCGGGTGTATAATCCGTCGAAGAATGTGTGGAGGGAACTGATTATGCGACGCAAAATTGCGATTGGGATATTGAGTCTTATGGTTCTGCTGGCGGCAGCGGTTGTGACTTGGGCTGAGGAAGGCGCCCCACAAGGCGGCGGCCCGGGACAAGGCCAGCATCAATTTGGTGGTGGCGGGCAGCACCCGTGGGGAAATGGTCCGCATCAATTTGCGGGCGGCGGCCCGGGACGATTCGGCGGCCCCGGAGAACGCAGGATGGGTTGGCAACGCGGCGGTGAGCACGAATTTGGCGGCGGCATGCACCTTCTGCGCATGGCGGAAAATCCCCGAGTGCGGGAAATGCTGGGTCTCACTGATGAGCAGGTTGGACGCTTGCATAAGCTCGGCGTGGAGTCAGAGAAGACCGCGGTGCAGACTCGCGCGGACATGGAGTTGCGTCACATTGAACTGCGCGAACTGATGAAGGCGGATAATCCTGACCACGACGCGATTATGCAGAAGCTTGATGAGGTCAATGCCCTGCGTGGGAAGATGGAAAAGCAGCACGTGGAAACCCTGCTTTCCGCGCGTAGTGTGCTGACGCCGGAGCAACTGAAGAAGGTCAAGGCCTTCATGGAGCACCGTGGAGCCGGCGGCGGTCCCGGACGCGAGCACCATGGTGGCCAGGGACATCCTACCGGACACCCTGGTGGTCATTCCGGCCCTCCCGTCGGGTCTACCCCGAAGTCACAAGAGCCGCCTGTTCAGTAAGAACCGTAATTTTAAGCCGCCGGTGGATCGGCAAGCCGGTTCCACCGGCGGCTTCACCCTACCTGAGCCCCTGTCTGCCACCCTCATTCATACCTTGAAATCCATTTTGGGAGAACAGCGTCTTTGGGCAAAGGCATTCATTTGCCGTGCAACCGCGTGACCGGCAAGTGACCTCAGGCTCGTGCCGCCTCCATCGGCCCCTACCGTTTGCTTTACGTGCCATCTACCCAGTAATCGGGCGCTTCAGGGAATGGCCAAAATCGACCGAAAAATAAGACCGGAATTCCCGGAGCTCACAAATGAATGAGGCGGATGGACATTTTGGCGTTTTCGGGAAAGAATCTGGTTATCAATGTGCTCGAAGACGGGCGTGCGAAAGTTCAAGTGGTGGTGCGAGCAGAAAAAACCGGGCCTCACTCTCTTGCCATGGTTGGTTCCTGCTGTCAGTGCCTTATCTCTGAAGTACATCATCCTCTGCATTCGTGGCTTCCGTGAAAGTGCGCTCGGTCTCCGCAGTGCTGGGTTCCTGACCGTTGCGGAAAAGGTGCTCCTCTTCCGCTCCGATCTGCTGCTTGGATTTCTGCTCATGCCGGTGGTGTTGTTCTGTTTGACTTACTTCCTCCCCGTATATGCGCGACTGGCCGTGAGCGCGACGGTCTCTCTTCTTGCACAAATCCTATTGGCAATGGAAGCAGGGGTTTACGGTGCAACCAATGGATTTGCCACCGTAAAGACCTTGTGGACCGTCACGATGTGGGCGCTGACCAAGCATGATGGCAGTATCATCTGGATGTTACCCATCGAAGCCGCTGGCCTTGTGGTGTGGGTTTTGGCAGCGGTACTGGCAATTGTCATCGCCTTCGCCTCCGTTCGCCGGCCGGGACGCTGGGCAAATTACATGTGTCTTTTCATTTTTGGCGTGGGCGCGGCCGTAAGTGCCTTAGCCTCAGTTCCGCGCTCGCCCAGGTTGGCATGGAGTCCGCCCCTGCTGGAGATGACAGCGCACGCAGCCTGGGCCGATACGGATACCGACGATGCCAACATGCGGGCGCGCAGCATCCCGGAACTAAACCAGTTGTACCGGAAGGACTCGCACTTTCAACAGGCCTCTCCTTCCACATTCTTTGGCAGTGCGAAGGACTATAACGTTCTCTTTTTTGTCCTCGAAGCTACCTCCGCGCGTGTATTCGATCCGGCCATTGATTCGTTGCGCGACATGCCCAACGTCCGGCGTTTACGCCCACACGCCTTTGTTGCCGCGAAGCACTACACGACGTTTCCCGGAACCAGCCAGGCGGTCTTCTCACTCTTCACCTCGTTGTACATAAAATCGGAAGTTGGCGCTGCCATCGGCGACCGTCAAATCGAGTTTCCAGGGATGGTTCGCAGCCTGAGAAGTGCCGGATATCAGACCGCATACTATGGTTATGTGTGGAACGTGGAAAAAGCACGCGACGACCGCATGTTGAAGAGTTTGGGCTTTGAAAGGATCGTGGGACCTAGCATCGATGACGCTGTTGACAAGGGGGGGTGGGAAACATTCCTGGGGCCCATCAGCTATGTGGAAAAAAATGACCTTCAGGTGCTGGGAGCGTTGCGGGACGACATCCATCGATGGACAGCCGGTAAACAGAAGTTCACGGCCGCTTTCTTTCCGGAAATAGCGCACGACCCGTGGCGTGAGCTGCCCGGCCGGAAATCCACTTCGCAGGAGCAGCGGGGCCATGCGCTGGCCGTCCATCAGGATGCGTGGCTTGGTACGCTAATTGACGAATTGGAACGCGATGGAGCCCTGGACCACACCATTATTGTGGTGACGGCCGACCACGGGCTTCGATGGTCGCCTGCCCCGGAGCAACACCTGCAACTCGCCTCTCCCGGCAAACTGGACGACGCTACACTTCGCGTGCCGCTCCTCATTTATGTGCCCGAAGTGCTTAAACACACGGTCACACTGGAGCAGCCAACGTCCCACCTCGATATGGCGCCAACGATCCTGGACCTCGTGGGACTGACTGCCGGGCGGGAATTGGAAGAGGGCACGACCCTGTGGAACCCCGACATAACGAAACGTCGCTTGTTCTTGTGGATGGACCCCTACGGTGCGACAGGTTTCGTCGACGACGGCAGCTATTACATGCGGACCGTGTCGGGGACCATACTCAAGAGCGACTCCCTTCGTTTCGAGGACGGGAATACGTTGCCGTTCGATGGCAGTGAATCTACTGCTGTGCGGCAGGCGTTGGCGGAGCAAGGCGGCCTGCAAAATGCTCTATTGTTCCATCTGCTCGATCGCCACTCTCGGCCGCGTTGATACGTGAACCTCTTCACCGGGCTGGCGGGTGGATTGGCCGGCCGTAATGAACAATCCACTGTGGCGGGTCGAGCTCCAACCTGCCATTTACTTTGACCCCTCGCTCTTTGGCCCAGCGGTATCCCCACATAGGCCCAAACCGGCTGATGTACGTATCAGGAGTATGGTACGCACGGTCAGACTGCGCCGCATCCAGGGATACAAACTTATATTGCTTCCGCTGGAAGAGGGTGATCAGTTGCTCGATCAAATCGGCATTAAGCTGATTGTCATGCAAGACCATGACCTGAGGAGGCTCATACCCGAAAACCTGTTTGTTCAGGGCGGCGTAATAGTCGATTTCGACGCTCGTGTAGGCGAGATAATCATGGCGTAGTTTTTGCCCGCTGGGGCCGTCATCCTTCTCGAGCATCCGGAGGTAAGCAGCATTAAAGACATAGTCGGAATTATCAATTGTGCAGGTGGCTACCCGGTATCCATGGTGAGAAAGAAAAGCGGCGATCGCGTCGTGCTTCGCTTTCGTGTCGCCGGTCTCATTCATTGGAAACCGGAAGTATTCGGGCTTTTTCCCCACTTCTTTCAGGAGCGGTGCGATTCCGGACTCACCGCGCAGAATCTCTTCCTCGAAGGTTTCTGTGGAGAGATCGTAGATATCAGGATGCGAGTAGGTATGATTTCCGAGATCGAACCCTTGACCGACCCACTGCTTCAGGATCTGGGCCCCCGCGGGGCCAAGAGATTCGACGTGCTCCTGGATCACAAAACCGGTTACCGGTATGTGGTGGGCCCTAAACGCACTCAAGAGACTGCCGTTGACGCGCAAGGCCGCCGACGCTTCCGCCGAGAGGTTGTTGTGAAGGTAAATTCCATGGGCAAAAGGAAGATCATCGACCGTGATGGCGACCGTCCGGGTTTGCGCGAATACGCCAACCACCGAGATTACGAAGAATATAACTGTGGAACTGAGGAACCCAAGGGTACGCATCTGCAGAACTTACCCATCGGCCAGCAGTAAGTCAACATTGACAGTACTTGGCCCTCTACTGAGCTACGCAAAATAGAGTGACAGATCCAGCGTAGCGCTGGCATCCTGCCGGCACCGGAAAACGCCGCCTGGGCGGCGGCGCCACAAAGAGTAAGCCGTCACGGTATTTTGCGTACCTCAGTAGGGGCCTTCCCTGACAAGTTCATCTCTCTCCGAGCCTAATCTCTGTTCCTGCCGGTCAGTTCACCAAACTGACCCCGCAACTCCACTTTGCACGCTGATTCACCGCGACATATAATTGGTTGTTTAGGCTGTGGAGCTTGGGACCAACCGTATGCATGCGCCTGCGGTGCGGGGGATGGTGGCTCCCGGGCGATGAGTAGGAGATCCTTGAGCACAAGTGAGAATCATTCCGATAGTTTGGGTGCGCTGGTTGAGACGCGGGGGGGGGCCGAACCCGCTGCCAAGAGCGCGTCGAGAAACCCCGTAGCCGGCGCAGGGGTTTCCGGAATCGCGCGGAGAAGTTCGCTCGGCGAGGAGATCATCGTCCGCGGAGCGCGCGTCCACAATCTGAAGAATATCGATTGCACCATCCCCCATAACAAAATCACCGTGGTCACCGGGCTCTCGGGTTCGGGGAAGTCCAGCCTGGCGTTTGACACGCTCTATGCCGAGGGCCAGCGCCGTTATGTGGAGTCGCTCTCAGCTTATGCGCGGCAATTTCTGGAACGCATGGAAAAACCTGACGTCGACGAGATTTCAGGAATCGCGCCGCCCGTGGCCATCCGCCAGAAAAACACCACACGCAATCCGCGCTCGACAGTGGCGACGGCAACGGAGATTTATGATTACCTGCGCCTGCTCTTTGCGCGCATCGGCGTCACCACGTGTTATCGCTGCGGCCAGGTGGTGCAAAGGGACCATGTTGACGCCATCGCAGCACGGGTCCTGGCGCAGGAACCGGGGCGCCGTTTTTACGTGCTGTTTCAGGTCAACCCGGTGCCTTTGGCGGACTCGAAGACTCCCGAAATCCCTCCCGGGCTCATGGATGCTTCACCGTCGGTAACTGGCGCTCCAAAGCGGGCCAAACCCGCAAAGCGCAAGCAGCCAGCCGCCGGCGTGGGTACCGGTCTTTCTCCGTCGGTGGTGGGGCCCGCGCCGCCCAGTGATGAGTTGAAGCCCAGACTCTTTGCCCTTCGCCAACGGGGTTACAACCGTTTGTACCAGCATGGCCGGGTTTTTGAATTCTCCGCGCCAGAGTCTCTGCTCGACGTGGATTTTGCCCAGCCCGTCTACATTCTGGTGGACCGCCTTGCCGCATCTGCGGACATTCGCCAGCGGGTCATCGATTCAGTGGAGCTTTGCTACCGCGAGTCCGGTGAAGCGATCCTGGAATTCCTTTCGCCTGATCCTGCCTTTCCCCCGGAACGATGGGTATTCAATGAGCGCTTTGAATGCAAGACTTGCAAAATTGTTTATCAAGACCCCGAGGCGAGCCTTTTTTCCTTCAACAATCCTTACGGGGCCTGCCCGCGGTGCCAGGGGTTCGGGAATACCGTTGATTTTGACCTCGACCTGGTGATTCCTGACAAGAACAAGAGCCTGGCCGATGGAGCGGTTGAGCCCTGGACCAAGCCGCGCTACCGTGCGCCGCAAAATGAAATGAAACGTGCCGCGCGGGCGAAGGGGATTCCCCTGGAGGTCCCCTACTACAAACTTACTCCCGACCAACGCCTCTGGCTGCTGGAGGGCGATGACGATTTCGAGGGCATTCGCGGATTCTTTGCCTACCTGGAGCGAAAGAAGTACAAGCTCCACGTGCGTGTGTTCCTTAGCCGTTATCGCGGTTATACCCTGTGCCCCGAATGCCATGGAGGGCGTTTGCGCCGTGAAGCGCTGAACGTGCGGGTGCAGCAGAAAAGCATTACCGAAGTCTGCCGCCTGTCCATTCAGGATGCCTATCAATTTTTCAATGAGCTGCACCTGTCGCCACAGCAGCAGACGATTGCGGACAAAATCTTGGAAGAAATCCAATCGCGTTTGAAGTTCCTTTACCGTGTTGGATTGGAATACCTCACGCTTGACCGGCTTGCTTCCACGCTGTCGGGCGGCGAATCGCAGCGTATTCAGTTGGCCACGGCGCTGGGATCCAACCTGGTGGGCGCGCTTTATGTTTTGGATGAGCCTTCCATTGGATTGCACCCTCGCGACACCGGCCGCTTGATTGAGATCATGAAAAACCTTCGCGACCTGGGGAATACGGTGCTGGTGGTTGAGCATGATCCGGAAATGATGGCGGAGGCCGACAAGTTGCTGGACCTCGGCCCCGGCGCCGGCGAGCACGGGGGCCGCATTATTTACGCGGGCGACATGAAAGGAATTCTCGCTGACCCGCATTCGCTCACCGGGCGGTACCTCTCGGGAGAACTGCAAATCCCCATTCCGGAGGAACGCCGCAAGCCCGGCAAGTTCTGGCTGCGGATTCGCGGAGCGCGCCAGCACAACTTGAAGTCGATCAATGTGGATATTCCTCTCGGACTCATGGTGTGCGTCAGTGGCGTGTCGGGATCGGGAAAATCAACGCTGGTTCACGACGTGCTTTACAACGCGCTGATCTCGCGACGCGGTCTTCCCGCGCCCCGCGCCGAGTGCGAAAGCATTGATGGCGACCAGTTGATTTCGGAAATTGTGCTGGTTGATCAATCGCCGCTGGGCCGCACCCCGCGCTCCAATCCGGTTACGTACATCAAGGCTTTTGACGCCATTCGCGATGCCTTTGCTTCTACGCCGGAAGCGCGCAAGCGGGGTTATACGCCCGGTCATTTTTCCTTCAACATCCCCGGAGGGCGCTGCGAGACCTGTCAGGGCGACGGCACGGTGACGATGGAGATGCAATTCCTCGCCGATGTTGACCTGGTTTGCGAGGAGTGCCGGGGCCGCCGCTTCAAGGCGAGCGTTTTGGAAATTCATTACAAGGGCAAGAACATCTACGACGTGCTGCAGATGACGGTTAAAGAGGCCTTGGCCTTCTTTTCCCATGTTCCCAAGTTAACCAGCAAGCTCCGTGTGCTGGAGGAAGTTGGGCTGGGGTATCTGCGGCTGGGGCAGTCCGCCACCACGCTTTCCGGGGGAGAAGCCCAGCGCGTGCGCCTGGCTGCTCATTTGGCGCATCGGACAACCGACAACAATCTTTTTATTTTCGATGAGCCCACCACCGGCCTGCACTTTGACGACATCAGCAAATTGCTTACGGCTTTCCAACGCCTGATTGAAGCCGGCTCCACGGTTTTGATTATCGAACATAATATGGAGGTCCTGAAAACCGCGGACTGGATCATTGACCTTGGCCCTGAGGGCGGAGATTCCGGGGGGTATGTCGTGGCGGCCGGTCCGCCTGAAAGCCTGCTGAATAACCGCCTCTCGCTGACGGGAAAGTTCCTGGCAAAGTATTTTCCGAACTCCCAGCCGCCACGCGACCCGGCAATAACGAAGAATTGACGCTATGGGCTCTATTTCGCGCTACACAAACTACCTGACGATAACAGTGGCCTCCCTGGCCTTGGTCATCTCTTCCGGCGGGGCTGCACATGCCTTGGCCGGACGACCCACCCCCGTTCCATCTCCGCCTGCTTCCAGCGAGGAGAAGGGCGCGCCACTATCGCAGGAACAAACTCTCAGCATGCTTCAGGCCCATGTTCCTGCTCAGCAGATCGAGGCTTTCGCCCGCAGAGACGGAGTCGACTTCAAGATGACTCCCGCGCTTGAGCATGATTTGCGCAAAGCAGGCGCCACCGAGCGACTCATTCAAGTGTTGAAAAAGGCGGCAAGCGGCCCCGGACCCGCGCTGGCTGTCCCTTCCGTGGGCTCCTCGGATCTTTCCGCTTTACTGCATACGGCGGACGATGCGCTGACGCGAAAGGACTATCCCGAGGCCGTGAAGGCGTTGAAGGCTGTCGTGGCCAAGCAGCCTGACATGCCGGAAGCGTGGTTCGACCTGGGTTATGCTTACACGGGCCTGCGCGAACCCGATGAAGCGATCAAGGCTTACCAGAAATCCCTGGAGCTTGCGCCCGACGTTTTCCTGACGCGGCTGAATTTGGGAATTCTGCTAATGGAGAAAAATCAGCCGCAGGCCGCCCTGGAGCATTTACAGAAGGCCGCTACACTGAAGCCGGAGCACGCCCGCTCGCATTTGTACTACGCGCGGGCACTCGCTCAAACGGGTCAGCCGGAGGCAGCGCTGAAAGAGTATCAGGAGGCGATCCGCCTCGACCCTCGCCTGCCCATGGCGCAATATGAACTTGGCCAGCTCGACCTGCGCCGAAAGCATCCGGCGGAGGCCCTTGCCGCATTTCAGCAAGCTCTAGCCTTGGATCCAAAACTGGTACAAGCAGACTTGGGAGCGGCCCTGGCTGCGGAAGCGATGAACGACCCAGCCCAAGCGGTTACCCACTTTGAAAAATACCTGGCATCGCGGCCGGATGACGTGGAGACCCAATTCCACATGGCGCGGCTCTACCTGCTGCAAAAGGAAGACGAGAAGGCCCGCGACGCCCTGGAAAGCATCTATCGTGTCAAGCCTGACCAGCCCATGCTGACGGCGGCGTTGGGTGATGTTTACGCGCGCCTGAAGAAGCTCCCGGAAGCGGAGAAGTATTATCGACTGGCGATAAACGCACAACCGGGCGTCTCGGATCTCCATCGCGCTCTCGGCGAGGTCTTATTGAAGGAGCAGAAATTCCCCGAGGCGGAGGAGGAGTTCCGTACCAGCCTGAAATTGGACCCGCACAATCGTGACGCCGCCATCGGCTTGGCTTCCAGCCTGGACCTGCAAAAGCGCTATTCGGAGGCGATTCCGATTCTGGAATTGTTGGCAAAAGCGCCCGATGCGTCCCCCTATGTGTTTTTCGTCCTGGCAACCTGCTACGACCACCTGATGGCGCGCAAACCGGCGCTTGCCAATTACGAGCACTTCCTGCAGCTTTCGAATGGAAAGAACCCGGATCAGGAATGGCAAGCCACCCAACGCGCAAAGCTTCTCCGCCGGGAGCTTTCAAAATAGTTATAATCAGGGGTATGGAAGGGCGACGCTGGAAAGCCATTTCGGTCTGGTTGGCGGCGCTGGGGATATTAATAGCAGGCTCGTACCTCTTCGGTCGGGAAACCGAGGAGCAACTTCTCCAGCGGATCGCGAGCGAGCAGAACCCAGTCAAGAAGGCAAAGGACGAAATCAAGCTCGCCAGCCTGAAACTCGCCCAGGTTCATGAAGCTTATGCGCAGGGCCAGACCGAAGCGGGGGCAAAGCTTCTTGACACGTTTGTCGACGAGACGAAAACCGCGTGGAAATTTCTCCGGGACTCCGGACGCAAGGCCTCGAAACAACCGGAGGGATTCAGAGAGCTGGATATTTCGCTCCGCGAAAATGTGCGCTCGCTGCAAGACCTTGGGCCGGCAGTGAGCTACTTTGACCGCACCCCTATTACGAATGCTGAACAGGAATTAGAAAAGACCCGGTCGGAGGTTCTCCACGCGTTGTTTCCCGAGGGCGCCTCCCGGAACCGCAAAGGCCCGCCCCCTCCGCAAACGACCACAACCCCGGCAAGTTCTCCGGATATGCGGTGATTACGGTATGCGCACCTTGATGACTTCGGTTCTGTTGCTGGTGGTCTCTCTGGGTGTTGCCTGGGGAAAGGAAAAAGCGGATTACCTTAGCGATGAAGAAACCGAGCAGTTGCGAGAAGCTCAGGATCCTTCCCAACGCATCGAAAAGTATCTGTCGTTCGCGCAAACTCGTCTGACGCGCTTCGATGATTACCGGGACCGGGCGCCGAACCCGGATTACGATATTCCCGCTTACCTGGATACCCAACTCGACCAGTATATTCGCATCACCGATGCCCTGAAGGACTGGATTGAGGACCACTTCGATCGGCATGACGACATGCGCTCCGGTCTTAAGAAGGTCCTGGAAATGGGCCCTCACCAGCTTGACCAATTGCGGCATGCGGAAGAATCGTCGGATCCTTATTCCGCCGGTTACCGCAAATCGCTCAGCGATGCCATTGATGATTTCAGCGATGCGCTTGACGGCGCCACCAAGGCACTCTCCGAGCAATCAAAGATGTTTGGCGAATTGAAGCGCGAAGCAAAAGTGGACGCTCAGACGATTAAAGACCGTGAGAAGGAGGAAAAGCACCGCAGCAAGGATGAAAGCAAATTGCGAAAGAAAGAGCATGAGAAAGGCCCCCCGACCGATAAGGACGAGGACTGAAGGGCGGTGGGTAGTGGATAGTGGCTAGCGACTACGAGCCAACCACTTGCCACTAACCACTAGCCACTGCTTCTATGAAACAAGCTGAACAGCTCGTCCTGCCGCTCGCTCCTCCCGACCCCACGGAAATCTTTCGGCGGGTGTTTTCCCGGCTTCGCATCAAGTCGCCCATCGCAAGCATTGATGCGCGTTTCCATCCCTTTGCGGGTTTACGCAGCACCATCACGGTGCGCAATGGCGCTTTACGAGCGCGCATTTCTGACGTGTTGGCGGAAGCGTCGCCGTTGGTGCTGGAAGCCTTGGCGGAAATCCTGCTCTCGCGAATCTTTCGGCGGCGCCCTTCGCGCGAGGCCAGTGAGTGCTATCTTGCCTACACTTTCCGGCCGGCGATACGCACCCGCATTGACGCCGCACGGCGCGAACGTGGTACCAAGCGCCTGTTGCCCCCGCGCGGCCGCACATACGACCTGGAAGAAATCTTTCAAGTCGTGAATCAACGCTTCTTCCGAGGCGAAATTCCCCCGTCCCGCCTGGGCTGGAGCCACCAGAACTCCCGCCGAATCCTGGGTCATTACGATTCCGGCCACGCGACGATCATCATCAGCCGCAAACTTGATTCTCCCGCCGTTCCGCGCTATGTGGTGGAATACGTGGTTTATCATGAAATGCTGCACATCCGGTTTCCGGTTGAACGGCGGGGCCGCCGGAGAATCGTACACTCGCGGGAGTTCCGCGAGGCCGAAAAGAAGTTCCCCAAGTACGAACAAGCTTGCCGGCAACTCAAACACCTTTGTGCCTGATTTCCGGTTCCGGCAAACCCCTCATGGAGGAAAATTTAATGGTTCGCGGATCTGCGCTCTTCTCCCTTGTGACTTTAGCTCTGGTTATCGGCCTTGCCCCGACCCGCGCCGCCCGTGCCGCGGATGGCTTTACCGTTGCATCACCCGATGGCAAGGTGGTGATTTCCTTTGAGCTCAAGTCCAATCCCCAACCCTACCTTCCCGGCGTGCGTGCCTACTATCGCGTCAGTTATGGTGGTGTGCCGGTGTTGATTGACTCCCCCCTTGGGTTGGACTTTGAGGGCGCTCCCCCACTGGACCATGACTTTGAGATAATCGGCACTGACCGCCATTCCCACGATGAGAAGTGGACGAATCGCCTTGGCGCGCTGCGGGAAGTTCCTGACCATTACAATCAGCTTCGGGTATCACTGCGCGAGGAGCATTCGCCCGGCCGCCAGGTGGATGTGATTTTTCGCGCCTACAATGAAGGCGTGGCATTCCGTTATTACCTGCCGCAGCAGAGTGCAATGGAAAAGTTCACACTCATGGCGGAGAACACTGGTTTCTATTTCGCCCGCGACGCTTCGGCATTTGCCTTGAACATGCACCGATTCAATACCGAGAACGAAGGTGAGTACCGCAAGACCAATCTGAACGCGATCAAGCCTGCTTCCATCATCAATCTGCCGCTGCTCGTGGAGACGGAGGGTGGTCCCTGGGTGGGACTTCTGGAAGCGGACCTTAACAACTACGCCGGAATGTACGTTGGGGGTGTAGCGGGGTTTGAGCATGCCCTGGTAAGCAAACTTTCGCCCAGCCGCGACCGCATGGACCGGGTTGTGGTTGGCACCACTCCCAAGGCAACTCCCTGGAGGGTGCTCTTGATCGACGACCGCCCCGGCGGCTTGATCGAATCCAACTATCTCATTTTGGATCTCAACCCGCCGTCGGCGATCGGTGACAGTTCCTGGATCATCCCCGGCAAAGCCGCGTGGGATTGGTGGTCAGGTGATTTTGACCAGAACGTCAGCTTCCAACCGGGAATGAACACCGCCACCATGGAGCATTACATCGATTTTGCTGCCGAGCATCATCTTGAGTACATGCTCGTGGATGCGGGTTGGTGCCCGGCGAAGAACGGTGACTTCGCGCATCCAACGAGCATTCTGACCTACGTCCCGGAGGTAAACATCCCGGAAATTATCACTTACGGAAAGCAGCGGGGCGTGAAAGTGCTTTTGTGGCTCTACTGGGAAGCGCTTGATAAGCAGATGGATGAGGCCCTGGACCAGTATGAGAGGTGGGGTGCTGCAGGTATTAAGGTCGACTTCATGAATCGCGATGATCAGGAGATGGTGAACTTCTACGAGCGGCTGGTCCGCAAGGCTGCCGAACATCATCTGACGGTGGATCTTCATGGGGCGTACAAGCCCACGGGGCTGCGCCGGACCTATCCCAATCTCCTTACTCGTGAAGGCGTGATGGGCCTGGAATACAACAAGTGGACCAACCGCGAGACGCCAGAGCATGACGTCACCATCCCCTTCACCCGCATGCTCGCCGGTCCCATGGACTACACACCCGGCTGCTTTAATAACGCCACACGCGAACAGTTCAAACCCCGCAATATCGATCCCATGTGCCAGGGAACCCGGGCGCATCAATTGGCCATGTACGTGGTCTTCGAAAGCCCGCTCGCCATGGTTTCCGATTATCCTGAAATCTATGACCACAAACCGGAAACGGAATTCCTGGATAAGGTTCCCACCGTGTGGGATGAAACCAAAGTTGTAAACGGCGAGCCTTCGCAGTACGTCACCATTGCGCGCCGCCACGGATCCGATTGGTTCCTGGGAGCCATGACCAATTGGGACCCGCGCGACCTGGAAATTCCCCTCAGCTTTCTGGGTGCGGGAGAATTTGACGCGCAGATCTTCGCCGATGGCGCGGATGCGGATAAAGTTCCCACCTACGTGACCATCAGCAAGAAACATATGAAGGTGGGAGACACGCTCAAGATTCACCTGGCGCCCGGCGGGGGAGCCGCGGTGATCTTTAAGCGCATGTAAGGCGCCGTAGGCAGAAGGCGGGGGGCGATTCGGGACAAGTCAGCTTGAGTGAACAGCATTGCGGCTGACCCCTTCCCTCTACTTATTGCGGATCTGTATTAGTGTTATGGCGATGGCAATGGCCAATAGTGCCATTGAGCCTCGCCAGAAGAAGACCGGATCACCGAGGAATCCGCCTTTAAGTATTCGAACGCCAAGCCCCAGCAGAACTCCGATCGTCGCCAGGATAACGAGAAAGTTCGGAATCCATCGCATAAAAATCCCCTTGGAAACCAGGTTTCAATCCACTGCTACCCCCCGCGGCCCTTTCTGCGGGCGCGGCAGGATTCGCCCGGCATTATAGCGCTTGAATCCAACCCTGGCGGAAATCCTCATCTTGCTGGTTCAGGAAAGGTCTATACTCGGAGTGGACGACGGAGGTTACCACTATGCCGTATTGCCCCAAATGCTTAATAGAATATGTGGAAGGCACAGGTCAATGCGAGGATTGTGGGGCTGTCTTGCTGCCCGGTTCACCGCCCGAGGCGCCCCCGCCCGTCGATCTGATTGCAGAGAAGGATGTGAAGTTGGTCCCCGCACGTATATTCGCGGGCTCCACTGCGGAAATGGACGCCGAATTGGCGCGGAACATTCTTCAAACCCAGGGGATTCCCAGCACTCTATCGGGTGAGGGTCTCGCCGATCCGTTCCCGGTTGGTGAAGTCCAACTGCTGGTGCGCGAAGGGGATGCCGCGCACGCGGAGCGCGTCCTGCAGGACTACCTTGACGCCAACGTTCCGTCAACCTCCGAAGAGCCTGATACCGCTGAGGAGAAATAGCGCCGGCAACAATTGGGGGGAAGGGGTAGGTTCCGCTGCAGCGGCCTTGCGCCCACCGCGTCTACCCGCTTGCCCGTCACTTGTCCCCGGCCTTCGAACTCGGCCCCACCAACTTCTGCAGACGAGCCACTGCTCGCTGGACGTCCTTGGCTTCCTTGGCGTCTTTGGTTGACGGAAGCTCATCGAGGTAATGCTCGTAGGCATTCAGGGCTTTCTGGTTCTCCTTCATTCGCTCGTACACTTTACCCAACCCCAGGTAAGCCTGCGCATAATTGGGGTTGTCCTTTAACGCCTCTTGAAATCGGCTGAGGGCCGCCTTCAGTTCCCCTTTGCGTAGATAGACATTCCCCACCTCGACGCATTTCGCTGCCCCCGGACTGGTGTAGTTCCAATCAGGGTCGATTGGGGGTGAGGGAATTTTCTCAGGAACCTGCGCGTAGAGGGGCGCAGTCATAACCACGTTCAGCAGTACGAACCATGCGGCCTTGAGACCCTTTTGCATCACTGATATTTTCCTCCGGCAGTGTCGGGGGTGTCAATGAGAAGACACTCGAAACCTGTGTAACGGACGGCATCCTTCGGGGGAGCTTAGTGAACTTCCGGGGCTTTCGCGTGTGCAGTTCTCTTGGCAGTCGTCGCGGGCTTCTTATGGGCGGTGGTGGTCCGGGCGGGCGGGTGCTTGCCTTTGGCCGCCGTCCGCGGGTGGGAAGTTCGGGAAGCGGTCGTGGCGGGTGCTTCCACGTAAAGGTGCAAGGTTCTGCCTGTAGTCAACTTCGAAGATCTCAGCCCGTTCCAGCGGCGAATTTGGTAGGCGGTTACATTAAACCGATCGGCAATGAGATCCACGGTGTCTCCCGGGCGCACCCGGTATTGGGTGAGTCGATGCGGCACCACTTCACGAAACCGCGCCAGTGATGCGTCATTGCCCGCCGCCATGGGAACCACAAGGTGCGCGCCCTGCTCCAGCGAAGAACTGGGGGTCAACTGGTTCACCTGCGCCAGGGTTACAGGTGAAACGCGAAGTTGCTTGGCGATGCCGGCCAAGGTTTCGCCTTCCAGCACTTTGTGCGCCCGCCACCAAATCCGCTTATCCGGGGGAATTGAGGCGATGGTTTTTTCATATAGAGCTTTTGTTCCGGCAGGCAGATACAGAACAAAATTGGGGTCATTACCGGGGGTAGTCCAGCGCTGCAAGCTGGGATTGATCTTTACCAGATCCTCAACGGGGTGGTCAATAATTTGGGCAACCAGGTGCAAGTCTGTGGGTGTTTCCACGACGACCTGGTCGATTGCCAGAGGCGGATCGGGTTGAGTGTCAAATCCATAAGTCTTGGGGTCTTTGGCAATGAGGGCGGTGGCAAGGAAGATGGGGACATAGTTCTCGGTTTCCGTCGGCAAGGCGTGGACCCTGCGCAGTTCCCAGTAGTCCGCATATCCGGTCCTCTCAATAGCGCGCTGAACGGTTAACGGGCCGCTGTCATAAGCCGCCATGACCAGGAACCAGTCACCAAACGTCTGGTAGAGATCTTTCAAGTGGTGGGCGGCGGCAGCGGATTCTTTAACGGGGTCCTTGCGATCGTCCACCCAACGGTCCCTCTTCAGGCCGTAGAGATTTCCTGTCCCCAGCGAGAATTGCCAAATGCCCACGCATTGCGCTTTGGAAACGGCAAAGGGATTGAAGGCGCTTTCACCCGCCGCGAGATAGATCAGGTCCTGAGGCACTCCCTCTTTGCGCAATGCCTCGCCGATGATTTCACCGTAGGTTCCCTGGCGTCGCAGCACATTTTCTATATAACCCCGGCTGTGGTTCTGCAAATAGCTAATGACGCCGTCCACGGCATCATTGGAAACGAGCGGTATATCCGAATGGATGGATTTCAATTCCTGCTGAACCCGCTGCTTGGTTCGGGGATCGACGGGGAAGGTCAAACCGGAAAATGAATCCAGGGGGGTGGGTTCATAATTGTGCAGGCTCAGCGCATCGCCTCGCTCCAATGACTCGGCTTCGACCGAATAAACGTTTTCCACGACTTTGTCGAATTCGGAGCTTAGCCGTTCATCGCCCTGGACATCCAGGTTCGATTCCAGCAAGGTGGCCAGTGCCTGGTCGAACTCCTGCTTGGCCTTTTCCAGGTTGCCAGCCCGGTAGTCACTCATTCCGCTGACGTAAAGCGCTTCCACCTGCTTCACCAGCAGGTCAATGGCATCAGGTGGGGGCGCAACTTCGGCCGGAACAATGGGTTCTGCGGTGTTAAGCGGCAGAGTCTGTGGAGGCGGGGGCGGCGCGGGTGCCTGAACGGTCGTCGTGTGCTTTTCTGTCGTCACGCAGCCACCTAGCAGAACGACTGCGACAAGGAGACAGGCCAGCCATCGCTTTGTCAAAACCCACCCCTCCGGGAACTCAAAGATTGCGGCGCATGGTCACTTCGCGCGCCAGCGGAGAACTCAAACTTAAATTCTACTTACCGGGAGAATGCCGGGTCAACCCGAAAGTGGGTTGGCCTTTGTGAGAAGAGCGTTTTTAAGCAGGTACAAGCATGATTACATGGTGTTTACTTCCAGTATTCGGCCCCAGGCAGGCTGCCATCCATCAGATACCCGCCGTCAATCGTCAGAATCTGCCCCGTGATGTAGCGCGCTCGTTCTGAGGCAAGGAAAACAATTCCGTCGGCTATCCACGCTGCCTCGGCAATTTCCCGCAGCGGAACGCGCAGATATAGAGCCTTCTTGACGGCTTCCGTATACATGGGGACGGTGAGTTCAGTGTAAGTAGCCCCGGGGCGCACACAGTTTACCGTGATCTTGTGAGGAGCAAGTTCCGTGGCGAGGGTGCGAGCGAACGCCTCCATCCCGCCCTTGGCTGCGGTATAGGCGCTGGCAGAAGGCTCTGACAACTCCGCATGAATGGAGGAAACGTTTACGATGCGGCCTCCCCTTTTTTGCCGGATCATCTGCCGTCCGACGGCCTTTGAAAACAGAAAGCAACTGGTCAGGTTGTTCGTCAGTATCTTGTTCCACTGTTCCTCGGTTGTATCCACGGCAGGGGCCTGGAGAATAATCCCAGCGTTGTTTATCAGGATGTCGATGCCACCCCATTGCTCCAAAACAGCATTTATTGCACTGTCGACATCGGCGGTGGAAGAAGCGTTTGCCGTGATGGCAGTTGCTTTGCCACCCTGTTCTTGAATATCGGCTGCCACCCTTGAAGCACGGTTGCCGTGGAGGTCGAGCACGGCCACCTGTGCTCCCTCCTCGGCAAGTAGGAAGCACACGGCTTTACCAATGCCGGAACCACCACCGGTAACAATTGCAGTCTTGCCACCCAGGTTGAGATTCATGATTGAGTTCCCCCTTTCGAGATTCTGGCTTCGCAGCGGAGAATTTGCGCAGACTCCCCCGCTCAGCGCAGTTCGATAAGCGAATGTCCATAGGCGGGGACATCCACTTCCAGAAGATACGATTCGTTATGGCGGCTCGCTGTGGCGCCGATCGCCTTGTACTCTTTGGCGAGATCCAGGCCATAGCGCGATGGCGCAAATTCAACGCGCTTGCTGGCGGGCTTGTTCTCAAGATTGAAGCAGTTGATCACAGCCTCTGATTTCGAGGGATGGACGTGGACGTGCACCGTTTCCCCCAGCCCGTAAAACCTGCCCGATTTGAAGAAGGGTGCGAGCCTGCGGTATGCCGCCATGGCCTCCTTCTGAGACTTGCGGACGGCGGGATCGGCGTGGGTTCCCCCGATTCCGAGATGCCGGCAGGTAGAGGCATTCCACCAGAACATCAGGCATTGGGCATTGTCCTTGCGCAAGTCGATGTGAATATAGAGGGGCAGGGAATAGGCCAGATTGTAATAATAGAGCGCGATGCTATGGCCGCCCACCAGGTCGGTCATGGGATCCCACATCAACTCGAACGCCCAAACGGTGTCAAACCCGTGCGTGGGATTGGCCGCGCCATCAAACTGACATTTTCCGTGGCCATAATACGTCGGGACGTAGCGGAAGTAAGTTCCGCCCAAAATCTGATCGTGCATTTCGATCAGGACCCCAGGGTATTGGGAATGGACCAGGCAGGCCAGGCGGTTCGTCGCCGCCACATGGTCTTCGCGCCGGGAGGGAACAGGGTGGCCGTGATGAGGGTCCCAGCACTCCCCGGCCCACGCCGTGCCATCGAACATAAAGAAAATGGCGCCATCCCGCGCCAGGGCCAGAAACCGAGCGAGAGATTCGTCCACATACTGCCGCGAAGCGCCGCACAACGACATTTCCACTCGGCTGCCATCGGGGTTCATCCGGTCCATTTCGCGCGAATAAGTTGAAGGATCACACCACCCGGAGAGAGGGGCGTGCAGCGACAAACCCAGGCCGTAATCCCGCCGGAGCATGGTGGTGAAATCCTTAAGGTTCCCGAGTCGTGGCTCATCCCAAATCTTGGAAGCCATCCGCGTATCCCAGCCCGGGTCGAGGTAGAGAGCTTCGCACCCAATGTCGCGGGCCTTGACTGCTTCTTCCTTCATGGAGTCCAGGGTGTAGAACTGTTTGCGTTTTTCGGGCTCGGCGGACCCCCCGTCGGGCAGCCACCAAAGCTTGTTGTCGTATAGCTCATTCCAATGGACCGGTGGGTTGAATCCTTGCGGGCAGCCGTGCCCCCGGGATTCCATTTCAGCGCGAAATGCGTAATACCCTTCCTCGATACCGCCCTCGAATGCCGTGATGCGACTCACTCCGAATCGGTGTGATGACTGGGGAGCGAGCCAGGTGCCGTTTTCCGGATCACCTTGAAAAATGCCGCAGCCTCCCCACCGCAGCCCGACGCGTTCCTCGCTCATTGGTACGGGATCAAGCAATGCCCACTCCATTCCATCCTGGCAGTACTTGGTCACCAGAAACCCCCGGCGGCCATCCGTAAGGACCCAGCCTTCCGCCGCGTATTGTGGGTAGAGGGTTTCAACGATTCCACTTTCGCCGACTCTTGCCATGACGATGTTGCCCCAGTGCGAAACGGGGATCCGCGCCCGTAGATTTGAGCGGCGCGCTTGCGTAAGTACCTGGAAGAGCGTGTAATCCGCGTACTGGGTGCGATTGCCGGTGGGCTCACGCCGATAGGGAACTGCCGTAAATTTGAAGTCCTTCAAGCCGGACTCCACTGAATTGGCCCCGACCCTTACCGGAAGCACGAACCCGCAACGCGCGCCGGAGAGGGCCAGGGGGTGCGGACTGCGGTTTGTGACAACGACCTCCTCTTCCACCCACGGCTTGTCGTCAGGAATCCGAAACTTCTGACGGATCTCGATACCAGTACCCGTGTTGCCGACCAGATCAACGATTGCGACGTTGCCGATTCGATGGGAGGAGGCTTCCGCAAATAACGGCGTTCCAAAGGAGTAACTGTATTCTCCCTCCGCCAATTCGAGGCTTGATGGCGCGTGTACCAATGCTGCCTTCAACCCGTGCCCTGCGGTGAGGTTCAACCGAAAATGTGCGTTGCCGGACTGGATCAAGTCCGGTTGCGCGCGCTGGTCCGAGGTTGGGTGCTGCTGAGGTGCGGCATCGGCCTGACCGGGATGTAGGGCGGCCAGCGGCAGCAAGGCCGTGGCTCTCAGAAAGGATTGGCGCGTCATTTGTGAGGTCGATCTATTTTCTTTATTCATAATTCCCCTTCCTGAAGTTGGGGCGCAAGGCCATGCGCCCTTAAAACACCGAGCGTGCCGCTTTGCTTGTGCAAATGATCTATTGGGGCGGCACATCCGGGTCACTTCCCCGGCCGTGCGGTCCATTTACAGCGAGCATGATGTATACTCCGCCGCGGGTAGTGCCCGCAAGCGCTTAGATTCAGGAGGGGTGGCGCTCCGAGCGACGGGGTGGTTAGCTGGCGCCACGTTGCGAAGTCGGCGACTCTGCTTGTTCTGCTGCCGGGTTACTTGCGGGGGGAGCCTTTTTTCTTCCTGCCGGGGACGATCCGTTTATCACTCATCGCCCAATAGCCCAGGCGGTACGAGCGGGTATAACCTTCCGGCTGAGTCGCGATCGTGACCTTCAGTGTTCCACCGGCGTCGCACGAATAGCTCTCTTCCGCCTGTAGTTGAAGGCCCTGGTCAAGGTGGGTGACGGGCAGGCGGTGAAGGTCCGGAGTGTCGCGCTGCGCCGGGTCAAAGGCGAAGCGAATGTCGTCCCAGACAGTAATGTCGCCGCTGGGGCGTCCTTCATCGGTAAGCTGACTGCATTCGAGGTAGCGGAAGTGGCCAATGTTGTGGACCGGCGTGTACCGGCGCGTTTGCACCAGGGGAGGTTCTCCCGGCGCCGGCAACTGCGTCCCCTTGGAGAACAGCGGATCAAAAATCACGGTTCGGCCTTCGTCGGCTTCCCGCCAGACCCCGAAGTGGCGGGTGAACCTGTCGCGCAGAACGTACCCTGCCTGCGCATCCGCCTGAATTGCCAAACCGATGGCCGTGGCGCTGCGAGTGTAGGCGGAGCGCTTCACCCGGCGGCCGAACACCTCGCGAAGCATGCGCGCCACTATCGCCAGTTCGCTTCCCCCACCGGTGACGTAGAGGGCGTCAAGTTGCTGCTCCCGCGCCTGAGCCGATGAGGAGGATCCGGCGGGGCCATAACCGTGGGCCTTCAGCAAGTCTTCCGTGGCGTGCAAGGTTTCCTGCACCAGCGGTTGGCAGCGCTCATAGAAACTGGCGGCCTGCAAGGAGACTTCCGGCCAGCCCTCCCGCGCCACGCCCAGGTCAACGGAGATATGCCGCGTATTGGGGTGCAGGCTTTCCTTTTGGGCGCGGCACTCCTCGTGAAGGCGAAACATCTCCGCCTGCGTCAGGCTGTCGCGCTCGGCGGCGTCGATCCCCGCGGAATCGAGAGCCAGTTCCGCGAGGATTTCATCAAAATCGTCTCCGCCCAACGCTCCGATACCTTCCGAAGCGACTACGCGATGATCGTTCTGATCCAACTCGACAAGAGAGGCATCAAAAGTGCCCCCTCCGAGGTCGTACACAAGAATGTGGCTTGGGGATTCTTTCTGGCGTGAAGCCCGGTCGCGGTGGCCAAACTCGATGCCCGCAGCCGAAGGTTCATTCAAGAGTCCAAGGACGTGGAAACCGGCCTGCCGGAAAGCCTCCGCCGTCAGGAAGCGCTGGTTGCTGTTGGCATTCGCCGGGACGCCCAGCATCACTTCCAAAAGGCCCGCTTCCACGCTGGGCAAGTTGGAATGCTCCAGCAGGTTGGTCCGCAGGGCCGAACAGAGCTCGGCCAGCAATTGGAGCATGGGAACGGTCTGGGTGGCGATTTGAACCAGGGTTTCCGGGCCCGCGCCTTCCAAGGCTCGCTTGATTGACCGCACAACCGTCCAGCCCGGTTCCTCCTGCGCCGCCCACGCTTCCCAACCATAGACGCGCTGCTGGTCTTTGACGGCAACCAGGGAAGGGAACCAATCGCGGGCAGTTCCGTCCGGAGGTGTGAACGACACCACCGGGTAGTTGCCCCGATCGACGAACGCAGCAATGATCCGAGTTGTACCGAAATCGATACCCAGCCGCATGATCTGATTCCCCCTGAACGCCCACACGATTATACCAGCAAGGAAGTGCATCCAGAACCGTCTTGAATTAATGTCAGTCTTACTTTAGAGTAAGACGAGAGGTGGATGCCATGATGAAAGCCCATGTATCCTCGCGAGGACAACTGGCCCTTCCCAAAGAGGTCCGGGATCAGTTGGGCCTGAGTGAGGGCGACTGCCTATCGGTGAGAGTTGAGGGTAATGAGGTGATTCTGCGGAAAGCGGTGGCGGGGAATTGGAGAGAGTGGGAAGGACGCTTCAAAGGTTCTGATCTCCTGGGGGATCTGGCGCGCAATCGGCAGAAGGAGTTGACGCGTGACCGCAAGCGTTCTTGACTCCTGGGCGATCATCGGCTGGCTGCAGGGTGAAGAGCCGGCCCGCGCCAAAGTGCGCGACCTTCTGGAGCAGGCTTCGCGCGGCGCAGCCAAGGTCAGCATCTCCTTGATCAACGTCGGCGAAGTCTTCTACCTGATCGCCAAGCGCCACGGGGCCGCACCCGCCGAGCGGTTCCTTGCCGACCTCGCCATGATGCCAATTCAAGCCCTCCTCCCCGATCGAAAATTGATCCTGGGTGCGGCGCGCTTGAAAAGTCGCTACCCTATTTCCTACGCGGATGCCTTTGCCGCACAAACCGCCCGGGATCAAAACGCCATCTTGGTAACAGGGGACCCCGAATTGTGGCACCTCGCCAAACACGAGCCCATCGATCTGCTTTGGTTGGGCAAGAAGCAAGCTCCCTGATTGATCGGGCCACATCGGTGGCTGGCACAGTGCTGCGGCTGGAGTTTCGACATTTCAGGTTCACCACCACCCCGGCGCCCATGGCGCCACCCCTCCTCATCTGAGGAGGGGAGCTTTAAACAACTCCCCTCCTGATTCAGGAGGGGGAGGCGCCGGAGGCGCGGGGGTGGTTGCATGTCCGCCGCGCGGAGTGGGTGGGCCGGTCTCAACTGTACAAACTCCAGGCGCAGGGCACAGCCCTGCGCCTCGAAATGACGCGCGTCGTTGGGTAGAGAGAAAGTATCCGCGCAAGCGGCGGGGAACGTGACTCGGGGGGCTGAACCCGCCCTGCGCCCGCCCGTTGTCAAGCACACAAGCCGCAGTGCGATGAACAACTCAGAGATGCGCTACCCTTCCTGCAGTGTCGTCTTGTGGGGCGATGGTGATACGATCCTGGAAACAGCGGATGACAAGCTTTCGAAGCGCACGCTGATCTGCCCGTAGTTGCGGCGATAGGCCCGGTCGACGTCGTGGGCCACCACGATGTTTTCGCCTTTTGGGTAAATCCTTCGAAATGCGTGTAGGTTGGCGGCCTCAAAGGTGTCAGCAGACCATTTGCATTCCAGCGCCAGGGGTTCCTGCCGTCGCGTCGGCAAAATGAAATCCACTTCATGCCCGCGCTTATCCCGCCAGTAGAAGATCTGGCGGCTCTGCAACTGTGCCATGATTTCATTCAACACGAAGTGCTCCCACAGATCTCCCAAGTCCTGCCGGCGCAGTTCCTGCCAGCCGCGATGGTAGCAGACGAAGCCCGTATCGAAGGCATAGACCTTGGGCGCGGACACGATTTCGGCGGCGCGGTGGCTGCTAAAGGGGCGGATGACGTGCGCGGTAAAGGTTGCCTCCAGTGCCTTCAGATAGTTGGCAATGGTGGGTCTGCTCACTTCGCACGCACTGGTAAAGCGAGTCGCCTCAAATACGCCGCCGCTTTGCGCCACCAGCAACTCCGTGAATTTCTGAAAGGAGCTGCGGCTTTCAAGCCGGAAGAGCTCCTGGATGTCCTTGGCCCAGTAAGCATCCAGCCATTCCTGAAAGTCACGTTCGGGAAGTTCGCGGGCCAGGAAGAAGGGGGGCAACCCGCCATGCAGAAAGCGATGCTGGAGGTCAGGATGTTTGAAATCGCCCAGGTCTGCGAGACTCATTGGAGTCAGCCAAAGGTCCCGCTTGCGCCCACTCAGCGTGTCCTTGAACTTGGAAGAAGCGCCCAGCGTGGAAGAACCCGTTGCCAGGACTCGGATATGGGGGTAGTGGTCTGCCGCGATTTTCAGCAATTCAGACGGATTGGGAAGGCGGTGGACTTCATCCAGTACAATCCGGCGACCACGCAGGCCGTCAAGGAATCCTTGCGGGTCTTCCATCATCCGCCGCACCCGCGGAAGCTCACAGTCGAAATACTCTGTGTCGGGGAGGCTCTGGCTGAGGCAGGTCTTTCCCACGCGCCGCACCCCTGCCAACCAGACTACTGATCGCTGCCGCCATGCCCGTTCAATGAGTTGTAACCAGAAACGCCTTTGTACCATATGTAACCATGTTTGCATATAGTGTCACTAAATGCAACTACAACATCTTTTGGTACATATCAGGATCGGATCTCGCGCTGTCGACTTCTACGGGGCGAGCTGATCTGGACCAGTCCCGTTGCTCATAACCGTCGAACTGACGTCATCGGTGTCATCGGAAGCCGAGTAGCGCGAGGTCGTGCAGCCCCCGACAGAGTCGTGGGTGAAAGGGCAGGAAGAACACTATTCAAGCCCCGGCAGGGGCGGCATCTGGATGTTTGTGCGTATGGGCGGACGTCGCTCGAAAGTCACCGTAGTGATCGCCGCAGGTGTCTTGATGGGGTGCGGCCGCAAAGCTGCCGCCTTTCGATGCGTGCGATCTGCTTGCGATTTGAAGGTGTTGGTCGACGCTACGGTATTCCAAGGCGGTAGCTGCTGCTACCGCACGCAAGGCGCTTCGCGCAGGCGCGGCCTGCTACCGCAACCAAACTTGTCATCCGGAGTCGAGGTTCGAGTGTGTCAGAGATGTTGGCCCTTGTAGCGCTGACCTTGAGGTCGGCACCTGCTTTGTAGGGCCGAACAGCGTTCGGCCTTGGACCAGAGCCGCTGGTCCCTACAGGTTTGGTCGCGGCTCCGCCACGCCAGCCATCTGAGGTTTTGGTAAGTATTCTAGACAGGGAACAAACCTTCGAGGTTACGCGCACTGTGCACGATTCGCAAAACAACAATCTCATCCGGGTGCGGCTGATAGAAGACAAGATGCCTGGGAAAGTCTGCGACTGGTACGCGACGAGTGCCGCGCAGCTCGGTGGCACCAAAATTACACGGTGAACCAGTGAGTGGTCCGCGGGATATCCGCAAAAGCGTTGAGGTTACGGCCTTCTCCCATCGCTTGACCAGTTTCTGGTCCGCTTGGGCTTCGTACCAGTCGGCTTGCTCAAGGATATCCGCCACGGCCGCATCACTAAGGGTAATGTGAGGTGCTTTCACCGGGTCCGGACCCGCTCGCGGAGTGCCGTAATTAAGCCTTTCTTTCGAATCTCGGCAATCGACACCTCAATCTTGGGACCTCGGGCGGCCGCCAGCAGTTCTTGTTCCAGGTTGGCCATGCGGCGTTCCTTGTCCTGGCGAATCAACTCCCGGACGTATTCGCTCGGCGTGCCCCAGTCTCCGGATGCAACCTGGCCTTCAACGTAGGCCTTTAGAACTTCGGGCAAAGAGATGTTTAAAGACGTCATTGGCATATCTTCATATTATGTCATTTTATGAAGGCGTTCAAGCGCTCGCCCCGGGTCTTCCTTGTGGCCGCCCAGTGTCGGCAATGGCGACGGGGAGGGCAGGCACGAGGCCCATAGGCGCTAATCTAAGGCTTCCGCCTGAATTGATGTGCTCTTCTCACAGGCCCGGAGGGCCGGAAGACTGTAGCCCACGGCGTAAGCCGTGGGGGAGGCGCGCGCGATGACCGCCAGCCCCAGAGGGGCGAAAGAAAGGGACCCTGGGCGTTGGCCGCGACAATCCTGGGGTTTCGCCCTACTCGCCGCGATTTACTTCTTTCGCCCCGCTGGGGCTCGTTCGGGGTCGCTCCCTTCACCCACGGCTTACGCCGTGGGCTACGATCTTTCGGCCCTCCGGGCCTGTTCGCCCTTGATCCCCGCAGGGGATCGATATAATAGCCGGGGGCAACGCCCCCGGAAAGCGTGCCATGAACACGTCCGACCCTGAAAGGGTCGATTCCATGCTGGAATCTCAGATTTCGCGCGTCCGTCGTTGGAGTGATGCGACCCCTTCAGGGTCGGGATTTGAACGCCACGAATTCCGGGGGCGTTGCCCCCGGCTATTAACTTGTGCCCTTTCAGGGCGTGCATAAGCCATGTTCTTGCGCAGCCTGTTTAGCCCGGTGATTGCCGCCCTCCCGGCGGCATTTTCCGGTGTCGGCAGGATGCCGGCGCTACGCTGGATCCATCACTCTATTTTGCCTACCTCATTAGACCCCCTCACCCCCACCAACCACAGAAAAGGGAAGAGTCAATTTGAATTTACTTCCCTCGCCCCTTTGGGGGGAGTCCGATTTCCGGACCCCGATGGGGCCCTTCGGACCCCAGAAATCGGGGAGGGTGGACCGCAACCGCCGTTTTCATCAGGTCAAGGCGGGTCCGATTTCGGGTCCGATCGGATCGGACCATCGGACTCCAGCCATCGGAGACGGGTGAGGGGGTTGATCGGGAACCTATTGCCACTCATTGTCTTGAAACCAATTAAGCGAACAGTGCCAGGCCTAATTCCTCGGCGGCGTCAGATAGTGTTGACCATCCGTCCAGTGCTCACGCATGATGGCAACTTTCTTTTTCATATCGTCGACAAGGTTCGGGCCATACAGAAATGTGTCCTCGTCTTTGGCATTGCGGGCGCGCGCGGCCAACTCCAAGCCGCCATTACCAAGTAGATTGATGAGTTCGTTGGTATTATCCAATTCATCTCGTTGGATCTCATTCCAGAAGAGCATGTCCGGATCGTGCATTTCCGCCCGGGTTGAGAGGGCGCGGGGAGGGGCGGCAAGCGCTTCCTTGTGGCGGTCGCGAATCAACTGGGCAAAGTAGAAGTTGTTAGTGCTGCGGACGGCGCTGGCCCACAACCGCAGGGAAAGCGCCATTTGATGAAACCATGCCGCTTCCGGCGCGCCATTAGGAACCTGTTCGAAGCGCCGGGCGGCCTCGAGCGCCGCATCGTGGGTGCTCATATACATGAAGGAGCGATACTCGGCCGGGCCCATCCGCCTATCACCCATCGCCGTGTTGTAGTCCGTACGGGCGTCCTGCACATCGGGACTGAAAACATAGGGAAGGAAATAGGATTCCTCTTCCGGCGTAAGTAGTTCAGGCTTGATGACCAGGGGGCGCGTCAGCAAGCGGTTGGTGGACGTATATTCAAAATCCTGAGGCATCACCACGTCGCGAAAGAACCCGCGCGAATAGAGGCGGAAACACTGCTGCACCAGGTTGAACGCTTCCATCACGCGGTCGGCGTTCTGCGCTCCCCCCCATTGCGTCGCCAGCGTGTGGGCCTTTTGCTCGCGGTTAAACAGGCCCCGCGCCGGTGTGCGCAGGGAATCTTCCACCAGGCTCACCAGCCGATCCACCACCGCCAACGGTTCATCGGCGCGGAGATACCACGATTGGCAGGTGTTGATGTCAACCTGGCGAACCTCGGGATCGGCCAGCCGGTCGAAACTCTCCAGGATTGATGCAATGTCAATGATCCCCTTCACGGGATAGGCTTCCCCCAGCCGCGATTTCACGACGATCCGGGAATCTTCCGTGGCAGGATCCGTGCCCCCGAGCCGGAGTTTGGCGTAGGAAGGAAGCAGCGGCGTAATGAGTGCCGCGTCCTCGGTGGCGAAATTTCCGGCCTCCACAATCTGTATCGGACCGCCACCCTTCCGGGCGCCGCGATCCATGGCCTCAACGAGACCTCGAACGCGCTCACCGGCGCCCCGTCCGCGACAAAAGGCAGGACCGTTCGCACCCGGATACAATGCTTCCAGCCAGCAAATGCCTCCGCCGGAGTCGTTGTTCCAGGCTTCGATCGTCTGGATCATCGGCGCGTTACGTTTCAATTCCGCCGTCATCCACTCAATCATTTCCAGGGTTTCAGGCTGATCCACGCACCAGGAAAACGCTTCCTGGCCGCTGCGCCGGGGATTGTCCAGGCGCGGGCCTCGCAGTTGGGGATATTGACGGAAAAATTCCTCGGGCAGCATTTGGGTGTTGGTGCCGGAGAAGACGGCGTCCAATCCGAGCTCCTTCAGGATGGCCACTTTCGCGAGCAGCAGCGCGCGGTTTTTGGCAACCCACTCCGCCGGGAGGAAGGGAGCGAGCTTGGGCGGCGGAAAGAACGCCCATTCGGTAGCCATGTACGCGCCATATTGATGCCAGGGACTACGCGGGCTTACCGTGTGCACGGGATTTCTTTCCGCGAGCACGCCTATATCCACCTGAACGTGACCATAAGGCTTCAAGCGCGCGGCGATTTGCGCATAGGTGCGAAACTCATTGAGATCGCGGATGGAATTGTGGAACACAAATGTTTTGCCGGTGGCCGCAGGTGCACTGCTGCGCGCTCCGTTGCCGGCTGCGACAACCGTGCCTTCCCAGGCCACGGGGCTGAGCGCCAGCGCCACAATTAGAAGACAGGTTCTTATCTGCGACTTTGACATGAACATCACTCTGGTCCTTTTCTGTACAAGTGCGAATATGTTGGAATGCGACGGCTTTCGTAGAGGTGGCCGGAACCTGTCCCGACAAGGCCGTGAGGGCGGAAGGTTTTAGTGCCCTGTAAGGGCACGATAATAGCCGGTGCGTTGCCCCAAGCCCGCGGAGCGGGCGGCATCCTGTAGCCCATGGCGAGCCAGCCGTGGGACGCGACGCAACCCCGAGATTCGACGAGCCCCGGCAGGGGCGACATCGGAAAAATCCGTCAGATAAAAACGTACCGCGGGTCATATGCAACCCCTTGTTTCTTCAGGAAGGCCAGAACTTCTTCTTGAAAAGTCACCTTGCGGTGATGCGCTTCCTGGTTCTCGATATATTGCCTCGCCGATTCCATCTGCGACTTGCTTACGCTGAACGCGGCGTAACCGGGCTGCCAAGCAAAATGGGGGTGGTCCCGCCAGCGCTTCTTCATCCAGCCCGAGGAGGCCGCCTTCGTTTTTTCCATGATGTCCGCGATGCAGAGCGTGGGCGGCTGGGCAAACAACATATGAACGTGATCCGCCGGCCCATTGACCAACAGCGATTGCCCTCCCAGTTCGTTGATCGCGCCACCGAGGTAGCGAAACATCTCGGCTCGGACTTCACTTTGCAGCCAGGGCTGCCTGTCTTTCGTGCTGAAAAGCGCGTGAATCAGAATATTCGTATAGGTGTGCGCCATGTTAGGCCTCGTTCGAGCGGTAGCCCGATGTCGCCCCTTACGGGGCTCGAAATGTTATTGGTTCCGCACGCGTTCCCATGGCTGGCTCGCCATGGGCTACAGGATGCCGCCCGCTCCGCGGGCTTTCCGGCGCAGCCTACCCTTAAGTTAACACCTATGGAGCGTTGCCCCCGGTAGCTGCATTGCGCCCTTTCAGGGCTTGGGACGGCGACGGCATTTCCCGCAGCCTGTAAAGCCCTGCCCTTCCAAAACACGTTTGCTGACCACGTTTCGATCTACGCTTTCCGCCGCTGCGCCGCCTTTTGGCCGTCGGGCTTGGGAATAAAGATGTCCCGCGGTGTCAGGCCGCATTGCTTGACCATCGCGACTGCGTATTCCATCCGGCCCAGGTTGCGGTCAGTATTATTTGTCCCAAAGGAGAATTTCACCCCCGCGTTTTTCGCGCGCTGAATGAACGCCGGACTGGGCAGCCGGTAGCGGTTGTTGATCTCAATCGCCACGTCGTTGGCTTTGGCGGCTTCAATGACGCGCTGCATCCGTTGCGGGGTCCACAGGCGATCATAATCGTGCGCGATTGGCTCTGGCAAGAACGTGGGATTCGCATGGATGTCAATGGGTTCATGATTGAGGATGCCGACGATGCGGTTGACCAGCATCTCCATGAACTTCTCGGGGTCGGAAATCTCACCCATCTCTTCCGGAATCCACAAACGCCGGCGCTTGCCGTTGTCATCGGTGAAGGTCATGCAATCGGTGAAGATGTAGTCAAACTTGGCAATCGTTTCCCGGGAAAAGAGGGTCACCCATTCGCGGCCTTCCCCCTGCAATCCCACAAAACAGGGCCGGCCTTTCATACTGGCCAGGAAATCCAGCACGCCGGCGTCATTGGTGATGGGAAACTTCAGCCCGCCGTTGACGGCGATTCCATACATGATCCCCAGGCGGCGCGAGTTGGCAAGCGCTTCCTCCAGCGTCAGACCGCCCTTCAGATGAGTGTGACAGTCCAAAACCGGATAGCCCTGCTGATTCATTTGCAACAACTGGCGGTAAACATCATCTACCTGCGGGAGTTGCTCTGCGGGCGTCCGCAGATCATCCGGCAGGGGCTTGACCACGAGATTGCGGAAATACACTTTGGATTCAGGACCGCAACATTCCAGCGCAAAGGTACCCCGGCCGAGCGCCGGGGCGGGTTCCACGGGCGGGCTGGGTTCGAGGTAATCAACAACCAAAGTGTCGTTCACCCAAACTTGCACCTGCCTGTCGCGTACTTGAACACGTAACCGGAACCACTCGCCATCCTTCACCATGGACTTGTAAATGTTGCGGATGCCGAAGAGTGAGCCGGTCTTGCGGATCTCGCTGCCCTCAACGCTGCCCAGACCGGTGTTGTTGATTTGCACCTTGAAGCCAGCTTTGATCGGGCCGTGCGATTGAAATTGCGTGTGAAAACCGACGCTGGAACAGGATCCCGGGCGCGTCAGCACCTCGGTTTTCAACTCGAAATTCTTGAAGTTCGTTTTCCCCACGCTCCCCGTATAAAAGAGGTGCGCGCGGGGACCGGATGCCACAATATTCCCGCCTTCAACTTGGAACGAGTGGCGGTGCTCGCCGGCTTTCCAACCATCAAGCGAGTGGCCGTTGAAGAGGGGAGTGCCTTCGTTGTCGTCGCCGCGCAGGGCGGCAGGCAAGACGAGGAATGAAGCCAGAAGATTGCGCCGGGAAATTGGAGCCATCGGACCATCCTTTCAGGGCTGCGGGTCGCGGCCTGCAAGTATAAACGGGTGCGCGGTGGATACCAAATCCCGCCGAACCTTTTGCCGTGTTCTTTGCGTGGTTGGCCGCAGCGGCGGCCCTCGGAGTGCGGCGCACTCCAGTTTCACCGCTCTCGCACGAGCATTCAAGAATCCCTGGGGCAGAAAAGCCCGCGGACCTGAATGGGAATTATCAAAAAACCCACGCCGGCGTTCCGAGTCATCAGTTCGCGGATGAGGCCAGCCCGCGAAGCGGGCGAAAGATCGTAGCCCATAGCGTAAGCTATGGGTAAAGAGGTCGCCCCGTAATTCCCCAAGCCCCAGCGGGGCGAAAGAAGCCATCGTTGCGGTAATTTGACATCCCCACCCTCGTGCGTCCGACGATAAAAACGCCCACGACAATATTGCTAATCGCGATTTCTTTCGCCCCTTACGGGGCTTGCGCGCGGTGGGGCGCCAACTTACCCACGGCTTATGCCGTGGGCTACGATCTTTCGCCCCTGACGGGGCTGCGGACCGCTCATTCGTAAAGGAGGATTTGGTCGGCGAACCTCTAACTGAGGATGCTATCCCGTATACCGCTTGAAGAGCAGGGCGGCGTTGGTGCCGCCGAAGCCGAAGGAGTTGGAGAGTGCATATTCCACCTCGGCCTTGCGCGCGTGGTTGGGCACGTAGTCGAGGTCGCAATCCGGATCGGGGTTATCCAAATTCGTGGTGGGAGGAATGATCTGATCGTGCAAGATCATGGTGGTGATGCCGGCTTCGAGTCCACCCGCGCCGCCGAGTAAGTGGCCGGTCATGGACTTCGTAGAACTAATGGGAATCTTATACGCGTGGTCGCCGAAGGCCTTCTTGATGGCCATGGTTTCCAGACGATCGTTGTAGGGCGTCGAGGTGCCGTGGGCGTTGATGTAGCTGACTTGTTCGGGAGCAATCCCGGCATCGGCCAATGTCGCCCGCATGGCACGCACCGCGCCATCGGCGGTCTCATCCGGAGCCGTAATGTGGAAGGCGTCGCCTGACATGCCGTACCCGACCACTTCCCCCAGAATCGTCGCGCCGCGCTTTATCGCGAAATCCAATCCTTCCAGGATCAGCATGCCCGAGCCTTCGCCAATCACGAAGCCGTCGCGCTCCTTATCGAACGGGCGGCTGGCCTTTTCCGGATCATTATTGCGCATGGAAAGGGCGCGCATGGCGGCAAATCCGCCCACCCCCATGGGTGTAATGGCAGCTTCCGTGCCGCCGCAGATCATTACATCGGCGGCGCCACGCTGGATCAATTTGAAGGAATCGCCCACCGCATGGGCGCTGGAGGAGCAGGCGGTGCAAGTGGCGGAGTTCGGCCCCTTGGCGCCATAGCGAATGGAGACGTGCCCGGAAGCAAGGTTGACGATGGACGCAGGAATGAAGAAGGGTGATATCCGGCGCGGGCCACCCTGCATCAGCGCCGTGTGCTCGCGCTCAATGACATCGAACCCGCCGATGCCCGAACCGATATACACACCTACGCGTTCAGCGATGTCAGGCGTAACCTGCAACTGCGATTGCTTCATGGCCTGCTGCGAGGCGGCGAGGGCATAGATGATGAAATTGCCCATCTTTTTCAGTTCTTTCTTCTCGATGAACTGAAATGGGTCGAACCCCTTGACCTCTGCCGCAATCGTTACGGCAAAGCCAGTGGTATCAAAATGGGTAATGGGTGCCACGCCACTCTTGCCGGCCAGAAGACTCCGCCACGACTCCGCCGTGTCGAGGCCGACGGCGGTAAGCAACCCCACCCCGGTTACGACGACTCTCCGGTTCAAGCTGTGCTCCTCCTGGGGAAACCTGCCCTACGCTGGTCAGTTATTTCTTGATGTGGCCTTGAATATAATCAATGGCGTCTTTGACGGTGGTGATCTTCTCCGCGTCCTCGTCAGGAATCTCGATCTCGAAGGCTTCTTCAAAAGCCATCACCAATTCCACGATGTCCAGGGAATCGGCGCCGAGGTCATCGACAAAATGCGCAGTGGGCGTTACTTCCGCCTCATCCACGCCAAGTTGCTCTACAATTATCTGTTTCACTTTCTCATCGGGCGAAGCCATCAGTCTATCCTCCTCAAGGGTACATGGGGCCGCTCATTCTAACACTGGCGACTGACGATTGTCGATTGACGATTAAAGGGGGCCGGAAACGGCCGCGGGTCAATCGGCAATCATCAATCGCCCGTAACTTATGCCATGTGCATGCCACCATTAATGTTAAGTACGTGTCCGGTAATGTAAGTCGTGTCCGGCGATGTCAGGAATAGCACACCGTGCGCGATTTCCGCGTCCGTGCCCATGCGTCCCATGGGAATCACACTGAGCATTTTCTCTTTAATTTCGGGAGGCAGACCCTCCGTCATGGGAGTAGCGATAAAGCCGGGGGCAATGGCATTCACCGTGATATTGCGTCGCGCCACTTCCACAGCCACAGCCTTGGTAAGGCCGATGATGCCGGCCTTGGAGGCAATATAGTTTGCCTGGCCCACGTTTCCGGTTTGTGCCACCACGGAAGCGATATTGACGATGCGCCCAAAGCGCTGCTTGACCATGATCGGCAGAACTGCCCGGGTGCAATAGAAGGTGCCGTTCAGGTTGACGTTGAGCACCGCCTCCCAATCCGCGGTCTTCATGCGCATCGCCAGATTGTCCTTGGTGATCCCGGCATTGTTCACCAGGATGTCGATTTTCCCCCAGGTGGCAATCGTCTGGTCCACCATCTCCTGGACAGCCGCGACATCGGTCACGTCAACGCAAAACTTCAGGGCCTCGCGGCCCATGTCTTTAAGTTCCTGTATGGTCTCGTCAAGCTTGGCGCAGCGAATGTTGGTCAAAGCAATCTTGGCGCCGGCATTCGCTAACGCCATGACCGTGGCCCGGCCGATTCCCTGTGCGCCACCGGTAACAACCGCTACGCGTCCTTCCAGACTTAACATAACTTCACCCACTCCTCTATTGTTGGATCGCCGACAATTCGTTTTGACTTACTGAAAGAAACGGCGGAACCCATCCGGGTGCAATCAGATGCCCTTCCCTAGGTTTATCTCATCCGCCTGAACCGGAAACCAAGTTTTTAGTGTTTCGCGGAACTTATTGAAGGCTGAGTCGGCACAACCCTCTACACCAACCGTCTCCGCAAGTAGCTTAAAGACAGAAGATGAACGGCTCTTTTTGCTCATCCTCAAGGCCTTCTCCATCGCTTCTTTCGGTCGGGCGGGCTTATTGTATCGTACCTGTACAAACCCATCCTGGACTAGCCATTCCGACAAACTTGGCTGTCTTCCCTTCCAGCCTAAGGCTAAATCCACATGTGGCGAATTGCTCCATACCCAGTTTTCCAGTTCAGGATCAATTGCGATTGCGGCGGCATGATCGTCCCAACCGTTTCGAGTCAAATGTTTCTCGACTATTTGCTCCAGTTCGTCGCGCGTCCTGTGCTCCTGCCCACACCCCTCTCGATCAAACACAACCAACGCGTGTACATAGCTTCTGACGAACGGGCGAAGGAAGTCATGCGCCTCCAAAAGACACGCAGGATCATGGTGTGGGTGAGGATAGACATCGTACTCGACGGCTCGGATGCCTAGTGATCCAGGGCGCGAAAGCAATCCTCTTAGGCTAAACAGCATGTCTTGGTCAGCCACCAGGACGATCAAGTCTTTTGTTGGTACGCCACTCATGTGCCGAGTACTCCAGCGGCGAACAATACGCTGAGATTCGTTTCTCCGCGCCATTCCCTGAGTTTGGGATGCTCACTTCCGGAGACGATGTCCGTTGCGCCGGACTCGGTCTTGGCAAAGCAAAGGACTTGATTCACATTGGCAACCCCAAGAACGACGGGTGAGTGTGTTGCTAACAAGATCTGAGCCTCGTATGCCGATGAGAGCGACTGGAAAACAGCCTCGATCGCCCTTGGATGGATGCCGTTTTCCGGTTCTTCGATGAGATAGATTCCTTTGAAATCTGTCAGGTAAGCTGGCAGTGTCAGTGCAAGTAGCCTGAGAGTGCCGTCCGAAGCCATCCAGGACGGAACGTCCAGGCCACCAGCATACCGGATTATCAAATATCGATGCCTGTCATCGGAGCGCTCCACGGTTCGAATCATCTCAATATCTGGGAGAGCAGTTCGCACATGCGCTATCCAATCACGAAAACGATCCGGGGCAGTCTTTTCAAGCAGTGCCACTACCCATGGAAGATTTGAGCCGTCAGGCCTAAATCCGCGACCCTTGCCGGGAGGACTAGGCCTCCGAATAACCAGGCTGTTGAGGACAAACTGCTGAACGCCCTCGCTCAGTAAGCGCCTTAGCCAAGTCGATACAGGAAAATTCAACTCATCGTCCGGCAAATTCCCCAGCGCAGACTTGCGAGGGCCAAGCCTGAATGCAGGTTTAAACCCTTTACTCGGGTCTTTTTCCACTTCTGAGTAAAAATTGTCGTTGCCCCCACGAACTTTATTGATGATGGTCCGGGCACCTTTCATCATCTTCGGCGCCAGGATAGAGTCAGGAGCTTGAAGATCGGAGGGAAACAGGTCCCTCTGGGAACCATCCTCGAGGCTACTTGTTTTCAACAAAACTCGTTCGGCAAAAAGCTCCACCTCCGAAGTTTCAGGGTCCACCCCGAGAGAGACTTCGTATCGGACTCTATCGTGTTCACGTGGGAGTTTGTCGCGGTGCTCCTGCGGAATGGCCGCTTCAACCGCCAACTCGAATTTTTCATCGACAAAAGTGGATGGGTCTAGGCTCACCCTACCTTTGTGCTCGCCAATCAGAGCGGGACTCTGCTCTCGGTGCCCTCTCCTCCACACTAAGTCTTCAAAGTTTTCGGTGCGGTCACGGATCGCCGCTTCCAGTCCATCAGAGACTAACCGGCCTAGAAGTGAAATCACGTCAAGGAACGTGGTTTTGCCGCTGGCGTTGGGCCCAACAAGTACTTGAAAAGGGCGCAACGGCCGACGGATATAGTGCAGGCAGCGAAAATTCAGTGCTTCAACTTGCGTAATCATTCGTACTCATTCTAGCGCCAATTTAATGATAACGGGAACGCGATCTTCCAAAGTCATGTGGACAAGGGCTCACCTTGCAAAGTGTGGCAGTAAATCGTTAAGCGTCGCAGTGTCCTCAACGCGCAGGCACTCAGCGGCACGGTCGATCTGCCGGAGCAGACCCGAAAGGACCTTGCCAGGGCCGACTTCCACGAATAAATCCACGCCTTGACCACGCAAGCAGCGGATGGATTCCTCCCAGCGTACGGGCGAAGTGACCTGCTGTTTTAGCCCCTCGCGAACGACAGACGCGGCGGTTACCACCTGCGCGCTCACATTGTTCACCAGTGGCACTTGCGGGGCTGCTACTGCGGTCGCATCCAGGTCAACGCTTAACCGATCTTGCGCAGGCTGCATCAGGGCACAATGAAATGGTGCGCTGACGTTGAGCATGATGGCGCGTTTTGCCCCACGCCCCTTGGCAATTTCCACCGCTCTGGCTACGGCTGCGGCACTTCCGGCAATGACAACTTGTCCGGGCGAGTTCAGATTTGCCGGGGAAACCACTTCGCCTTGCGCGGCTTCGCGGCAGATTTCTTCCAGCACGGCGCCGTCCAATCCAAGAATCGCCGCCATGGCGCCCTGGCCCACGGGAACTGCTTCCTGCATATACTGCCCACGCTTCCGAACCAGTTGCACGGCATCGGCCAGACTTAAGGCGCCCGCGGCCACCAGAGCAGAGTATTCGCCGAGGCTGTGACCCGCAACAAAGTCCGGTTTCACACCCTTCTCCTGCAACACGGCGGCAGCCGCTGCTGAAACCGTCAGGATCGCGGGCTGCGTATTGGCGGTAAGCTGCAACTCCTCAGCCGGGCCCTCAAAACACAGCTTGGAGATGGCAAACCCCAACGCGGCGTCGGCTGCTTCGAAGACTTTACGCGCGACGTCAAAGTTTTCCGCCAACTCCCGGCCCATGCCGGGATACTGAGAACCTTGTCCGGGAAATAGGAATGCAACCTTTTGCATGTTTCTTATTAAGTGACCGAAGGAGCCAGAAGCCAGGAGTCAGGAGTCAGAACAAACACTCTCCGCCGGTTGATTACCTTGCTCCGCAACTTTCAGTAATGCCAAAACCGAGCTTAATTTCAGGCCACGAGTGTGCCATTTTACATTCTGACTTCTGGCTCCTGACTCTTGGCTTCTAGTCCTTACCACCGCATCAATACTGCTCCCCACGTGACACCGGCGCCGAAGGCGGACATCAGTACCAGGTCACCTTTTTTCAAGCGGCCAGTCTGTGCGCACTCATCCAAACAGATGGGAATGGACGCCGAGGAGGTATTTCCGATGCGGGCTATGTTGGAATACACCTTTTCCGAACTCAACCCCAGTCGTTCACGAACCGCCTCGGTGATGCGCTGATTCGCCTGGTGGGGGATAAAGAGGTCGATGTCATTCGTGGTG
>CAYTMD010000003.1:0-27784 GCA_964438685.1 uncultured Acidobacteriota bacterium
TGGCGCCAAGGACATACCCAAGATTATCGCGCACGCCGTGGAGGGTGGGATAGGTTCCGGTCAGAATCGAGCAATGCGCAGGAAAGGTCAAAGGCACGGACGTCACGGCGGTTTGAAACAGAACGCCCTCGCCTGCCAGGGAATCCAGATTGGGGGTATGGGCCTGCCGGTCACCATAGCAACCCACGTGGTCGGCCCGGACCGTATCAATCGTGATCAGAACCACATTGGGGGACGCTGCCCACACCGGCATTGCAAACAAGCCGAACATTAGAACCACAGAGGCACAGAGATACAGAACCACTGCGAAAACAATGGACCCCCTTGCCTTGAAGGGATATGCCCGAGTAATTCCCATTTCAGGTTTTTCCTCTGTGCCTCGGTTTTTCCGTGGTGAAGCTTGTTTCGCCAACATAAGCCGGCAAAGTTGAATATTAGCGCCACATGGTGGGGAGGGCAAGTTAGGACAGAGGCCGTGCCGGAGCACGGCCTCTGTCTGAGAGGGTAGTCAGCTTTAGAACTCCAAGCGGAGCGACAATTGGATCTGCCGGGAGGTGTTCAAGTTTTGATCTTGCAGTGAAATGTCCTGCAATCCGGTGCTGGGGTTGGGTGCTGGATCGTTGGGATGATTGGTGAAATTAAAGAAATCGGCGGCGAAACGCAGGTCGACTTTCTCCGCGATCTTGAAGTGCTTGTAAATGGAGAAGTCGTCGTTCCAAGCGCCGGGGCCGATGACGTTGTTCCGCGGAGCGGGGTTGTAGAATCCAGTGTTGCCGCCATAAGCGCCGTTGTAGCACGTTTTACCGTTGTTCGCCGGGGCATTTGACAACGGCGCGGCGAGGTGACCGTCATAGCCACCCGAGCAGTTGGGGCCGGCCAGCCGTGCGACCGGGGCGACAATGGAGCCGGAGACCGCCGTGTAGCTCGACGTCGGGAAGTTACCCGCGAACCACTCGCGAAACTGATCTGATTTTGAGTTGCCGGCTTGGTGCAAGATTGGGCGACTGCCGGCCGCGATGCTGACGTTGCCGGGCTGAACAAGATTGTTGGCAAGTCCCATCCACAAGCCACTATGCCACACGCCGATGGAAGCGATCTCCCAACCGCCGATCAAGTAGTTGAGCGCCGAGGAGGAGTTACGTCCAAAGTGCTTGCCCTTGCCGAAAGGAAGGTCGTACACACCATTAAAGGTCACATTGTGGGGAGGGATGGTGGTGCTGTTGAAGTAGACCAGCCGCTCACGCTGTGCGTAAGTGAGGTTGGGCTCGCCCAGGAGTTCGAAATTTTCGGGTACAGCGGCGCCACCACTCCCGCCCAGATGACCAGAGCCGCTGCCGCCGTTGACCGAGGTGCTGGAAAGGCCTGCGCCGCCCGGGTCATCCGTGCCGAGTTGACGCGTGAAGGTGTAGAAGACCTGGAAGGAGGCGCCGTTGGCAAACGCCCGGTGTATTTCCGCTTGGAACGAATGGTCGCGGGAATAGCCGGTGTGGTTGTTGCCGTACAGCCCCCAATTCAGGACACCGCGCAATTGGTTGCTGTCGCCAGGCGGGGTGAGTCCAGTGCGCACCGCATAGTTGTAATTGGGCTCCGGATCGTTGATGGCGTAATTCTGCAACAGGTTGCCGCCATACGTGCCGATATAGCTCAAGCGCATGGCCGCATGTGCCGGAAGTTCGTGTTCGATGGTGAAATTCCAGGTCTGATCGCGGGAATCGTTCCAATTCTTGGCATCCCACGTGGTCGCAAGGTTGTTCTCTGTATTCGCCGACGCGCCCGCACCGGCCGTCACGGTGAGCGGGGGCATGTAATCGGTGGAGGCAGGCGCCACCACTAAGGGATACAGCCCGTAATAGTGGCTGTTTGCCCCCGTGTTTCCTTGGCTGTCGACCGGTACGTTGGTGTTCAGGGAGGGGACGGTCTGGTACAGGATGTTCAGCGGTGGAGTGGTCCTCGCCGATTGCAGCAGGAGGTTCAGTGGTTCCGGCACATAGTAGATGCCGTAGGAAGCACGAATCACCCAGTTGTGTTTGACTTGGTACGCGAGGCCCAAGCGCGGGCCAAAGTCATGATAGACCTTACTGAACAGGTCGGTGGGATAACCTGCCGCAGCGGCTGTCGTGGTGGTCAAGCCGATCGCGGAAAAAGCGTTGATGGCGGAGGCCGGAGTGCCGAGTTGGGTGATGGCGATATTGCCCGGGGTCATCACCGCGAACTTCGAGTCGGGCGCGTAGGGCAACACGATCCGGTTTCGGGCCTCGGTGTACGGCGTAAAGTAGTCCCAGCGCAGTCCCAGGTTCAGGGTAAGGCGGGAGCTCACTTTGTATTTGTCACTGAAATACAGGCCCATTTCCGTTTGGCGAAAGTAGAAAAATCCACGATTTAACTGGTTCGACAGGTACGAGGGAAGGCCCAGCAGCAGTTCGGCAAATCCGCTGCCGGTGTCCGTCGCTGCCCCGTTATTGGCGGCGGAATAATCCGCGGTGTACGCCGGACCCCAGTTGTGGGATCCTTGGGCTTGTTGCAGTTCCTCGATGTTGTTCTGCTCCTTCCGGCCGCGGAATCCAAACTGGAAGGTATGTTTGCTGTGGGTCCAGGTGACGTTGTCCTCGATGGTTTCACTGGCCAGGTGCTGCTGTTTATTATTATCCGAATCCCACCCGAAGTAGTTACCGGGCGCTTCATAGACATACATGGTAGGCCATCCCGTTACACCGAAGGGATCGGGGGTACCCAGCTTCGAGTCCCAATTGGTGAAGTCCGCGGAAGTTCCGCTGTGGTTCGGTTCACGAAGAACACCGACCAGCAATTCATTCAGCCAGTTGGGGGAAATGGTCCGGTTGTAGTTCACCGCCACGTTGGTGGTTTCGTAGTTGCGCGCGCTGCTTCCCATTCCCGAAAGGGGATTGAGGGGGTTGGCATAGTAGCCGCCTTCACGGACATAAGTCTGTGAGGCGCGGGTATAGCGGACGGAGAGCCGGTCCTTTTGCGAGATATTCTGATCGAATTTGATCGTGGGTGAGCCATTGCTCTGGACGATGGGGTACGTGGTGGTGATATTTGGGTTCCCGAGGTAGGGACTGTTGCTGTTGGTAGGGAGCGCGGTCAGGGATCTCAATTCTGCCGCGGTCACGCTTAAGGGTCCCGGAATGATATTGCCCGCAAACGGCGTACGCTGGAAAGTTGTGGGATTCGTGGTCGTCGGGTTGTAAACAACGACGGGCGCGTTATTGTTGCCCGGGTCAATCGCGCTGCTCAGGTCGCCCTGCCACATTTGGGCGGTGGGGACAAAAGGCTCGAGGGGCGTCCCGGACCGCTGGCGATTGCGCAAGGCTTCATAGTCGAAAAACCAGAACGACTTGTCTTTGCCATTGTAAACATGCGGGATGTCAACGGGGCCGCTCAAGTAACCGCCAAACTCATTGCGAATGAGTTTGGGTACGGTGAAACCCGTGGTCGGGTCGGTGCGCAGGCGTGTGGCGCCGACCACCGAATTGTCGCGGAGATATTCATAGCCGGCTCCGTGGATCTGGTTGGTGCCGCTGCGGCTGGCCATGACCACGGTGGCAGGTTGATCGTAGCGCGCGTCGGAACCCACGGTCTCAACACGGAATTCCTGGATGGTTTCGATGCCGGGTTGCACGGTGACCAAACCACCGCTAAAACGGTTCACCATGCTTGCCCCATCCATGTTGATGTCCAGGGCGCCGACTTTCATGCCATTCACGCGAGCGCCACCCGCGCCGCTCTCGACGCCGGGTGTCAAATCGAAAAGCAAGCCGATCTGCCGCCCGTTCAGGGGGAGATTGCGGATTTGGGTGGATTCCTTGATGTCGCCCACCGCCCCGCTTTGGGTTTCAAGCGCAGTAGCGGCTCCGGTGACCTGCACCACGGTCTTGCCGCTCCCCACTTTCAGTGTGGGATTGACCACGGCGTTCTGGCCGACGGAAATCGTGAATGTGCCTTCCCATTCCTCAAATCCCTGCTTGGTGACCACAATTTTGTAATCGCCGATGGGCACCGCACCGAAGTAAAAGATACCCACCTCGGAGCTTCGCCCTTTGGAGGCAACGCCGGTCTGCACATTGGTAAGAGTCACATCTGCCTTGGGAACGATCGCCTGGCTTAAGTCAAGGACCGTTCCGGTCACTGTTCCCTGTCCTGTTTGGGCTATCGACAGGGGAAGTGAAAGAAGGAACCCGACCAGGCACAAGCCAAGGAGTCCCGTATACCTTGCAACGTTCGAGTTGCGATTAGCCGTTTCATAATCACGCATGTTCATGACTCCGTTCCACCATCCTCTCTCCGTGGTTCGACCCATGTATGATCCGACACACCAAACGTGCAGTCCGCGCCCAGATCCATCTAGCGATGCTGGTCCTCGTCCTCCCAAGGCAAAAGGCGTCTGAGGTTGCACGGTTTCATCATTTCCGTCAAGAATTCGACTACAATTGGATTTCCGCATCCGTTGAATACGATATCTGCATGGGAAAGTCAAGGGAAAAAAGTGAAAGCAAAAGAAAGTGGAATGAAGGAAAAACCGTGGCAAACTGCTACAAATAGGACGTAAGTGCCCTGTCGCCTATTTCACTCTCGTTTGAATTCCCCTGCTAGCCACTATAGGTGAAGCTTCCTGGTACTACCTGACCTGTAACCAAATCATGAGCCGTCAATTGCCACTGCCCTTGGGGATCGTTAAAAGCCAAGTCGATGCGCTCCAGGTGCGTGGCGGATTCCACCTGTACATTGCGCGAATAGAGATCGGAGGGCTCTCCTGCCGGTGTTGTGAACTCCAAGTGGATCACTCGGGAAGCTCCTTCCGGCAATACGGCGCTGCCCTTCAGGGTGATGATCAGTGGAGTGCCGGCCGCGACTAACTTGGGGACTTCCATTTGAAGTGGAGGCACCGTTGTGAGCGCTCGCGTGATAACCAGCGGGCTTAAGGCGTCGAGCAGCAATTCGACCTTCGCCGTTTCCCCGAGGCTGCGTTTTCCGCGGACATCGTAAGTGGAACCTGCGGATGGCCACGACAGCGTGACTTGGGCGTCTTTCTCCAGATAGGAATTGTCGATGCTGCCCGCCCACTCGCGTTCTGTTCGTGTGGGCAGGTCCCCCCATCCGCCATCGTCAAACTGGGGATTGCGAAAGACCGCCACGTGCTCCAAGCCGCCATTGGCAAAGCGGACCACTTCGGTGCCCGGCAGCCGGTTGCCCGCGGCGTCCAGCACCCGAACCTGCGGCTCAACGTTTGCCAAACTGAAAACCTGCTCCACCACAGCGGGAAGACTGGTAGCTGCATTCGGTTGCAGCCGGTCGTAGGGATAGCGCCCCGTCTCGACGTTCATGAACACCGCTTTCCCTTTACCGAAATCGTTTACCACGAGCAGCGGCACCTGGCCACTCAGCGCCAAGGCCTTTCCGGTCGTGACTGTCAGCGTTTCATCGCCTACCGTGAGATCAAGCTTCTGACCTTTAAGGTGCAGGGAATCCAGGTTCTCAACGCCCACTACGCCGGTTCCATTGGCACGGCCTTTGGCGTGGCCGATGCCAAAGACGTCGTCCAACTGCCCGTGGCGCAAATCGCGTCCATGCTCATTCATCGTAGCCGCGCGGTAGTCCGCCACCAGCACTCCCCCGTTGTTGACGAATTCCCGAATCTGCTCCACTTCCAGCGGGCTGATGGCCACTGATTGCGGGAGAATGAGGACGCGGTATTCGCCCTTGGCCAGCTTTCCTTCTTCAATCTGCCCGCGCCCCACAAATTCATATTGCAGCCCGAGGTCCTCAATGAGCTTTGTCCACCCATTGCGGACGGCGATGAAGTTGCTGTGACGGTCCTCGCCGCTATGCACGGGCCATTTCCGCGCATTCCCAACGTTATCGAGCAGCCAGTGAACTTGCATCGAGGCTTGGGAGTAATGAATGGCGATGCCATCGTGGAGCCGGCGGCTGTTGACAATGAGCTTGCCAAGCCCCTTGCGGAGTTCCAGAAAGGTGTCGGCGAAGGTCATGGCGGAAGGCGTGATCTCGCGGGTTTTCTGATCCACAAAGGCATACTCGGGGATATTCGCGTCCCAGATAATTGATCCCCGATGCTGGTGAAACAGTCCCCACCAAATGGACTGTGGCGCGCGCTTCTGAGACTGGCGATCCTCCTCCGTCATCGGCGTGCCGGGCTTGTGCGCAAATCCGTGGGTGGAAAGCATGATGACGTTCGGATTGAGCGACCGGATCACCTCATCGCTGTTGCCGCCGTTGTAAGGCTCTATGACATCCACCACCTTGACGACGTTTTCATAGTTGTACCAACCGAAAGGAAACGGCGACTGCCCGCCTTCCGTGGCGCAGCGTGCGTGGGGATCCTCCGCCTGGCACGTGGCGCGGGCGCGGCCAATGGCGTCGGCAAAGGTCTGGTCCATGAAGTTGCGGAAGTCGCACCACGGCGCAATATTCCAACCCTCGGTGGAGCGAACTTCCGAAAGCTCTTTGTAGAAACGATTGACCACGGTGACGACTTCCGCCCACGATTTGAAAGTCGCCGGGTGTTGTTCGGCTCCCCAACTGGTATGTGTTCCCCAACGCTCATTGGCTTTGTCGATGGGGCCCAAGGCAGCGTGCAGGGCCTCTTCCGTGAGTTCCGGAAACGAACGCGTATCGTGCAGCAGGGCCAGTAGCGGTTCCCACTGTTCGTCGTCGGAAGTCCCATGCCGCGGGGAGGGAAAATTGGTTCCCCAGGCTTTGTTGACGCCCGCCAAGCCTCCGTATTTCACCTGGAGAGCGGCCACCCCGACCTGATCGAAAGCGCAATCGGTCGTGGTGTAATCGATCAGCAAATTCTTTTTGGCCCATTCCGACCCGTTGCGCAGGCTTTCGTCGTCAAAGTGCGTCGGTTCGCCGGCCGCCCATTCCCTTGACATCGCTCCCACGTGCCCGTACATCTTTCGTAGATATTCGGCGAACTTGATGGTGCAGAAAGTGGAGTGGCAAAAATCGTTGGGGCGAATCTGGTCGCCCTGCCCCAGTTCATCGGCGATGTTGTAAAACAGCGGCCGGAAGGCGCGATGAATGCGCACGTAGCGGCTCAGGTGTTCGTTGACATATTCATCGGTCTTGGGATCGTTGATGCAGGGCTTGCGCACCCACAGATCCATGTTATTGCGATCGAGCATGACCTGGTTCAGCAGGCCGCGCCACAGGGGCTGATCCTTGTGGTAAATGGCGAAGACCTCCCACATCAACTGCTCGACATAGAAATTAAAGTTGTTGTCGAGCACGGGGTCGGTGGCTTCTTTGTAAGCAATGGTTGCATCCACGCCTGCCTTGCGGAGCTGATCATAAAATCCGTCCGGGTAGTGCGCCCAACTGATGACGTGAAAGTCATCCCAGGGTTTGGGGGCGGGCGAAAACATGAATTGCGCGCCCACCGTCTGCTCCACGCTATTCACCCAGACGCGAATCCAGTTGCGGTAAGTCAAGGCCGGGTCAAGCTGGAACTCGAAGTCCTGTGGCGCCACGCCGGACTTGGATGCCGGCAATTCCTTCTCACGGACGATTCGCCCAAAACTATCGACCCAGCGAACCACCACCGGCCCACCGGCGGGAAGACGAAAGTGTACCTTGCCGCTCACCACGGTGCCTGAGTCATAGAGTTCCTTGTCCAGAATGACGCGGGCAACAATGGAGGATGCTCCACTTACGGCATGGTCCTGTGCCGCGGCGGGCGAATAGCCTCCCACCATGGCGCCTGCCACCGGTGCGGCCAATGCGGTTCGCAAGAAGGTCCGGCGTGAAGAAAAGCGAACGTCGTTCATAGCTCCCCCAGGATCGGAGTCTAAGGGTTTACCTTTTGTTCGATATCTTTTTACTGTGAGTTCTTTCGAATGTCAAAGAAATTAGTTTCAAGAACTTACAAAATGGCTTGAAAGCTACTTAAAACAGTGATAACTATCGCGTTATCTCGGGTTCGTACTGTCGCTGTTCACCCACGGTGCGGTGCTACGCTCATGGCCGCCAGGGGGGTTCACGACAATGGGGCAAGTGGGACACTGACAAATGGGTTTTCTGGCCCGCGCCTCGCGGGTTCAGCGAATGTCTCTGTGAACTCTTTCAATGGAGGAAACACCATGGCGAAGAAACATACGCTTCTGTGTCTGTGGTTAGGAGTGATCTGCTTCGTTTTGTTCCGGACCCCGCTGAGTGCGGCGACCCTCCGCGTGGGTCCCGACCAGACATACTTGGCTCCCTGCGCAGCGATTGCCGCAGCCTCTGCCGGGGATACCATTCTGATCGATCCCGTCCTTTACTCGAACGACACCTGTGAATGGAAAACGAACAATCTCCACCTGATCGGCCTTCTCGGCCGCCGCGGCGAGAGGCCGCACATCGATGCTTCGGGCTTGACGGATACGCCGACGACGCGCCACCTTGCATTCCACAAAGGTATCTGGGTTCCCGATGCCAATGACACGGTAGTTGCGAACATCGAGTTCTCGGGAGCGATGCTTTCCAATGACGATGGGGCGAACGGCGCCGCCATTCGCATCGACGGCGTGAATATGACCATCCTGAATTGCTATTTCCATGACAATCAAGATGGACTCCTGGAGAGCAATATCGCCGGCAGCAAGATTGTGATCAAATTCTCCGAGTTCTACCGTAACGGCGTCAGTGACCCGACCCTCGATTCGGGCTACGGGGAGACGCACAATCTCTACATCGGCCACTGCGCTTCATTGGAATTCGCCTTCAATTACTCTCACCAGGCCAACGTCGGTCATCTGTTGAAATCGCGCGCTGCGGTAAATTACATCCTTTACAATCGGCTAACCGGCGAGGACGGCACCGACAGCTACGAAATTGACTTGCCCAACGGCGGCACCTCCTACGTCATCGGCAACCTCGTTGAGAAAGGTCCCAATTCACAGAACGATGGCACGAGCTTGGCCTATATGGAGGAAGGCGCCAACCCGTCCAATCCGGGCCATGACCTCTATGTAGTAAGCAACGACTTTGTTGATCGGGATCCTCACCCCATAACGTTCGTTAACATCGGCTCAGCCGGCACCACGCCAGCCCTGCTCCAGAATGACATCTTTTATGCGGTTTTTGGTTCGGGAACGCCGACCGGCCAGACGAACGCAGTTATGAAGACGAATTTTTCGGGTGACCCCATGTTTGAGAGTCTCCATCGGTACAACTACCACTTGGAAATGGGATCACCTGCCATCAATGATGGTTCGGAGCCAGGAGTCGTCAACGGCTTCGATTTGAAGCCCAAATTCGAATACCTTCAACCTGCGTGCGGCCAATTCCGCTTTACCGTGAGTCTCGTTGATATCGGCGCCTACGAGTTTGGCGGTGGCGGCCCTCCGCTTGATTGCCGGGGCAGAGGGTGGAACGACCGTGACGGTGACCACGACAGATAACGTGCGCGGCTGGCACATGAACATCGATACTGGGGCCGGGTCCACCATGTTGGGTTGATTGCGCGGTCTCCTTCAATTGTGTTTGGTAGCGGCTCCCTGGGTTACGGCCCCAGTAGAATCACCGTCGCCTTGCTGTGCAGTGGAATTACCAGTTTCAGTGTGTCGCCCGTGCGCGTGGATTCGAGCGCCCAGCTTTGCTCCAGATCGATGGCGGTGGCACGAATGTTCTTCATCTTGTCCGCGTCGGGCAGGCGGCAAATGACTTCCATGTTGGCGTCGGAATTATCGACTTTCCGAAGATGCCGCCACGCTGAAACCATCGTAATCATCACCGTTCCATCCTTCAGGCGGAAAATATTTCCCGCTGTGTAGGGAGGCAATTCCAGTGCTTGTGGATGGAAGATCCACTTCTTGCCGCGCATTCGTTCAATAAACGGATGATACTTTTGCACCAGGTCAACCGTGCGTGCGGCGTGCTCGGATGGCAGAGTTCCCGCGTGAGCGTCGGTGGTGGGCACGTCCGAATAGAACATCCCGTAATGGAGGCAGTGAAGAAATAGCAACTCCGGGTCACGCGCGCCCTCGCCCGAGAGAATCATGACGTGGCGGTTAAGGCCCAGATAGCTTTGCGCGGCGATCCACCCAGGGTTTTCTTCCTGGGTCACGTCTTCGCTGGACATGATTCCGTCCACGCCCCAGCAACTCGCCAGGGTCACGGGCTTGTTGGCGGTAACGCACATCCCTTTGCTATGGAGAAGCTCTGCCACGTGTTGCTGCATCATGCGCTGATACATGAATTCGGGATAATAGGCCGGCCGGTTGTCCACCATCGTGATGCCATCGTCGTGGGCGAAATCAAACAGGTAGCTGCGGCCATAAACATCCCAGAAAAAGCCCGCGATGGCCGGGTAGGCAGCGACCATGGCCTCCGCCTGCCGCATCATGTGTTTGCCGAATGACGTGGCGGGATCGGAATTCATCAGGTAGCAGGCGCGGCGATCGGGGTAATCGGCGGCGTGCCACGCTCCCAGGGGCTTGCCGGATTCCGCTTTGGCAACGCTGTCGGGAAACGACTGCTGCGCATACCAATACTCGGCCTCGGTGGTGTTGTAGTAGATGAACGTTCCCACTCCGAACTGGCGAGCCGTGGTGGCGTGCGCGGCAATCTTCTCCCGCGTCATCGTGGTGCCGGGCCTCGGATGCGATTCGCAAACCCAGCTTATTACGGAAGGCTCTGGAATCATCAATCCATAGCGGGGGAAATGCCCATGCAATTCCTCCCAGCGATTTCCCCGGTCGCGCAGCCCCGCGTAGGCCGCGTTGACTTCGGCCTCGGTGAGGGAATCCTTCATCCACTCGTTGCCGGAAGCGTACACCCCATCCCACGCATCGAAATTGGGCTGCGGGTCGAAGTACTCCTGGTACTGGGAATAAACCCAACCCAAGGCCGGGCGCCAATCGGCCGGGTGAACTGAAATCAGCAGCCCGGTTTCCAGGTCGCGTTTATTGCGAATCCCCAGGTACTCATGGCTTACCTGAAAATAGGGCCGTTCGCGCTGCGGGTACTGGCGCGAATTAAAATGGAAATCCGCTTCCGCACTGGTGTTGTTGAGAAAGCGAATGCGCACGGCGGGAATTTCCACGGGAGCGGTGAAACAAATTGCCCGCCTGGTTTTGCGCGAATAGAACACGGTCATGGGAATGTTGGTGCGCCATTCCGGTTCACCCACGGCTCCCGCAGTGGATTGGCCGTATTCGATGGCGAAGGGAAGATAAGGCTTCACCGTGAAAGGTGCTTCCGCAATCGGCGCCCATCCCGCGTAATCGCGCAGCGGTAGTGGGGCAGCCTGGATGACGCGCACCGTGCGGTCCGGCCCCGCGTCCTTTTTGATTCGCACGTCCCAGCGCAGATGGTCAGCGGCGACGCGGAAGGTTTGCCTAACCGTGAACTCCGCCGTGGGATATTTCTTGTGGAAGGAAAATGCAACACTTGCCGCGGTGGTTTTGATTTCCGGAGCCTCGATGGCGCAGTCGATCTCCAGATCGGAAAAACATTTGTTCCGAAGCTCGTCGATCAGGATCAACCCGCCGATCCGCGGGGCCACTTCATAAGGTGCGCCCAGTGCCGCAGGCCACTTGGGATCTTCGGTGTTTTGGTGGCAATAGTCCTCGCCGCTGACTTTGTCGATGAGGCGCTCAATCGTCCCCGTTCGCCTGCTGACGGCGACTTCCATCGATGCGTTGCTGCCGATCCAGAGGTCGCCTTCATTTCTCCACGTCGGCTTGGCTGTTTCGGCGTCATCACCGGACGCGCCCGCCCAATGCGTTGCGAGCGGCGATGCTCCCAGCCCTTGACCGTAGCTCAACGCGGTGGCGGCTCCGGCCTTCCGCATAAAGTCCCGTCGCGTAATCATGTTCATGGTCTTTTCCTCTCAACAGGCTCTTGTTCCCAAGGATACTTCGCCACGCAATCCACGGCGGGGCGAAAGTCTACCTCGTACCGGGGACATTACTCAACAGCGATGATTTTACGGTCCCCGCAGAAACGGACCGGTACCTCTGCGGGTCAGCACCACCCCGTCGCTCGGCGCGCCACCCCTCCTCATCTGAGGAGGGGAGCCGTTAAAAACTCCCCTCCTGATTCAGGAGGGGTGGCGCGCCGAGCGACGGGGTGGTTACCCGCTGTGATGCGCTTTTCGCAGGCTTTAAATTCCGTCGCTGCGACAGAATGAGGGCGACCCTACACGAATCCCCCACTTGCTTGTCGTCCCCCAGGCGTGCTAGCTTTCGGCCCGAGGCCAAAATGAAGAACATCTATCTTGCGCTTGCTGTTTGTCTTTGCTTTGTCGGGGAGCCAGGTCTGCGAGCCGCTGATTTACGGACCGTTTGCGGTGGTGATTCCAAGTCGGAAACCAAGGTGGTTGCCTCTGGCAACGAGACTTACACCATCCACATGGGCGGGCGGATTGACGGCGAAATGACTCGCGATCCCCTGGGTTATTGGGGCTACGACCAGTTTTGGGAGCCCAACTTCTACGTTCGCATGGAAAACGTTGGCGACGTGCCGGTGGTCAATCCCTGGCTTCGGCGCGCTGACCGGGTCGACACGCGCAGCCTGCAATCCATCGTGGCCTCTGTTGTGCGCCCCTCGATGAGCGATGAAGAGAAGGCCCACCGCCTTTGGGAGTTTGAGATTCGGAACCGCTTTCACGCCACCACCGAGGACGACGAAGTGAATGACGTGGTGAAGCGGTTCAATTGTTACGGTTATACGCTTTGCTATAATGAGAGTATTAATCTTAGCAGTTTGTGGCGCGCCGCGGGTTTGAAAGTGCGGCAGGGATATCCCAACGGCCACAGCACCGCCGAGGTCTTCTACAATGGCGGATGGCACTTCTACGATTCGGATGAGGACGCCATCTGCCTGATGCCCGACAACAAGACCGTGGCCTCGGAAGAGCAGATCGTGGCCGACCACTGGGTGATGAAGCGCACCCATATTTACGGGCCTCTGCACGATGACGACCTGATGCGCGATGAGGGTTCCGCCGCCCTGTTTGCTTATGAAGGTGTGCGGGAAGGCGAGCAGCCGGAAAAGACCAGCCATCAGATGGATTTCACACTGCGCCCCGGAGAGGCCATCACGTGGGCGTGGAATGCGGCCAATCGTTACCACGGCAAGGAGTTTGGCGGCAGCGAGGCCGTGCTTTGGAACAAACGCTGGCGCCTGATCGCCGACGTGATGGATGGTGAATTGACCTACGCGGCGGATTTGACCCAGGCCTCCACTCTCAAGTACTTCGAGACTTCGGGTGTCGAGATTCGGCCCGAGGGTCCCTTCGGCCGCGGTTTGTATCTGGCGGGGGGCAAGGGTTACGTAATTGTCCCGGTAAAGAGCGCCTATCCGGTGGTGGGTGGACGGCTGGATGTGGACCTCGGCCGCCGCTCTCCCGAGGGAGGGCAGGCCAAAGTTTCCATCAGCTTTGATGACGGCAAGACGTGGCAGGAAGTGTGGACATCCGCCATGGGCGACTATGCCCGCATGTACATGGACCTGGCGGAATTCTTCCCTCCCACCGGGCCGGCGCGCTACCACTACCTGCTGCGCTTTGACCTAACCAGTCCCGGCCCCCAACCGGATGTCTGCCTGAAACGGTTTTACCTGCGGTCCACGCTGCAAATGGCGAGGTTGGCGATGCCCGGCCTCAGCCTGGGCGATAACGAATTTGTTTACACGGATCAGAGCGCGCCGGAACGCAAAGTGAAGATCACCCACTCCTGGGCAGAGTGCGACGCTCCCGTGGTTCCCGGCACTGCCGAGCACGCGCTGGATCCGGCGGATGGGGGCAAGGCAAGCGGCACTCGCATCACGTTCCGCTGGCAGCCGCCTTCCTCTGGCGCGCCTGTTGCGGATTATGAATTTCAACTGAGCGAGTTTCCGGACATTCGCTACGTGCTCTCATCCAACTTCGAAAAGCTGATCAGCCGCACGGAGAATCGCGGCACGGCGAGCTATCAGCTTCCGGGCGTGGGCCTGCTGAATCCCGGGCAGACGTACAACTGGCGGGTCCGCGCGCGCAGCGAGGAAGGCGTGTGGGGACCGTGGTCGAAAGTGTTTGCCTTTTCCGCCGTGGCGCCCGCCGTTCCGGTAAGTGTGAACGCGCGCTTTGATTTGGCTTCGCGGACGGTGGCGTTGGCTTGGGACGCTGGTAGCGGCGGCACCACGCCAGTGCGGTACCGCATCTATGGCAGCGCGGAGCGGGGATTCACTCCCCATGACACGCCCTACACGTACGACGCAGGCGCGGACGGCATGAAGCCCGCATTGCCCAATCTGCTGATGGAAACGCCCGGCCCTGCGCGCTCTCTGACGCTGCCCACGGATTTGTGGCGCGCCTACTATCGCGTGGTGGCGGTGGATTCCGAGGGGCGCGAAAGCGGACCCTCCGGGCAGGGAGACTTGGTACACCCGCTGATCCTGTCCAAGGCGCTGCCCCCGGCGAAAGCGTCAGCGTTTTACCAGGCGCGGATCGATGTCTCTGCCTCGATCGGCGACCTGGTCTCCACCGACTTCCCCAACGGCCAGCCCTACAACATCAAATTCCGCAACGCCGATGATCTGGTATTTGAAGTGACCGGCGCACCCCAGGGGGTTACCATCACCCGCGACACAGGAGTCCTAGCTGGCTACCTGCCCACCACCGCCACCGGGAAATATGAGTTGGCAATCAAGGCCACCGATAAACGAACAGGGAAGCAGGATTCAGTGACTTTGCCGCTGATGGTAACGTCGAGTGCCCGGCGGTAGGAGGGATTGGAGACTCACCCAAGGCAAAGAAGCGTGAATTAATTCCAGAAGAAGCAAGAATGCCTCGCGCAGAGACGAAGTGGCATTGCGCTGCGGAGCTACATCCAATACTGGTAATTTGGAGATCGTGTTCTGAAGATGTTGTGAAAGGATAAAGGACGCAGAGTATTTCCAAAAGGCGGAAAAACTCTGCATTGCAATACGGTAAGTTCTTTTTATTTTGGCAAACATTTTGCGCGCGATGTAGGGGGAGGGCTTGCCCTCCCCTAATGGTCGTATCGACCATCGGCCTGGGCAGGGCAAGCCCAGCCCCTACAAGACAGATTTGGTTGCGGCTGCGCCGCGCTGCGCTACCCGCTCTGCGTTACACTTAGGCATCCGCTTGCGATTCGGCAGAGTTAGAGGAGGGGGACATGCTGGAGGGATTTTGGATCGTCCAATACGAAGGGATGAACGGTAATGGTGGAGGCGTTGCTATTTTTATACGGGGCCAGGTTTTCGGGGGAGACACGGGATACACTTACACGGGCTCGTACGTGTCGAATGGGAGTTCGGTGAGCGCGCATGTGGCCGTCCGAAACTTTCTTCCAGACGTGCCAAGTGTGATCGGGATCGTTGGAGACTTCGAGTTGGATATAGAGGGAAATCTCGATGGGGATGTCATTAAAGGAACCGGTAGCCTTTCGAACTCACAAGCTGTCGGCATTGCCCTGAAACTCACAAAGAGAGCCAACCTACCGGTGTAGGAGTCATCCTCAAGTCTCCTTTTCGCGGTTCGCAACTTTCGACGTCGGTTTATCGGCCAAGTCTGGAAACTTCCGTTCGAAAGTGGCTATCGGGAGTTTTCGTTTGCCGGTGCCATCAAGCAGTTCAAGCAATAAGTGTCGCAAGGTGTGTTGTTCAGCTTCTACATTGTAGAGAAACTCTGGGTAGTACCCACCCTTCCTCAAATAGACCTTGTCGAATTCATAGCCTAAACACTTCCCCATCGCTGCCAACAGGGTAGCATTAAGATCGTTGGCCTTGTCTTCCGCATTCGGGGTGCTTTTGTAATTGGCGTACAGGTCGTTTAGTTCTTTCCAAGCCTCTCGCACCGCCTTCTCTCTGTCATTGTTTGCAGTGAACTCAATGTCAATTAGATTCAGCGATTGTACATAGTTTGGTGCCAACCGTATTACACGATAGCTCATCATAGTCTTGAAGATTTGGAGCTTTCGATTTCTTGCCTCACGCTCTTCATCAAGTTCCCGCTGAATCTTAAGCGCTGAGATTGGACCGTAGTAGATGGCAAAAATAGAGGCTGCACTCAAAACTACGCCGATGGTTCCCAATACCACAGCGGTGGCGTCCATGTAATCTCCTTGACCTTCAGGTGAAGGTATACTGCGGTCTGGCCTTTCGGAGTGAGCGGTTCTTTTCCCAATGAAGCCCAATCATTGGCTGGCACAAATCCTTGTTCTCTGGGTGTCGCGAATCGAATTGCTCAACTCCCGCGGGATTGATTATGTAATGGCCGGGCCGATGGGAGCCCGTGCCGCAACCGCCAGTAATGTTCTTGACAACGGCAAGCAAATAGGCTAGCCTTAGGGGTGAGGATCGACGCCGGGCAGGTCCTGTCGGGTGCTGGGCGCCGGTTTCCTCGCCCGCGGCACTGGCAGGAGCGCGCGCTCGCAGCCCGGAGTAAAGTAGGTATTTACCATGCAGCTTTTCCCGCCTCAAATCGCCCCAGATTTCGCCATGACATCTTGTCATTTTGCCGAAACACTCCGAAGACAGCCAAAGCTGGTAACATACTCAAAACAAAGGGTTGTTGGGCCCATTTCTTCATCTCGCAAAGCTGATAAAATACTGAAAATAAAACCTGTTGCTTGAATTTATCGCAATGTGATAACGGCATGACAAATTGCTCATCATGGGCGGGGCACTTCATCCTCCGAACGCAGTGAAAATGTGGTGAGAAACCCGGGGTAGCAAATTGCGGGGTGGGCAATCGAGAATTCAAAATTCAAGATTCAAGATTCAAGATCGAAAATCAAGTTCGGCGGTCGACGATCCAAAATTCAAAATTCAAGATTCAAAATGGAGACAGCAGGATCGAGAATTCAAAATTCAAGATTCAAGATTCAAGATCGAAAATCAAGTTCGGCGGTCGACGATCCAAAATTCACAATTCAAGATTCAAAATCGAGACAGCAAGATCGACAATTCAAAACCGCAAATCACCAATCGCAAATGGCCTGATGGATCAATCACCAATCACCAATCACCAATCGCCAATCACAAATGACCCGATGGCCCGATGAACCAATGAACCGATCGCTACTATTCTCCCAGCACTTGCACCATGTAGGTTCGTTCCAGGGGGCCGTCGTATTCCATAAAGTAGATGGTTTGGCGGGAGCCGCGCACGACCTTGCCATCCTCTATCGGGAACGAGCATTGGATTCCGCCCAGAATGCTCTTCAAGTGCGTCTCAGCATTGAAGCCGACGCGGCCGTCGAAATCGAGGTAGCGCCGATGGTGATAGTTTTCATCCTCGGGAAGCAGGCGGGCGAAATGCGTGAGGATGTCCTCCTCCAGACAGGGAAGCCCTTCTGTTACCAGCAGGCCGGAGGACGTGTGGCAGGTCATCACATTGACCAGTCCGTTCTTCACTCCACTCTTCGCCACCAGTTCGTCAACGCGCGCGGTGATGTCAATGGCTTCCTCGGCCTTGCGGCTTTGCACCTTTATTTTTTCCAGCTTGATGATCATGGGCACTTCCTCAAAAAAGGTGTCAGGTATCAGGTGCCAGGTGTCAGGGCGAACACGGCAATCCTAGCGTGCGGGCTGGGTTTCGATCCCCAGCAGTTTTTCCGCGTTGGTGCGCAGGATCTTTTCCAGGCACGCTTCCGTTAGCCCCAACGACTTGATGGCCTTCACCATGTTCTTGATTTCAACGCGTGGGTAGTTGGAACCAAAGACGACCTGATTGCGCAAACTTCGCTCGATAATCGTGATCGGCATCTGTTGACTAAAATGGAACTGGAAGAACTCCGTTGGGCCATCGTAATAAAAGCAGGAAGTGTCCAGATAGACGTTGGGATATTTCATGGCGAGAGCGTTCGCGTCCCAAACCCAGGGCCATCCCCAATGCGCCAGCACAAAGTTCAGTTTGGGAAATCGGCGGATGGCCGGCTCCAACAAAAGCGGTTGGCCCTGTGCCAGAGGCGTTCCGGGAGCCCAGCTCATGCCGGTGTGGATCAGCGCCGGAATGCCGAGCGCGGAGGCCGCTTCGTAGACCGCAAACACTTTGGAATCGCTCAGGTCGAAATCCTGAAGCGCGGCATCAAGCTTCAATCCTTTCAGCCCCATTCCCTTGACGGCGGATTCAAGCTCCCTGGCGGCGCCGGGGTGAAGCGGATCGACGCTGGCGAATCCGATAAAGCGCTTCGACATGCCGCAGAGTTCGGCCACCTGTTCGTTGCTGGAGACGGCCAGACCCCGTGCGCGCGCGCAGGCGATGGGCAGAAGAACCGCCTTCTCAATACCTGCCACGTCCATCTGCAGGAAGAAGGTTTCCAGCGGCTGAAGGTTGTTGCCGATCTGGAAAACCTCGCGCGCCATGCGGGTGTAATCGGGATACTTCTCCGCGAACTCGCGGATCAGAACGGGGTGCGTGTGAAAATCAATCATGGCGGTTTGCTCCCGATGGGGGGAAGGAGTGCGCAAAGTACTCGCGGTCGCGAAAAGCTTCCGTGCCGCCGGGGCGCGTGGTGGAAAAGGCGCCGGCAGCGTTGCCCTGCGCGAGGCATTCGGCCAAATCCCCGCCGCGCACGAAGGCATGAATGAACCCCGCGTCAAAGCTGTCGCCCGCGCCCACGGGATCAATCGCCTCCACGGTGGGGGCGGCGCTGCGCACGGAGCCGGAACGTCCGCAGGCCATTGCGCCCGCCGCTCCCAGCTTGACCGCCAGCATGGGCACTCGTTGCCTCAAGAGGGCCACGGCCGCGTCCAGGTTATCAGAGCGCGTAATCTTTTTCGCCTCGCGTTCGTTGGGAAGGAAGACATCCACGTATTTCAGGACTTCGAACAAGTCGTCTTCCCAGCGATCATCGGGGTCGTCGTTGGTGTCGAGCGAAGTGGTAAGGCCTCGCAGCTTCATCAGCCGGAACAACTCCGCGGTGCGAGGCCGCAGAGCGCGATGAATGAAGAATGACGAGAGGTGAAAATGCTTTGCCCCAGCGAGGTAGTCCAAATTCAAGTCCTCGAAACACATCTCGAACATGGTGCCGGGGTAAGTCAGGATGTTGCGCCAGCCCGCGCGGGGCAGGATCACGGTAAGCCCGGTGCTCGTGGGTCCAGCCACTTTCCGCACTTGCGAAACGTCAACACCGGCCGCCGCCAATCGCGCGAGCGCAATTTCGCCCAGGGGATCTTCTCCAATGCGGGAGATGAATCCCACCTTGCTTCCCATCACTGCCAGGTTGTGCGCGAAAATTGCGGAAGAACTGCCCAGGGTGAGCGCGAGGCCGTCAGCCATCAACTCGCGTTCGGGCTCGAGTTGCGGCGGCAATCCATAGAGGATCAGGTCGAGGTTTAGTTCGCCGACTACGGTGACATCAAAATGGGGCATGGCAGAATCGTTTTATTCGCCGTCCAGAATCACGGCCCGGGTCAAATTGCGCGGGCAGTCAATGTCGTACCCCTTTTTGAGACCGGTGTAAAGGCCCAACAATTGGAGGGTCACCAGGTAGCCAACCTGCCGGACACACTCGGGGGCGTCCAGGTGGAGTTCCACCAGGAAATCGGCGTTCTGCCGCGCGGTGTCATCCGCTTCATTGGCAATCACAAGTGTTGTCGCGCCCAGGGCTTTCATTTCCGCCAGGACCTTGCGCTCTTCCTCGTAACCGCTCTCCGAGAGCAGGAAGGTGAGCAGCGTCTCCGGTCCCGCAATCGCCTTGGGACCATGGCGGAATTCCAGAGTGTGGTAAACCTGCGCGTAGGAGCAGGACATCTCCTTGACCTTAAGCTGGCCTTCCGACGCGATTCCAAACAGAGGACCTTGACCCAGGAAAACATAGTCGGCGAAGGTATGGCTTTCCACGAACTGCTCAATTCTATCGTTGACGGAATCCAAAACGGCCTGGACGCGATCGGGAATCCTGCGAAGTCCGTCGGCAACTTCCTGGCTATTTGCCACCTGCGCCGCCAGAGCTTGCGCTCCCAAGAGCATGGAAGAAAACGATCTCGTCATGACCACGCTCTTCTCGTCGGCAGGCAGAAGAAAGAGCGTGTTGCTCGCGATTCGGTCCATCGGCTGATTCTGCGCGCAACTGATGGCCAGGGTGCGAATGTCCCTTTTATTTTCCAAGTATTCAGCGGCCCGGACCACTTCCGAAGAATTCCCGGAACGCGAAACCAGAATGGGCTGGCTTTTGGAGTGGGTGGTCAGAAGCAAGTCCGGGAAGAGAAGCAGTTCGGAAGCCGGAACGGCACGCGCCGGGCTTCCCGTAATCAGTTGCCAACTCGCCGCAGCTGCTTGCGAGATGTAATAGCTCGAACCGCAGCCAATGAACAGGCAATCGGTGTCAGGGTTGATTTTAGCGGCAAGCTTCTTGATTTGCTGACTTTGCTCCAATGCCTGGAAGCACGCTTTCCAGCATTGTGGTTGAGAAGCTATTTCTGCGCGCGTATTCGCCCCGCTGGCTTTGGCGACAACGCTCATGAGAGGATTCTCCTTCTGTCTGCTTCGAAAGCTGCTGGATTCCCCTTGCTGGACTGTCGGGGAGTGCCCTGCAACATTCCCTCTTTCATCCCCAATGGCCTCCCGGATGTTGGGCGGAAAACAAACCTCCGCCACTCGGCAGCCCCCAGTGGTTGCTGTGGCAGACTTGGGCGATCGCGACATTCCAAAATATCGATTATGCGGTGCGGCACCACGACACAAATCCCACCCGCTTCTTGTACGAAGCCTCGGTCTTCACTCATAATGACGCACTGGATATCCATGCCATTGCCTTCAATCATGGCCAACAATTCAGGCAGGAATCCTGATGGGGCCTTACATTTCCTGCCGCATGGCTTACATTACATTTCCTTTTACTATATTTCGATTCGAGTGTCAAAGAAAAGAATTCATAACATCCTTCGGGCTTGAGCTTCGAGGTGGACGGTGGCCATCCGAGAGCTTCTCGGAGATAGATCTTGACTGGAGGATGGCAAACATCGAGATTCCTTTGGTGGGGGGGTGAGGTGATTGTCGACAATGGAAGGAATGCTGTTAGGCTGCGGTCATGGGCAAACAGTTTTGGAGTTGCGGTTTGAATCAGGCGCACTGGCTTGCTCCCATTGCAAGGTTTCTGCTTCCAATGAAGTTCCCGGAGCACCTGAAAGTGGGGCCCCAACCGCCAAGCTCCTCTGCCATTGGCTAGTCCAGGCAAGTGTAAGTACGGCAGTGCCGCGGAACTTCGTGTGGCTTAACCTGCCTTTGAAACGGAAGCCGCCTCACACCGTTTTCTTAAGCTCATCAATGTCTGCCACGGAGTACCCCCAGCGATCGGTGGCAACTTGTTCAACATGGTTCTTGCGGAGTGTGATGAATTCCTCCGCGGTCTTCATCACCTCATGGGGACGGATCCGGCTGCGAACAAGGAAATCGGGCTCGGGGGGGTTGCAGGCGATTGGCACACCGACGCTTGCCGAGCTCTTGGCTTCACCGGGCAGGCGAGTGATGTGCGCGTTGGTTGGGAGCGTGGCGCTTTGGTAACGCAGGTCCATACTCCAGCGAACGATGTCGGTTTTGTTCTCAAAGCTGGCGTGAGGAGTGCGGTTGGTCAGAAGCAAAACCCCACCTTTGGGCACCGGGGCAGGCACGGCCTGGTGACCAGCGAGCTCCTCGTCGGGTATAACCAGGTAGAATTTCGCCTCATCGGGTTTGTGGGAAAAGAGTCCGCCCTTGTGTGCGCGCGGCATCACCCAAAGGCATCCGCGCTCCTCCGTGGCATCCACCAGCGGCACCCAAACGGTCATGATAAGTCCAAGATCGCAGTAGGGCTCGAAGTAGCCCGAATCCTGATGCCACGGGACCGGGCTCCACGCGTGACTCGGCACCTTCGGCCGCAGCCGATAGACGCTGGAAGCGATCAGCTCCGGGCCGCAGAACTGTTCGGCGACGTCAAGCAGTTTGGGATTGGTCATAAGGCCAAAAAAGCTCGGAAGGACAACGTGCGTTGCCCACAACGACTTCGGAATTTCCTTGTTTTCACGGCTGACATGGGCCAGGCGGTGTTCGAAATCATATTCCTCGTACGTCCGCGATAGCTTGCCCCCAGCGACAGCCTCCCGGCAGCGTCTGTCGAGCTCGGTGCTGATCTCATCGATTACGAGCTGCAATTCCGCGTCGGTGAAGAGGTGTTCGATGATTAAGTAGCCTTCGTCGTGGAAGTGCTGTACCTGTCGGGCGTCAAGGCGAAACTGGCGTGTTTCCGAAACCATCGTGGCCTCCTTGATGGGCTTTGTTCAGGACAACATCGCGGAAGAGTTTATCCGCCCCCAGCTTCAGATGACTCCGTCTTGGCCGATCCGTGTATCCGCGAAGAAGTTGTCCTGAAGAATTGACGGCATGGAAACTTCCAAAACCAGCGCCGGACCAACCCCGGTAAAGGAGTGCCCCACACCCGGTGGCATGACGAGCACGTCGCCCTCGTGCATCAAGCGCTCTTCCTCACCCACCTTCATGCGGAGGGAACCTTTCAAGATGAAAAAGGTCTCGTGCTTTTTGATGTGACGATGGTAAGGGCAGGTCTGGCCACCAAAAACAAAAAGGAATTTGCCGCAATAGCCGTGCTCCGCTTCGTTCGCGACCCAAAACTCTGTTTCCCCGATCTCCTTGAACTGGTCCAGGCCAAAATGCAGCGGCAACGGGGTTACGGATGGCATCTTCAAACCCCAGGCAGCGATTTGAGCCTGGATGGCCGCCAGCGCCGTCTCGCGCTCCGGGCCTTGCAGTTCCACAGCGTCATATTTGCCCATGTATCACTCCACCTCGGCTAGAAGTACCTTGATGCCGTTAGCCTCAAGGTTCCTGCGGTCTTCAGGTGGCAAACCGGTGTCAGTCACCACCGTATCAATCTGGTCCGGCGTGGCGTAGCGGACGAATGCTTTGCGGGCAAACTTCCAGCTTTCCGCAACTACCACTACACAGTCGGAAATGCTGATGATGAGTTGCTCGAGGCTGGTGGTGCCGAGGTCGGTGTTATAGAAACCGTCCTTACTGTCGGCTCCATCACAGCCTACGAACAGCATATCCACATGAAAGTTCTTCAGCATCGATTCCGTCAGAGGCCCGTAGGTGCTCGGGAAGCCCTCACGGATAAAGCCGCCGAAGAGCACCAAGTGGAACGGTGATCCGTATAACTCCTGCGCAACCCAGATTGAGGTGGTGGCCACCGTAATGTCGATATCTTTCGGGAGATTCCGCGCCACCTCAAGGGTCGTGGTTCCTGAATCAACCATTACGGTTTGCTTCGGCTGCACAAGGCTGGCAGCAAGTTTTCCAATCGCGGTCTTCTGCGGGCTCACGCTGTAATGAGGGAAAGCCCGTTGCAAGAAGCGCAGCTTGCTGGCTGGCAGCCCTCCACCGTGGGTGCGGATAAGAAACCCCTGCTCTTCCAGCATCGCCATATCCCGGCGAATCGTCATTGGGGATACGCCGAGTTGCTCAGCCAGCCGCCGCACGCTTACACGTTCATCCTTCTGAAGAATGTCAATGATTGTCGACTGTCGAGTATTCATGGATTATGGGCGCTACCAGCAGCATTCAAAGTGCTTGATTTGTTCAATTTGAACAGGAATAATCTAAGGCAGGACATGTCCATTTGTCAAATAATGATTGGGTTACAAGTGGAATCCGCTTGACAGATTCCCATTGGATCGATTAAATGGCACGTCTGCTTTCAAATATCGAACAAAAGAGAACAAGTATTTGAAATCAGCAACTTACCTAACATTTGATCTCGGCACCACCGGTCTAAAGACAGCCCTGGTGAATGATGATGGCCGGGTGCAGGCGGTGTACACCGTTGAATACACCCCCAAGGCTCCCCATCCGGGATGGGCGGAAATGGACCCGGACACTTACTGGCAAGCGGCTGTCGCGGGGGCCCGCGCTGTGCTGACTGCGACTGGCGCCGATCCCTCCAGCATTCAGGCCATTGGCTTCAGTTCTCAAGGGCAGACCTTTATTCCTCTCGACCGTGCGGGCCGGCCTTTGCACGATTTCATTGTCTGGGTGGACGACCGGGCGCAAGCGATTGCCGACGAGTGGGCAGCCTCGTGGCTTTCCCGGGACCAGTTCCGGCGCAGCAGTGGATACCCTTGGATACCTGCTGTGTTGACGGTCTTCAAGGCGGCGTGGTTGGTCCGTCACCACCCGGAGATCAAGCAGGCCTGGAAATTTCTGTGCCTTCCGGATTACTTCGTCTTCCGCCTTACCGGGGAGACGGCCACCGATTACGTCATTGCCCGCATGGGGGGCTTTTTCAACCTGGGGCATAACAATTGGGACCCGCAGTTAATGGAGGCGGCGGGAATCAGGGAAGAGCAATTACCCCGCGTCCTCGCTCCCGGGCAAGTGGCGGGAAGGCTTCAGGAAAAGGCCGCAAGGGAACTTGGGCTTCCGGCGGGAGTTCCCGTTTGTGTTGGGGCCAACGACCAACTGGCAGGCGCGGTGGGAGCGGGGAACGTCAGCCCGGGGATTGTGACGGAGACCACGGGGTCAGTGCTGGCGCTAATTGCCACCACCCCTGCTCTGCTGGATGATACGAACACCGTGGTCGGCCAGCACGCCGTGCCCGAACTGAGCTATGCCATGTCCTTCGCCAACACCGCGGCGGTCGTGTTGAAGTGGTTTCGCGACCTGTGCGAGCCGGGAGCCGACTACGACAAATTCCTGGCCGGCGTGGAAACGGTGCCGCCGGGATGCGACGGCCTAACGCTATTGCCGCACTTTGCGGGTACGAACATGCCACCGTTCAACCCCAATGTGCGCGGAGCATTCATCGGCCTCACGGTTGGCCACACGCGGATGCATCTGGCCCGCGCCATCATGGAGGGCTGTGGGAACCTGTTACAGGAGTGCTTGGAACCCATGCGGCATCATGACGTCACTATGACCACGGTCCGCTCTCTGGGCGGCGCCGCTCACAGCGACGTGTGGTTGCAGATGAAGGCGGATCTGCTGGGCGTGCCCGTGGAGCGGCCTGCCTGTGCCGAAGCTGCCTCGCTGGGGGCAGCAATGCTGGCGGCCGCAGGCATAGGGCGGTTTGCAGGCGTTCGCGAGGCTTCGGAAGCCTGGTACCGACCTGAGCGGGTGTTCGAACCGAACGCCAGTCGCTATGCCGTCTATCGTGAAGTCTACGAGCGGTACCAGCAGTTGCAGGAGAAACTTTATGGGGACGCGACATCCAAGGCGCAGTCGCGGCCTGGGGGCAAATCTGTCTAAGTCGGAGGCTTCTTCTATGTCTTTCCTTTTCCGCGATCAATCATCTCCCCAAATTGGGGAGTACTTGAAGAAGCGGGCGTTGCTCATCCTGCCCATTGGCACAACAGAGGAACACGGGCCGCACATGCCGGTGGATACGGATGCCCGCATCGCCGAGGCCTACGGCACACGTTTGGCGACAGCGCTTGTTCCGGAAATGCCCGTGCTCTTGTTGGACACGATTCGCTATGGGTATTCGTTAAAGATCATGCGTCAATGGCCCGGCACCATCATTATTCGCAGCCGGGTGTTCATGGACATGATCTTCGATCTCTGCCGGTCTCTCCTTGATATGGGCTTCGAAAAGCTGGCCATTCTCGACTGCCATGGGGGCCATGGTGGACCGCTCAATACCGTCTCGCGTGAACTCTGCGATGCCACCGACAAGGCCGTGACCATCATCAACCCCTTTGTCATGGCCAAGGATGAATTCAACGCCGTGCGCAAATCCCCCGTAGGGGGGGCGCTCCACGCCTGTGAATTTGAGACATCTCTCGTCCTCCACATCAGCCCGGAGGTCGTGGATATGTCGAAGGCGACAGACGTTGACCACTTTCAGTACCACTCGGATTTTGTCGCGGGCGATAACTGCCTGGGCAAGCAAAGGGTAACATGGTCTTCGTGGTACATACAGCCGACCAAGACGGGCGCTTACGGTGATCCCACTGTCGCCACCGCCGAAACGGGCAAACTCATCATGGATGCCGCCGTTGCCAACGGGGTTCTCTTTCTGAAGGAGTATTGTTCGCACTGAGAATCAACGCCGCAGATTTCCCATGGGAGCACGGGTATTCCGCAGGGACTGTAGCCTGGGAAAAACGTGCCCTTGTCTTCCGGACACCCTCATGCGCGAGTCTTTTCTTCGACTATTAAATGGTGAGCGGCCCACGGATGTCGTATGGTGTGCCGATATAACCTACTGGATTGATGGCCGATGTGACGGCGGCCGCGCCGATCCCTCCCTGCAAACCGAAATCGGCCTGCTGGAGTTGTCGCGCGACCTGGGGATGATGCCGTATTTCTGGTACGGGAAATTCTGGGCGGCAGAACCCCGATACGATTCGCGCATTGAGGTTGCATCAACCACGGAAGGGAAGCGTTGCACCACGACGTGGCGCACTCCAGTGGGGGCCATTTCTGCGGAATGGACGCGCCTCGAAGGATGTTGGTCGGAAGCCCCCACTCGATATGCCGTGCAGAATGTGGCGGACCTGGAGGTATTACTCTACCTGTTGGAACATCGACGCCTCGAGCCCACGAACCTCGATGACTTCCGCCAGCGAATGGAACTCTGGGCGCGCTACGACGGCGTTCCGTGCCTGGGAATACCGCGCAGTCCACTACCGGCCTTCATTGCCGACTGGGCGGGCGTCGAACACGGCGCCCTGCTGGTGATGGACCATCCCGACATAGTCGAAGAAGCCTTGCGGCTGATGACAGCGCAGGAGCAGCCGGTGTTGGAAGCAGTCGCTGAGTTGAAACCGCCGCTGGTGCACTTTCCCGATAACCTATCGAGCGACAGCCTGACGAGTTTCTTTGAGGCTCACATGGCAGAGCGCTATCGGCAGCGGTTGGATTTCCTGCATGCGGCCGGAGTGCGTTGTGCCGTTCACCTTGACGGCATGGTGCGGGGATTGTTACCTCGCTTGGCCGCAGTGGGGTTTGACATCGTTGAGGCGTTGACTCCGAAGCCCTCCGGGGATGTTGCCGTGGCCGACATGCGAGCCTTGGCGGCAAATGACCGCGTCATCCTGTGGGGCGGCGTACCGGGCGCGATGTTCGTGCCACCTTTCAAGTGGGATGACGTACGGCTGCACGTACAATCGCTAGTCGAAGCCTGGGGGAACCTTCCTTTTGTCCTTGGAGTAGGCGACCAAGTGCCTCCCGATGGCGACCTTGATTTTGTCCGAAAGATCTCCGATTTGATTCGCCACTAGAACCCTCGAAAGGAGGGCGCAATCATGAAAAGGCGAAAATTCCTTGAGCTGGTGACCGCCGGAGAAGGACCGGACCGGTGCCACGCCGGCCCATTCGCCGCCTGTTTTGCGCGCATCCTTTCAAATCCACAGACCAGGAATAGAGGCCAACAATGACCCACAAAGAACGTCTGCTGACGGCGGTAAACCACGAGGAACCGGATCGTGTGCCCATCTGCGCGTTCTTCACGCCGGAAATCGAACGAAAGCTGTTGCGCCACCTGGGTGCCGCTTCGGAAGCGACCTCGACCTATCAGGCCGTGGGTGGTCCGCTTCCTATCCTGATGGAACATGACTTCCTGCTGACCTGGATGGGACCGTGTACAAGTTTCTACGCCGACCCCGCCCCCGAGTACACGGATGAATGGGGAATCGGTTGGAAGTGGTTTGAGAACGGCGTAGGGGGTTCGTACACGGAAATGGTGAAGCACCCGCTGGCCGACCTCAAAGATCCGGCTGATTTTACCCTTCCTGATTTCACCCGCGAGGACCGCTATGATGGTGCGCGACAGGTCCTCGCCGAGTATGGCAAGGAATACGCGATCATGGCGGGTGT
>CAYTMD010000003.1:27794-44974 GCA_964438685.1 uncultured Acidobacteriota bacterium
ACTTACGGGGGATGCAGCAGGTTATGGAAGACCTGGCATTGAACAAGGACTTCATGCACGCCTATTTGGATCGCCTCCTCACCTGGGTGGACATTGCCGGGACGCGCCTGGTGGAGATGGGCGTGGACCTGATCTGGACCGGGGATGATTTCGGCATGCAGGAGCAGATGATTATCTCCCCGGCGATCTTCCGCGAGTTTTTCAAGCCCCGCTACGCGAAACTGTATTCCAAGTGGAAGTCCATCAACCCCCAGCTCAAAATTGCCCACCACTCCGACGGCAACATTTATCCGATTATCGCGGACTTTATTGAAATAGGGCTGGATATCCTGAATCCCATCCAACCGAAGTCGATGGATCCCGCAAGGCTTAAGCGGGATTTTGGAAAACACCTGACGTTCTGGGGCAGCGTGGATGTGCAGCAGGTCCTGCCTTTCGGCACGGTGGACGAGGTGGTCAACGAGGTGAAGCTTCGCCTCCGAACGATGGGTAAGGGGGGCGGAATGATCCTCGCTCCGGCCCACGCGGTCCAGCCGGAGACTCCACTGGAAAACATCATGGCCTTCTACAAGACGGCGAAGAGTGATGGCCGGTATCCATTGCGGGAAAAGTTGTGAAGAAATGCAATTTTCACCGCAGAGGCGCTGAGACGCAGAGAAATGCCTCGTTGCTTCCAGACCTCTGCGCCTCCGCGCCCCTGCGGTGAAGGTGCGTAAACGGACTGTTTCACGCCTTCGGAGGATAGACAGGGCGGGAGCTAAGGAGACACAAATGGAACGGCGGCGATTTGTTTATCTGATGGGTGGTGCGGCGGGCCTCGCGATCCGGCCGGAGATTGCCACCTCTTTGCTTGCCGGAAGCAAGGCTCAAGGGATTCGTGACGATGTGTTGGGGATGTATGTTCACGAAGGATGGCCGTACAAGCATCCCTACGCCGCCCGCACCTGGACGGTGGAGGACTGGCGGGGCTACGCCGACGGGATGAAGAAAATCGGCTACAACATGCTGGCCATCTGGCCGGCGCTCGAGACCATGCCGGACCCGCTGACCCCCAGTGATAGGGCCAATATCGAGAAGACCGCCAAAGTTATCGATATGCTGCACGGCGAATTCGGCATGAGCGTGCTTCTTATCCTCTGCCCCAATAATGTAGTGAATAATAAGGTGGCGGCCCAATATTCCTTCGAGCAGAGATACCTCTACGCAAGTTCGAACTACATCAACCCCGCCGATCCGGTAGCCGTGGGCAAGATGATTAAATGGCGGGAGAAGTTGCTCCGGCCGCTGGCCGGAATGGACGGCCTCGCCATCATCGACAGCGATCCGGGTGGGTATCCCGGCTCCACCAACGACCAATTCGTTAATCTGCTGATGGAACACCGAAGGATGCTCAATCGGCTGCGGCCGGGGATCGAGTTGTGCTATTGGATGCACGTAGGGTGGGAGGCCTATTGTCGCTACTACGCCACCGGCAATTTTTCCTGGGGAACGCCCGCGGAAGCCGAAGACATTCTCACCAAACTTAAGAAGGCGGACCCGAGTCCGTGGAGAATTACGATTCACACTATGGACGCGCCGCCGAACGGCACGGACCTGGAACTCGCACAAAAAATGGGGAAGGCAGCCAACTCCCTGGCGTTCAACTACGGGGCCATTGAGGGTGAGCCGTCGTTTCCGATGACGCGCTTCGGGGGCGAAGCCGCGTTCAAGGCGGGAGCAGCTCGCGCCCCCGGCGGAGTGGTGGGTAACGCGCAAACGCATTGCGTGCAGTTGCCCAACACCTTTGCCTTCGCGCGGGGAGCGATGGGGCAACCGGTTTCGGAAGCCGACTACATTCATTTTTCCGGTGAATTGCTGACTGGGCAGGGGGAATTAATTGTTCGAGCGTGGAAGGCACTGGCGGGTGAGGACACAATCCTCATGCGGACCCTGGCGGAAGAACTTGCGGCGTTGCGCAGTCAGGATCTGGTCCCCGGCCGTTTGAAAGGGTTGTTGTTCGGAAATCCGCAGCGATTCATAGACGACCTGAGGCACGAACTCTTGATGAACGCCGCCTATGTTGATTTTATTGGGGCTTCCCAGGACAAAGTGGATAAGGAGAAATTCCGTGATTTTCTAGCCGCCACGAAGGCTTGGCAGGGAATCCACGGCTACCAAACCGTGTGGCTCTGGCCGCGGTTAGCTGCGGTGTTGAAAAAGCTGAAGTCCCCGGAAATCGACAAACTCATCGTTGAAGCGGACTACACGAAGATCCAATCGCAGAGCACGGGCAACACGCCTTTCGAACGGCACCAGAACTTCTTCCGCCAATGGGATGCCTATACCCCACGCATTATCGCAGCAATGGAACATGCGTTGAAAGGGTTGGAGCAGGGATCGTAGACCATTGTCAATCCCGGAGTGCGGCAGCTTGCTGGCAGACTAATCGTAGCGGCGTGTTCATCCCTCCACAACGGGTGGGACGCGCTACGTTGGGTTACCGCTCGTCGCGCTCGCGGTGGCGGGGTAATCCCGCCGCGACGAAACCCGTGCATGCGCCCGAGGTCACGGACAAATCGGTTAGGCGCTCAAGCTTTCAGGGTTACGGCCAGCACCCGGTTGGGAATAACGTGCAATTCCGTGGGGAAGGTTATGATTTGCTGATTCCCCTGCTGGCTGAGCGCGGCCTCCACCGTTTCATCGCCGAGCATCGCCTTGACTTTCTTCAGTGCGCCATTGCCCTTGCCATCCAGCACGAGACTTTTCAATTTGAGCGAGCCTTCTTCCGTCACGACGCCGGTAGTGAAGCTACCCGCTGGGCACGTCTGCATAAAGGTCCCCCAACCCGAAGGGGCCGTCCAGAAGCAGCTAAACCTTGGAGCATCGACGCGAGGGGTTAGCGTCAACTTTCCTTCCACGCCGGAATAACGGAACCCGCTCAGCGCGAGGATCAGGGCCCAACTTGACATGGGCCGGGCGTAGTGGTGGCCGCATTCGGGTTCATTCCAGGGATTGCGGCGCTCACCATCATGACGCCGGCGAACCGCTTCCACCACCGTCATCCCTTCGTTCAGCATCCCTTCGTAGATCATGTGCGCGGCAAGCTGGTATTCCTGTCCGCTCCAAACCTCGCCGAAGTAGGGGAAGGGAATCTCCGGGCGTTTCCCCTGCGGATACGTGGCTACGAGCACGCCGGCATCGTCACCTAAGGCATAGGTCCGCTGTACGGTGTCATGGTCTTTCAAAGTCGATCTGTAATTATTTTTGTACAGAGACTGTAATGTTGTACGTTCGTGGTCCCGGTCAAGCAGATAGCCCAGGCCCAGCACGTGCGCCATGTACTGTCCCAATAAATGGTCGCACAGGCAGGCTTCACCCATTTGATAGTCCGGCGCTTCCGGGTTCGCTCCACCCGCACCTATGCGCAATTCCGGAGCAATCTGGTCGGCGGGCCGTCCGACTACCTTTTGAATATAGTAGCTGCCGTTAAAGAGATTGGCGTCGATCCACGTCTTGCCGCTCTCAAACAGGCGCCGATACTCCTTTGCGGAGGCGTCGTCCCCCACCGCGCGCGCCATCTCCTCGCCCGCGCGCAGCGCACCCAGGTACCACACGCCACACAGGGGGTTGGGGCCGTAAAACTCCACGTCGTAAGTGTTGTGCTGCACGCCCTCCATCACTCCGTCGCGATTGCCGTCCCACCCATGTTGAATCCAGGCGAATTCCAAGGCGCGCTTGGCACTCGGCCAGAGACGGCGCAACCAATCCGTGTCGCCGGAAAGCTGCCACTCGCGGTAAAGCTTCATCAGGCAACCCATCTGCCCATCCGCCGCGGCCTTTTGCATTATTTTCTTTCCATCCGGAAGGTAAGAACGGAATCCCATCAGGCCGTTTTCCTGCGTGTTGCGTAGGAATTCCGACTCGCGGACGCTCCGCGCCAGAGAAGGGAAGACATGGGCCGTTGCCTGCTCGTAATTCCAAACGTGAGTGCAGTTGCCGTGGCAGCAGCCCTCGTGGTCGCCGCAGCCTTCGAAACCGTAGAAGTCGCCGTTGGCAACGCGGAAAGCCGTGTTGGTGCGCAAGGTGGAAAGGTTGCTCATGGCCGCATCCAGCGCGGCTGGAGGCAGGGTTGAGGACTCAACCGCCGCGGCAAAGTTGCGGGTTCGAGCTTCCAGCTTTGGAAGTTCTCGTGAGAGGAATTGAGCCACCTCCCAGGCGTCTTTGAAACGCTGGCAATAAGCATTTCCAACCGCCAAATTTTTGTCTTCATCGCTCGCTGCTGCCCAGCCGCAGCGGGCAGGTGTGCGATTCGGAAATCGCCAGCTCAAAAAGAAAGTTACCGAGGCTTCACTGCCGGCGGGGATGGACTGCGTTACGGCAATCGACCCTACGGGGCTGACTCCGGGGGAATTGCTGTTCAATGCGCCGTCAGCCGTGAAGTCATCCCAGAAGTCCAGGGGGCCATCCCACCACCGGGCCCGTTTCCACGCGCGCAGGTAGCTGACGGTTTCAGTGGTCGCACCTAATACGCCAAGAACGATCCCTCCCTTGAGGGGATCGGTGGCTGGCAGGAAGGGGTTATCCATGTACAGCCCTGCCACTTCATTGTCCTGACGAAAGGCTGCCTGCCTGCCCTCTTTTCCGACGGGATTCTGCAGGGTCCACGCCAGGCCAACTTTCACTGGGACCGATTTGTGGTTTCGCACCGTATAGCGAAGGATGGCGACGGGCAACTCTGACGCTTCCACGTCCAGCGGGACGAGGGGATTAAAGGCCTCCAGCGCAACGTCGACCGGAAGTGTTGCATCCTGGAAGTCAATCCCCGCGAGTGGATATGCCCCCGTGAATTTCGCGCTATCCAGTCGCGGCAAACCAGGAACGTTGTTCGCTCCCAGGCCGGAATTTCCCTCGTAGGGAGGGGGAATTTGCGATTCGAGTACTCTGGCCACGGGCTCTTCGCCCTCCGCACGAGCCCAAATGGCCGCGAAGGCGTAATCGGGAGAGTTCCCTTTGTCGGGACGATTGAATATCTCCCAGTCGCGCAGTTGCCCACGGCCGCCTAGAGAAATTGTGCCCGTGCCAATTCCCCCCAGCGGAAACGCAATCGTCTGCAATTGCGCCCCCGCGAATATCCTGGGGTAACTAATCGATTGCCGAGATGGCGGATCCGCATTCAGCCCGGATGCTCCTTGCGAGTGTGATGGCTCGGACGCTTGTGCTGTGGCAGGGAAGCTCTCAGAGGACGTCGCGAGGGCCCCCGTTACTGCAACCTTCTTTAAGAAATCGCGGCGCTGGTATTTTGTTCCGTTTCCCTTCTTGCGCATGAATGCACCCCTCTAATAAGGAAAGTCGAATGACGGCTAATGCTGGCTTGCGATTCCAATGATCCCGAGAGCATATCAGAAATCGTGCCCAAGAGCGGTCCTTCGTCTTTCCGGATCGTCACGCGGGAGACAAGCAGTTATGTTCTGTGCATCACGTAGACCATCTCCTGAACTTTCGTGCCCAGCCGCGAGCGATGCGGTCACTCAGGTTGCCAAAAGGCAGGTCCGTGGTCAAGTACGTCCATGTAGCGCCGCGGCGGGAAGGATCGCGCCGGCCAGTTTTCGCCTCCGCCAAACGCTCTCGCACCTCCTCGGGGATACGGGCCTCCAAATCTTCGAAGCGCTTATGGATCTCTTTGAGATACTCGTGAATCGGCACTCGCCCCCCGAGTTCAACCCAATGGATGCCTTCGCGAAGTTCGGTGATTGCAGCGAGGTGTTCGGCCCAAAGGTCGTCAATCACGGTCAGTGAAACTAATCTCTCCATTTCCGTGGAACTGACGGTGGCGCCCGTAAGTACACCTTGCCGCCGCTGCTCGATGGTTTGGCGTTGGCCCTCTACCACGCCCTCGTATTTGTGCAGAAAATTCCGGATATCAAGACTCTCGCCCTCAACCATCCGCTGGATGCTTTCCGGATCATGCTTAAGCTTCGGATCGTTAATCCCGTACTTGACCATCAGGTCGTCCTGATACGACACAAAGAAGCGGGAGCTCCCCGGATCACCCTGGCGCCCAGCCCGCCCGCGAAGTTGGTTGTCAATGCGGCGGCTTTCGTGGCGATTGGTGCCGATCACGTGCAACCCACCCAGTTCGGCCACGCCCGCTCCCAGCTTGATGTCGGTCCCACGGCCGGCCATGTTCGTCGAAATGGTTAAAGCGGCTCGTTCCCCCGCGCGCGCGATGATTGCCGCTTCTTCCTCCTCGTTGCGCGCGTTCAGGATTTGACGCGGGATGTTCCCCAGCCGCGCACCAAGCCGCTCGGATTCTTCCACGCTCACCGTACCTACCAGGACGGGGCGTCCCTTTTCATGCTCTCGTCGGATTTCTTCCAACACCGCCTGCTCTTTTTCCTGCAAGGTCCGGAAGATGACGTCGGGATGATCCACGCGAATGACAGGGCGGTTGGTGGGAATTGCTTCCACCTCCAGCCCGTACACGGACTGGAACTCCATCGCCTGGGTCGTGGCCGTCCCCGTCATGCCGCATACCTTCGGGTAAAGGGAAAGCAGGTTCTCCATGGTGATGGACCCCAGAACCCTGCCCTGTACTTTGGGTGCGACGCCTTCTTTCACTTCAATGGCGGTATGCAGGGCGGCGGGCCAACGACGTTCTTGTACAATCCGACCCTTAATTTCATCCACGGATTCGATGGCGCCATTCTTCACCAAATAATCCACATCCCGGCGAAGCAACGCATGAGCGTGCAGCGAGTTCTGGACGGCGGTATGTAAGGCGAGGTTCTCTTCCGCAAAGAGATTACTGCGGTCAAACGCGTGCTCCACAGCCTCAACGCCCGCGTCCGTCAGTGCCACATTCCGGCCATGCTCATCCAAGGTGTAGTGGACCAATGGCCGGAAGCGGCGGACCAAATGATCCACGGGAAAAACGATGGCGTCCTGATCCGACTCACTCCCCGCGACAACCAGGGGAATGCGAGCTTCGTCGATTAGAATGGAATCGGCTTCGTCCACCAACGCTGCCGCAAAGGGCCGATGCACCTGATGGTTGGCGTAAAGCGCAATCTGGTCGCGCAGGTAGTCGAAGCCAATCTCGTTCGCTGTCGCATAGGTGATGTCACTGGCGTAGGCGTGCTTTCGCTCCTCGGTGTCCATGCCTTGCTGGATGCACCCCACCGTCAGTCCGAAGAATTCATAGATGCCGCCCATCCACCGCGCATCCCGAAGAGCAAGGTAGTCGTTTACCGTCATCACGTGGATGCTGCCCCGATCTTTGGCATACCAAATGATTGGGGGGACAGCCGTTAGCGTTTTGCCCTCCCCCGTCTGCATTTCGACAATCCTCCCGTTGGCCAGCGCCAATGCGCCTCGCAACTGCACATCGAACATCTCCAACCCAAGAACACGCGCCGCCACCACAGCGGTTACGGCGATGATTTCGTTGATATCCTGAGCATCCTCGGCCGCGCGTTTCAATTCACTATCCTGAAGGCCGACCAGTTCGCGGCGACGTCCATTTATCTGGGTGATTGTGGACCCGGCCGAATCCGGCCGGGGAAATTTTGACCGCAGGAAACTGAGCATGGCGCCTCCCTCTCTTATCGTGGATTTATTTGCAGCCTGGAGCTAAGCGAGAGTGGAGAAAGGAGGAGGACGGGGAAGGTGAGAGGCGAAGAATGGCCAAATGACTTGAGGCCGTTCACAGAGTGGGGTCCTTCGAGCGTACTGGCTCTTATATCCGCGAACTTGGCGTCGCTGCGGAAAGTGTTGGGGGCGACGGCCCTCGATAACATAAACAATCGCACTGGACGCTGCACGTTGTTGTACATGCGGTATCGGAACGGCCCGCGGCGCGCCGACAATTATGAAAAGAGCCAGCAGCCAAGTTGTGAAATGCTTCCTCATTGATGGGGAGTATGGCATAACTTCTGTCAAATCACCACCCGGACGGCGGAACCGAGAATTGTGATTGAACGATGCAGCGGTTTTCCAAGGTGACGGAAACACCAGCGATCACGGGCCACGACCGATGCGGCGTAGCTCGTCAGCCAACACTTGCTTCTTTGCCTCAACCTCCGCCTTATCACGAAGCGCCCGCGCAGTTTCAATCATCGGCCCACATTGCCAGCGACGCGTCGGAACTTCCAAGGTGGCGGAGACAATCGTCATGGGTGCCGGTCGTTATTCTAAGCCGCCTACTCCTTGCGCCGGTTGCCCTGCTCCTTTTCTTTGGTTTCAAACAACTATAGGGTAGGAAAACGGCGACTACTTTCACCTTAACAAGGGTGGGATTGACGTGCGCGCAGTTCGACAGGTACTTCGGAAAGTGTGAGTGGGTCAATGTGACCGATAAGCGACACGCGTCGTCCTATGGTGAGGTAAACTCGCGTCCAGAGTTGATTTCGCTTTCAACAACGCAACTACACTGCTTGCATTTCCCAAGAATTTAGTTAAACTGCATGGGTACTTGAATCTTGGAAGATTTGTTCATTACAGCAGGGATACGGGAGGCGTCTTCTTCGTGGCGGATCACGGGCCAGAAGCATCGTCCTTTAGTGGCGAAGAGAACGCGGTCCTCCCTCTGAGTGCACGTGTAGTCAGCGTCACTGATGTGGGTCGCCGGCGCCGCAACAATCAGGACAACAGTCTGGTTCTCTCCTTGGATGGCAATGGTGTTCCGCAGGTTGGGGAGCCGGGACTTGTCGGTATTGAGGATGGCTGGCTACTGGTGGCGGTCGCGGATGGAATGGGCGGCCACTTTGGCGGCGAAGTGGCGAGTCGGCTTTGTGTTGAGAACCTCGCCAAGGAAATAGCGATCCAACTTCAGGCTCCTGGAAACGGCCAACCGGAACTATTCACAGCCCTCCGTAATGCAATAACAACCACGCACAATGCGGTATTTGCCCATGCACAAAGTTACGCCGAGAGCCGGGTGATGGGGACCACCCTGACAGCAGCGCTTCTGCATGGATCGCGCGCGGAACTGGCTCAGGTGGGGGACTCGCGTGCCTACCTTTTCCGCGACGGAAATCTGATTTTATTGACACAGGATCAGACCATAGGAAACCAGTTGCGCCGCCGGGGTGAAGACCCCGCCAAAGTGGATGCGCAGATCCAGGAAATGCTGATTCAAGCGGTGGGGGCACAAGAGGAAATCGATATCGCCATGACGGTGGTTGACCTGGAGCCCCAGGATCTTCTTTTAGTGTGCTGCGACGGACTGCACAAAGTTGTCTCTCCGGAAGACATCGTGGAGACCCTGGAATTCGAGATGGGACTTCATGAAAAATCCACTCACCTGGTTACGCGCGCGAATGAAGGCGGTGGTCCGGACAATATCACGATAATCCTGACAGAGATTTGCCAGGCTGAGAGCACGGGCTGATGGACCAAAAAGTTGTGCAAAAAATCGGCAAATACGAAATCGTCTCCGAGCTCGGCAAAGGGGGCATGGGAGTTGTCTATAAGGCCCGTGACCCTTTTATCGGGCGCCTCGTGGCTCTCAAGACCATCACCCCGGAGTTAGTTACCGACCCGGAAATCCTTAAACGTTTTTACCGTGAAGCGCAATCCGCCGGCACACTTCAGCACCCTAACATTGTGACCATCTTTGATTTAGGCGAGGCGGATGGCTGCCCCTATATCGCGATGGAATTTGTTGAGGGCGAAAGCCTTCAGAACATAATTAACCGCCGCGCCAGAATTCCCCTTGCCGCCAAACTGAAACTGGTACAGCAATTCTGTGAAGGTCTGGCCCATGCGCACAAGCACGGGTTTGTTCATCGCGATGTAAAACCCGCGAATATTCTGGTTACGAACGAGGGCAACGTCAAGGTAGTGGATTTTGGCATTGTCCATCTGGAATCCACCAACCTCACCAAGACTGGGATGTTCCTGGGGACCATTCACTACGCCTCGCCGGAACAGATCAACGACGGACGCGTCGACAATCGGTCTGACCTCTGGTCCGTGACCGCTGTTTTCTATGAGCTTATTGCTTACAAGAAAGCTTTCGACGGCTCCAACATCGCTGCCATCATCGGAAAAGTCCTGGGTTCGGATCCGGAACCTCTGAGCCGCTGCTGTCCGGGAGTGCCTCCGGAAATGGACGCAGTCATCAGCCGGGGCCTGAAGAAGAATGTCGAGGAGCGCTACCAGTCCCTGGATGAAATGCTTGGCGATCTTCTTCCCATTGCCCGCAGCCTGCAACAGAGTTTTATTGGCGACCTGATCCTGGAAGCGAAAGACCTTCGGAATAAAGGTGATTTCAACAGTGCCCAGGAGAAGATTCGGGCCGTCCTGATCCTCGACAATACAAACAGCGAAGCAAAGCGTCTGCACAGCGAGATTTCTTCGGATCTCCATCGGCTCGTTCCTGTTGCCAAGGCCAAGCGGCTCGTGGCGGAAGCGGAGCAGGCATTTAGCCGCGGGGAATATGGTGAGGCTGCCCGCATCCTTGGCGAAGCGGAGGAGTTGAATCCGGCTGACACCCAGGCGCGCAACCTTAAGGAAAAAGCACTGCGAGAGCAGGCGCGGGTTACCGAATTACGCGAGGCATTGAGCTCCGGCCAGAGGGCAATGAAGTCGGGTGACCTCACCGGAGCGGAGCAGGAACTGCAACGCGTTCTTCAACTTGACCAGAACAACCCGCAGGCCGCTGAACTTCTGGAACAGATCCGTCAGGATCGCCTTTCCCGCGAACGGGATTTCCGTCTGAAAGAGGCATTGTGGCAGACGGACAACATGGTTTCCGAGGGGAAATTCGAAGAGGCCCAAAGCCGCCTTCTGGAACTTCAACAAGACTTTCCTACCTCGGATGATATCCACCAGAAGTTGCTGACCCTGGATCCGTTAATCCGGTCGCGGAAACTCATCAAGGATGGTGAGCACGCCTTCAATCAGGGTGAATATGCGGAGGCCGTACGGGCTCTAACCGAAGCCTTGGAGCTGAATCCACAGGACCCGCAGGCTCGTGAACTGAGGGATCTGGCGCTCCAGGAACGAGATCGATTGCGGCAGGTCCGCGAGGCCCTTAGCACCGGTCAGCGGGCCATGCGTCAGGGAGATCAGATCGCGGCGGAAGCGGAGTTTCAGAAAGCCCTTCAACTTGATCCGACGAATACCCAGGCCACCAGCTTGCTGGGGCAGATTCGCCAGTTTCAGGCGGCGCGGGAACGTGAAGCTCATTTCCGGGAAGTGTTGCAACAATCCGATTACCTGGTTGTGGAAGGGAAATTTGAAGAAGCCCAACGCACCCTTCTGGATTTGCAACAAGAGTTTCCTGATTCGAAAGAGATTGATCAGAAACTGTTGGGCATTGACCAACAGATGAAGATCGCCCGGTCCATTGCCGAAGGCCAACAGGCTTTTGACCACGGTGAGTTTGGTGAAGCCGTCCGGATTTTTAGCGAGGCGGTGGAGCTGGACCCCACGAACGCACACTTGCGCGACATGAAGGTGCGGGCTGTGCAGGAGCGCGACCGCCTGCGGCAGGTTCGCGAGGCAATCAGCGCCGGTCAGCGCGCTTTACGCCAGGGAGATGCCAGTGTTGCGGAACGCGAGTACCGGCGGGCGCTGCAACTCGACCCCTCCAACACCCAGGCGACAAACCTGCTTGCCCAACTGCAAAAGGACCGCCAGCTTCGCGAGCGGCAGCAAGCCCTGAAAGAGGGGTTGAAGCAGGCGGACAAACTGATCTCCGTAAAGAAGTTTGACGAGGCGCAACGCAAACTTACGGAATTGCAACAAGCCTATCCGGATGCCGAAGATGTGCAGCAGAAGCTGCTAGTGTTGAGCCAGAAGAAGGCGGAGGCTATTGCCCCGCCGCCGGCACCGAGCGTACCCGCGGCAAAAACACCTCCTCGTACCACGCCCCTGAATGATGTGGCGAAGTCTATGCAGTTGGCGGAAGAACTCCGCCGTAGCCTGCAGACTCCGCGCGTTCCGGAATCCGCCAAGGTTCCCGTGCCTGCGGCTCCCGCACCGCCCCCCCAGCCGATCGCCAGTGTCCCGGCGCAGCCAATTCAGGCAGCACAGCCTCCCTTATCTGAACCTGAGGCCGACGAGCATGGCGCCACGATGTTGTTTCGGTCCTCACTCAAGTCGCAGGTCCAGGCAGAACAAAGTGCGGGAGCGCTTCCCCTGCCGCCGCCTTTGCCGCCCTTGGTGGCCGAGCCTCAAATTCAAGCGCCGCCTCCGATTCCTGTGCCTCCCCGCGCGGAACCGAAGCGGCCTGTGCCAGCTCCGGCGCCCCCACGCGTGGCTCCGGTTCCGCCACCGCCTGTGGCAGCCAAGCCCTTACCCGTTCCAGGCCAGCAACCTTCCAAGATGTCGCCCATGATAATGGTGGCGGTGGGCGTTCTGGTGGTGATCCTGGGGGGCGGGGCATTCCTTTTCCTCCATCACCCCTCAACCGGAGGAGGCTCGCCCGAAGAGATTCAACTGGAAACGGATGCCAAGGGTTTGCAGGACAAGGGTGATCTTCCCGGTGCTTTGGGTAAGTGGCAGGAATTGGCCGCCAGGAAGGGCGCATTGAAGGGCGAGGCTGACACTGCCATCGCGGACCTTGCACCAAAGATCCAACAGTTGGAGAAAACCACCTTCGAGCAGGCGAAAGCCGCGCAGGATGGCAAGAAATGGGATGACGCCATTGCCTTGTACAACAAGGTTGCTGGCATGAACGGCACGATGAAGGACTCCGCGTTGCAAGCCATCCCCATCGTTCAGCAGCTTCAACAAGGAATGGATATTTCCAAGATCGAAAAAGAGACGTATCAGCAGGCTACGAGCGCCTTACAGAAGAAGGAATATGCCCAGGCTCGCGGTCTGTTTCAGCACGTCGTCGACTTGAAAGTTCCGGACTCAACCTTGGCGCCCAAAGCGCAATCACAATTGGGAGATATTGACAAGATATTACAGGCCAAGGTGGAATATGATGCGGCGGAACAGGCCGAAAATGGTGGTGACCTGAAGGGTGCTTTGGCGAAATTCGAAGCCATCGCCGGCAAGCCCGGGTACTTCCAACAGCAAGCGAAGGCGCGCATTCCCCATATCAATGACATGATCAATAATGCGGGCGCCCAGCAGGAGTTCAATGCTGCCGTGCAGGTTGAAAATAGCGGCAACCTGAAAGGCGCGCTGGGGCAGTTCCAAGCCATTGCCGGGAAGAGTGGGCCTTTCAAGGGTGAAGCCCAAACGCACGTTCAACATATCAATGACCAACTTGCCGCCGCGGAGGCCCAGCAGGAATTTGACGCGGCAAACCGCGCGCAGAGTAGCGGCGACCTAAACGGCGCACTGGCGCAATTCAAATCTCTCGCGGGCAAGGCCGGGCCGAAACAAGGTGAAGCCCAGCAGCGCGTGCAAGCTCTTACGGACCAGATGAATGCGGTGGCGGATAAACAAAAATTCGATGCTGCGGACCGGGCACAGAGTAGTGGCGACCTGAAGGGCGCACTGGCGCAATTCCAGGCCCTGGCGGGGAAGTCCGGCTCGATGCAGGCCCAGGCTCAGGCTCGTGCGCAACAAGTTAACCAATTGATTGCTGATGCCAACCGGCCCAAACCCGAACCCCCCAAGCCCGCGGCACCAACGCCGGCGCCAGCTCCGGCCCGCAGCGCAACGGTTACGCTGATTCCCTCGGGCGATTACCAGCGTTGGAACGGCCCGGTGACGAAAGGGCAGATGCTACCGGACAATAGCATTGAAGGTGGATTGAAGCCCATCAATTTCGCTTTGCCTCCCATACCCGATGTGCCCGCGAAAGCCATCGTGATCTTCATAATCAGCATTGACCCGAACGGGAATGTTACGCCGGGAAGAAAAACGGTGGATGATTACGGGATTGGTCCGCAGGTGATGGCGGCAGCCAAGGCGTGGAAATTCAATCCGCCGACGGTCAAAGGGAAGCAGGTCTCCAGCACCATCCAAGTGAGGGTAGCGTTTTAAGGCCGTATCACTCAAGACAGCCGCGGGTTTCTCCCTTGTAGCGGCGCGGAATTAGAGGTTGGCCTAAAGCGCTTGCAATCCGTTATTCTTGGCCCGCATTTTGGGATAAGAACCCCCGCCGGCCCCTACGTACCAACCTCCGCCGGTCATCAAAAGGCTTACAGACTGCAATTTTCAACATTACCAATCTGGATGAAAACCTGGTCGTCTTCGACTTTTACGGGATAGATTCTAAGGTCTACGCAGGCAGGAGTGCGTTTGGCCTGGCCCGTCGTGAAATCGAATTGCCCATTGTGCTTGGAACATTCAATGATGTTGTCCATCACAAACCCGTCGGCAAGATGAACTTTTCCGTGCGTGCATAAACCGTCCGTGGCATAGAACCTGTTGTCCTTCGTCCGGAAAACCGCAAAAGTGCGATCTTCGTAATCAAAACGAATCACATCTTCCATTTCGATTTCGCCTGCATCGCAGGCTCTAATCCAACCATCGTTCATGGGGCGTTCTCCGGATTCATTAGGGTGATTGACAACAACGTGCTCAGGCTGGGTCCGCCTTCAGCATCGGAGTCTGAAACCGCGTGGCGCCGGGCGGAAGCTGGCGCTGGACAAAGTATGTGGGTTCCTTGTACTGCCTCCATAAGGCCGGGATAATTTCCCGGTAAGCCTCCCAGAGCCCATGGTAGGGGCGCGGAGCGTCCGCCTTCATCTCCTCATGCAACGCCGGCAGGGCATGATAGGGCACCATCGGGAACATATGGTGTTCCACGTGATAGCCCATATTCCAATAGAGGAACCTTAAGATGGGATTCATGTAGACGGTGCGGCAGTTCAGGCGGTGATCCAAAACGTCTTCAGCAAGGCCGGCGTGTTGGGTGAGGCCAAAAATTACCATCAACCATGCGCCGTAAAATGAGGGCAAGCCGATATAGACCAGCGGCATGATGGTGTGCCTGGCAATGGCCAAAGCGATGACGGCTGCGTAAATCACGGCCCAAATTCGCGCCACTCGAAAAACCTTCGGGTGCTCCCCCTCAGGAATAAAGGTCCTTTCTTCGGCGGCTAGTTTTCCAAAGCAATGAAGGATCATTTTTCGGTATTCAATTGGCCCACTCTTCAGGCCGAAAAATTTCAGAGCAATGCCCCAAAGGTCGGGAGGGCGGGGAACGGCGATCTCCGGATCGCGCCCGACGATAATCGTATCGGTATGATGCCGCGTGTGGCTCCAGCGCCAGGGGGTGGGTTGACGCAGAATCATAAACGACGCGATCTGGTAAACAACATCATTCATCCAGGGGGTCTTGAATGCCGTTCCATGTCCGCATTCATGCCAGCGGGAATCGGAGGCTGACCCGTAAAGAACACCATAGGCCATAAAGGCAGGAACACACCACCACGTGCCCCAAGTGTAATAGCCAATTCCCCCGGTAATAATCAGCAGCGCAAACCAAAGCAGCGTATGGAAAATGGCCGGTCCATTCCTCCGTTGCATCAGCTCCTTAAGCCGTTTACGCGGGATGGGAGCAGCGTACCACTGGGCGCCGGCCAGTCCACGTTCCTCGGCGAGCTTGGAGTTGACGCCGATGAGGCTGTAATCACGCTTGATGGTCTCCACGGGCATGGATGAGTGTCCTTTCGAGCGATCCTATGTGCAATGTTACGTAAATCATTGAGGCTCGGCAACTAGATTTAGGATCCTATTACCCTGTGGGGGTTAGGGCCTTTGACTTTTGCATTTTGACTTGCTTATGTGGTGCGACCGCGAACGGTTTCCTGTTTGGATTCCGCCTACAGGCGTGTGGCTTGGCTTGAATTATTTTTAGGGGGAGAGCGCTCGTCCTCCCCATCTCTTTGCTTGAATTTCGCGATGGGGAGGACGAGTCGGAAAGCGGCTAGAAGCTAAAGTGGACGCCGAACTGCATGGTCCGGTTGCCGGTATTGACATTGCCACGGCTCCCGAAATCGAAGGCGCCGTTGGTCGTGGTGGCATCAATAGCGTTTTCGGGAATACCTCCCGTCACGCCGGCAGCTGATGCATGTGGCGAGAACGCGTATCCGGGTGTCGGCTGGGCGTTGGAAGCGAACACGTTGCCCAAGAGGTAGCCGGGGTTGGGATGGTTGAACACGTTGTAAACTTCCCATCGAAATTCGAGCGCCTTGCTCTCACCAAAGTGGAATCGCTTGAATATGGCGAAATCGAAATCGATAATGCCGGGCCCCGTCAGGATATTGCGGCCGGCATTTCCTCCTATGGTCGTCCCCAGGGGAACCTGCACAAAATGAGCACTCGATGGAGAAATGGGGGCTCCATTCACGTCAATGTATCCAGTGGAGGAAGCATGGCCGGAGTATTGCACCTGCACCGCGGGATTGGCTGACCGGCACGTTGTGTCATCGAGAATGGCCACGCTGTTCAAGGGAGCGCTGGCATTGCCGATATTGGGACGGTCGTTGGTAAGTGCTCCGTCACCATTGGCGTCTGCACAAGGACCTGTGGGAATTCCGTTCAAGGGACTGTAGGGCTGGCCGCTCTGTACGGTCCCAACACCATTCAAATTCCATCCTCCCAAAACTGCCTTAGCCGCTTTCGTGTTGCCGGGCGTGGGCAGACCCCAGATTTCGCTGAACACAAACCGGTTGCGGCGATCGTAGGAAGAGTTTGCCCGCTCCGCTGACAGATTGTTGTAGGTTTGCGGGAAGGGAGTGATGGCCTCAATGGTGGAGAGGCCGGTGGTCGACAGCGTCACGGAGTGAAGAATGTCACCTTGCAACACGCGGACACCGGGGCCGAAAATCTCGCTGTCGGTGTCGGTCATGTGGCTATACGTGTACGCTGCCGTAAACGTCAGTGAATTCCCTTGTAAATGCATGGTGCGGGAGTTTAACGAGGCCTGCAACCCGTTATAGGTGGAGAGCCCGGAGTTGTTTATGGAAGTAATGTCACCGCGTAGCGGGTTAAGGCGCGGCCCCAAACAAGTGGTGCTGAGGCCGCCTGCCAGACAGGTCGTATTCCAACCCGTATTGGGGTTCAGATCAGCGCGTTGGTAGAGGTCGCTCCCCTTGGTCCCTACATAACTGACTTCGACCATGACATTGCGATTAAGTTCCCGCTGGATTCCCATGGACCAGGTTTGCGTGTAAGGAGATGAGAGGGTTGGGGAAACCGTATTCTGAGTTGAACAGTTGATCAGCGGGACCGAGCCAGCGGTTATACGGGAGTTGAAACTACCGCACCCGGCAACCTTTATGGCA
>CAYTMD010000004.1:0-39116 GCA_964438685.1 uncultured Acidobacteriota bacterium
CGGGGCTCCATTGCCGACCGATTGTGGACATCTGGCATGGTTGTTCGCCTCACCAACACTTTATCCCGTGTTCAGCACCTGGTTTCCTGTTCAGCACCGCGTTAACAGTTCAGTACCACGGCTTCCTGTTCAGCTCCACCATGGTTTTCCTGTTCAGCACCACCCCCGTCGCTCACGCGCCGCCCCTCCTCATCTGAGGAGGGGAGTTCTGTTGTTAAGGCTCCCCGCCTGATTCAGGAGGGGCCGGAGCGGAAGAGACGGGGGTGGTTACCGGAGGCGGCGGGGTGGTTACCGGCGCGCGCCAGCGGCCCCACAAACAACGACTGGCCGAAGGCTCTTCGGCCCTACAACTACCCGCTTACTTCTTCTCCGCGTCGAGGCGGCCGGCGGTCCAGCGGATGGCGTCCTGGACCAGGCGGCGGTAGGCGGGGTAGAGATGCGCGCTCTCTCCGTGGCCAAGTTGGATGTAGACCACGCGCGACTTCTCGTACGGACTGATCCACGCGACAGGGCCGTCACTGGTGGGGGCATCGCTTCGGAGCAGCACCTTGTCGTCCGGTGAAATCCACATGCCGTGGTAAGTTTCATCCCACAGGTGCATGGTTCCCACATGGGCGGTGATGGGGTGGCGCATGGCGACCGTCACGCACGCTTCCTGATTGTCCTTGTACGTCGATGCGGGCGTCGAGCCGTCAGGCCGGACGAGGTATCTGCCGCCGATGACCTCCTTGTACCACCACTCCCAGTTGGGATAATCGGCGATGGCGTGATGCAGCGCCACCACGCCCTTGCCCGCTTCTACAAAGTTGCGCAGGTTCACCTTCTCCGCGTCGCTGATTTCATTGGACAGGTCGTAGAGTACCAGCACGTCGTACTTTCCGCGGATGTCGCCGTGAAAGGCTTCATGGTTCGACGTGACATGGACCCAGTGCAGGTCGTCCGCACCTTCAAAAACGGTGTAGAACGTGGTGGCGTAAGGATGGCCTCCGGTAACCACCAACAGGCGCAGGGGCGGCGGCCCTTGATGGGGGAGAGTCCCTTCCGCAGAGAGCGTAACCGCGCCAGTGGCGGCCCATTCCACTCCGCGGGTAAAGGTGCTCACATAACCGCTTTCCTGTTGGGCGGATGTATCGTGACCCAAGGCGGTGTAGAGCACGCGGCCCTGGCCGTAGTTCACCGTCCAGATCATCGGCTCATCTTTGCCCGTGCCGCCATTTGCGGGGTCGTCAAACGCCGTGGCCAGGATGTGCGCGTCGGGCGACATCTGCGGACTATGGTAGAGCTCATCGGATGTGCGGAAGGATTCCGGCAAGCCCTTGGTGACGGGATGCTCGCGGTCAACGAACTTGACGGTAAAACAGTGGCGCGGGGCGTGCGCGGTCTTGGGCGGACCGGCCGTCCACCAGCCGCCAAGCATGTTGAAATACTCGGGCCAGGCGGGCTCATTCAGGCCGGAGCGCTTGTGGTTGTCGGCCAGAACTTCCAGTCCCGTGAAAGCGTAGTTTGCCGCGTGGACGGCCACCAGTCCTTTGCCCTGCTTCACGAAGTCTTCCACGGCCTTCTCCGTCACATCGCCCCAACGCGGGCCTTCGTAGTCAAGCACCAGCACATCGTAGGCCGCCAGTGTCGCCGAGGTAACTCCCGCGGGCTCCTCCTCCACGCGAACGTCAAACCGGCCACTGTCCACCAGAAGCTTGCGCAGGAAAGGCGTCGTGGTGCGCCAGTCGTGATTGTTGCGGCCGGAAAAAATCAGCACGCGAATCTTGCCCGGCTGGAAGAATGGGATACGGTGCTCAACGCCGCAAATCGCCGAGTTACCCCCCAACAGGGTGCAAAGGGCGAGGAGCGTTGTGGCGACTTTTTGTCTCATAATTAGCCTCAAATTGTCCGATGTGCCATAGCCGTCACTATGGTCATGAATGGTCTATGAGGGTCTATAGGCGCTTGTCACGCAAATTTTCCAACCCTCGCCGAAAATTCCACTTTAGTTACCCAGCAACCCTTTAAGGTGCGCCAGACTGCGGGCGGCCTGCTGCTCGGTTCCACATTCGACGGAGAGCACTCCGTGGAAGTTCGCCTCGCGCAGAATCGCGATGACCCGCTTCCAATCGATGACGCCATCCCCGCATGCGCATCCCACCGGAGTGCCGGTTACCTTGCCGCGCTCAGCTTCAGAGTGCTCAACAGTAATGTCCTTGGCGTGGACGTGCACCAGCAGCGGGCACACGGCCTTCAGTCCCTCGTAAGGATCGCCGCCCGCCAGGTAGACGTTGCCGGTATCGTAATTCACCCGCAGCAGTGGAGACTCAACCAAGCCGACGATCTTCAGCAGGCCCTCGGTGGTGCAGGTGATGCTCTGGTGCGGTTCGATGCCAATGGCAATGCCGTAGCGGTCAGCGGTCCGCAGCACGGTGGTCAGCGTGTACTTCATCACGTGAAACGCCTCGTCCAGGCTCACCCATGCAGGTCGAATACCCTCATCGGTATTGACGACGGGCGCACCGATGGCCGCGGCGAGGCGAATGGCTTTCTGCAAATACGGCACGCTGATTTCCGGCCGCATCAGGGGGCAATGCGCGCTCAGGGCGGAGGCCTTGACCCCGTGCTGATCGAGGATGTCCTTCATTTCGCCGGGGTCGTCATCCATTGAGAAGGAGTGAAAGTATCCCGCTTCGCTCAACAGCTCACGACCGTTGTGAACCATGGGCTCCACCAATTTGTAACCCAGCTTGGCGGCTACTTCCACTCCGGCCGCGAACGATTTATCCTGCGACCGGATGAATTCCATATTGACGCCGATCTCGATGCTCATATGTCCCACTCCTTCTGCCATGTGGCGCGGTTGCGTTGTTTGTAGGCGATGTTGCCAAGGTGGCAGGACATCGCGGAATAGTGGCCCTGCACAACGTCGGCGTTGGGTTGTTTGCGGCTGCGCATGCAGTCCAGCCAATTATCCATGTGCGTATCTTTCACGCCGGGAACCGTGGCCTCAGCCGCTTGGGTATTGGTTTTACTCGGAATGAACTTGTATCCGTAGCGGAAGATTGAAAGCCTTCCACCCGTGCCCATAAAAACGATGTCCGCGTTTTCGCGGTTGATCATATCGGTAATCGTAGCTTCAAACGTTACGTTGAGCTTCTCCGGGTATTCCACGATGAAGTTGACGTTGTCGGGAGTGTCGCGCCCATCGTCATAAAGGTAAATCCCTCCGCCCGCCACGGCTGCCAGGGGACGAGTCAGGTTCATGAACCAATGGACCACATCAACCATGTGAACGAACAATCCGCCGGATTGCCCACCCGTGGAGAAATTCCAATCGGCAAAGCGATTGAAGTAGCGCTTGGGGTCCCAGGGAGTTTTGGGGAGCCACGCCAGGCAGGAGTTCCAGTCGAGGCCGGCGGGCTTCTGCTCCATGCCGGGGGGCACCGGAGTCAGGTAGCCGGAATTTCCGTTCCAAATCGTCCGCACCATGTTGACCTTGCCGATCACGCCGCAATCGAAATACTTCTGCTTGGCTTCGGCGAAATGGGCCGTGGTGCGCTGTTGCATTCCCACTTGCAGAATGCGCTTGTTCTCGCGCACGGCCCGTATCAGGGGAGGGCCCTGCTCCGGCAGCGAGGTCATGGGCTTTTCCACGTAAACATCCTTGCCGGCTTTGCAGGCGTCAATGGAGATCTGCGAGTGCACGTGGTCAAACGTCGCCACAATCACGCCGTCAATGTCCTTGCGATCGAGCAGTTCGTGGTAATTGGCATACTTGGCGACGTGGATGTTTGCCACCGTCTCGGCTTTGTCCCGGCGGGCGTCATAGATGTCCGAAATCGCCACCCATTCAATGTTGCCGGCCTCATTGGCCCTCTTCATCAAATATTGCCCGCGCCCGCCCGAGCCGATGATCCCCAGCCGGATGCGGTCATTCGCCCCGGAAACGCGCAGGGCCGCAGCCGCCGTGGCCGCGCCAACCATAAATGTCCTTCGCGAAATATTGTGGGTCATTTGGAAATTCCTCCCTTGCCGGATATACGAGTCTCAATGGTTATTGAGCTTGGACGATGAGGGACAGCTTTTGCAGGCTTATTTGGGCGACTCAGAACTTCCTTTCTGGTCCTCGGGCGGGTGAGAGTATACACCTCTTTGTTGCCAATTTAGTCCTCACAATACACTTTTGTGGGTGGGGAGGAACACCGGGCCAAATAGATTCAAGTTCTCACCTAATTCCGTCGATAACCGAAATGGGGAAGTGTGGGCGGCCGGGGTGGGGGAGAATTGGAGGCGTTGCGCCGAAAGCACTGGATCCTATCATCCTGAAGAGAGCCGTATCCCGTCCCGCAAGCACTCTTCTACAGTGGAATACTGCGTGTGGGTTCTTTCGGCGCAGTGCCTGCTGGTTCTTCTCGCTCACCCGAAACTTCGTCCTTCCGCAAGTCTCTTGCTGTTAAGCTGACAGTTAGGCAAAAATGTCCGAATATAAGGCATGAATGTCCGAATTATTTACGGGCAATGTGTCATAGAGCTGTTTGTTTTCATACACATTCCTACTTCGAACGTCTTTTTTCTAACATCTTTTTTGCAGGATCCCCTCCAGATATTGCCGAAAGCATTGATAACGCGGCACATCCGGAGAAAATCGAGGTCTTTCATTGGAAATGATCCCTTGAGGGCTCTGATTCCCCATTCCCCGCCCACGGCCTCTCGAACCCCCAACCCGAATCCCGAAACCCGTGTCCCGAGTCCCGTTTTACGGGGCAAGGAAAAAGACCCACGCTAGTATGCCACTATTGCTAGGCTTTGTAAATAACAGATTGAGCCTAGTTTACAAAACCTACAACAAAAGCAAAATGTCCCCGAGAGGAGACGGCCGGCTCGCCCTGCCCAACCGCACGCCGAAGGCGTGCGCACGCACTCGCTACGTCTGGAAATACCATGCGCGGCAAGGGGAGGAGAGCCATCCGCAGGCACAGACGCCTGCGCAGGACCAGCGTAATGCCATATGGCCAGCGCCGCGCAATTCGGGGGTAAGGCCGTTACTCGTCCCGGTGACACTCACTTGACGTGAAGGTGACTTATCGTTCCTAATCCGCTCGCGGTACTGTCGATCATAGGTAGTCAATTGAAGGAAGTGGATCTCCATCTATCTTTGGTCTCTCTCACCGTGGCCAACTTCCGGATGGCCGACAATCCGGGAGTTGGAAGGTTCGTAGACGCTGCGGCGTCGCGGCGAGTTGCTCATGGCAACGTCATATACCTTTTTTCTTGCGGTGGGACACACCTCCGCGGCAAGGCCGGTTTCGCGACCAAGCGGAGTGTTTCTGAATCTGTAACCGGTGCCAGTGCGTCCATCGCAGTTCCAACTGCGATTCTGGGGAAATTCTGTTTATTAATCTGGGCGCATGGCCCTCCAACCTCAATCGGCCTCTTCGAGCGCTGGTGACGACACACATAGCCTTCGAAAATTTTCAGCTATGAGTTTCTCAGTTGATTTCTCGGAGAGATTCCAAATGAGACTAAGATGTGACACCGCGTCTTCCACACTCCAAGGCATGATGCTTGTGCCATTGACCTTGGCGAAAGGGCCATCTGATTCCGTCAGTACGAGCTCGCGCGGCATTCGTTTTACTAGCGACCGTCCTTTGTCCCCTACCAGCATGGCGCAGCCGACGCTAAACCAACATCCCATGCTCACCGCACGGTCCAGATCGCGCAAGCTTCCGGAAAACCAGTGCAGCACTGGGGTTCCGGCCTTTGGGAATGCGGTTAGTGAGTCTAGTACTGCACCGCTTGCGCGGCGGCTGTGGATCGACATAACTCGACCGCCAGCATCCGAACAGCTTCTCAGGATGTGTTTGAATACCCTCATTTGGGTTTCCCAGGTTGGCTTGTAGTCTGTGCTGCCGTCCAGCCCGACTTCCCCCACATAGCGCGAAGCTTTCAGCGCTTCATCAAATAAAGGCAACTCAAACTCGCGCTCCCGAGCTAATTGCGGATGAAGGCCGAGCGCAGTTCGGACTCGTGGCGAATTGAGCGCAAGATCGGCGGTTTTCTCCCAAGCCGAAGGGGTTGTGGTGACTGATAGAAGATACAAGCCACGTTTTGCGCACTCATCCCTCACTGAAAAGGGGTCCGGGTACAAATCGAGGTGGCAATGGAAGTCGATCACTGGACTCCGTACTCGCTAAAGAGCGCGGCGAGTTCATTGAGGCCGCGGCCAATCATCGCCTCAAGCGCAGGGACATCCGGCAAAGTTACCGTACTTAAGGCTGTTCCGGTCCATTGCTCGATCCCAACTGAACAAACCTGCTCTAATGCCATTGCAACCCCTCGAACGTCGTCATAGCGGGCATTCTGCTCATTGTCAAGACCGAGATTTTCATACTTGTAGTGAGTATCGTCCGGTACTCCCCATTTCCGGAATGCCGCACGGCGAACAAGACAGGGGACGCAGCGTCCGCATTGCTTGTGGCCAAATCGCCTGTACCTTCCGCAGCTAATGCTCTGGGATGCTCGCTCCCGCAGGAAAACCTGGTCCTTACATTCAGAGAGCATTTCGCCCTTGGTCTTAGTTCGGTACGGGTTTACGATCCGGACCTTTAGGAGTGCTGTGTCAAGTAGTCTTTGGATCATCGCCAGAAAGTCCGGGTGTGTTGTTCGCGTGCTGAGACTGCCCAATCTTGCGCCTGTAAGAGGAGGGTTGACAGAAATGAATCCGTTCTCGCAAACATACAGATTGACATCTTCAGACTGATAACGCTCCAGCGAAGTGGCAACCAAAACACCATAGGCAAGAAAGATGAGAGATCGTGCGCGTTGGGTCGGGGGGCTCTCTGGATCGGGAACGCGGGCATTGTGATTAATCTGGAGGTGCCGCAGCCCGCCATCAAGCGATTGCGCAAATTGGCGCTGATTCTCCGCCTCACCACTTACAACTTGGCTCACCGAAAATGGACGACGGTGAGACGCGACCAGATCGATGCCACCGACCAGGCTGTCTAGTCCCCCCGATAGCAAAAGCACGGAATCCTCTGTGGGGCGAACCATCTTGCTTTGTGCCGCGCGGACGCCGCCATTCGTAAACCGGACCTCCCACTTATCGGTCGTCAGAAAACTAAGGGATTTGTTTACCAATTCCCGCTGCTCGTTCCAGAAGCCCGGATCGTCTGTGGCGATCACCAACTCGAATTCGCGGGTCCATCCGTCCGGGCTGGCGGTACGATGGCCCGCCACATCCGCGGCTGTCACAGCAAGTGCAATGGACAGAAGATCCCACGCTCGTGGTGCAGGATCGAGCTTTGCTCGGCGGATGCTGTGCATCAGAGTATGGCCTGCGCTACCCTGGTTCGATTTTTCTGGGGCGTCATATAAGACTACCCGGAGGCCATCGTCTTCTTCCATCGATTGGTAATCCAACGGTGCACAAGTTAATTTCATTCGGCGTATCCCTCAAAAACTGCCATCGTTTCACGGAGGGCGGACTGCGCAATTTCCCTTACGCGACCAGTGATCATGCGTTGGCCTTTTTCCCGCAGCTTCCGAAATGACGCGCTGATCGTCTCCTTGATGTAGTCTTTGACCTCCTTCAATCGCATCAGTGCTGTTCTTGCGGATGGTGCCTTTTCTTGGATCGTCTTCCCAAGGTCGAGTTGAAAGCGGCGAAATACATCGATTGCTACGAACTGCTCAACGACGAATTCACGTTCTTCAGCCTTCAGATTGAGCGGATCCGCTTCCTGAAATTTCGTCAGCAACTCGCATAGCGCATCCCGAATGGAAGCTCGGTTCGCTTCCGCATCTTGGGTCCCGTCCGATGGTCGAACGCTCTGAACAATCGCATCTATCACCTCTCGCGTGGAGCGCCCCGAAAGCAGGATTGGATCCAGTTTGCTTCCTTCCCCGGCCGGATGACCTGCTTCAGTTGAAGACAAAACACTGTGCAGTGCGGCGGCGGTCGAACTAGTGCCGGCAAAACGTTGAGAGGCTGTTCCTGAACCTCTGTAGCCATCCCGGATGTAGCGTCCGACTGCCCGCCGCAAATCGCCGCCATCGCCAGAATGCGCAAATCTGCCGAGATTGAACCTGGCCGTCCTAAAGCGACCAGTAGGTGCCAAAGGGATAATCTCTGTCGGCGTTGCATTTAACAGCGTCGAAACCACCGGACGTGCTTGCATCTGCGGCTGAACGGGGCTTGCTTGAATTCCGTCATCCAAAACCGGCGGCACAGGCTGTACGAGGGGCGGAACCCATGGCGGCACCATAGGAACACCCCCACACGGGCCCTCACTTGACTGTGATGTTCCCATCTTTCCTCCGCATTTCAATCGCCTTCTTAACCCTCTTCGAAACAACCGAAGAGCCTTCCCACTTAGCCAGCACAGGTCCTGCCCAAGCTTCGTCCCCGATTTTTGGCACAATGTTGGGCATTATCTGCGGAGCTGGGCGCTCGTTGAGAAATGCCGCAAGGCGTGGTCCCTGGGACGAATCCGCCCGCGCAACCACAATGCATGCCTCCAAAATGGGTGGAACTCCCCACTCTTGTTCCTGCCTTGCAAGGTCCAATAGACGGTCCATGATTATTCCACTTTCGGCGCGTGCCACGTTACCGAGTCGCACGGCGAGCCCAGACGCCATTTCCGGCTCTGCAAGCAACGCATTCAGGAGATCAGCGGCTTCGGAAGAGAGGCGGTCTGTGGAAGTGATCAGGGGAGCGTGTTCACGGCTGACAAAGAGGACTCCGCGCAAATCACAGTCGCCAAGGCGGGGATAAAGAGTAAGCCACTCCTTGATGAAGGGGTCATCCCAAGGAGGCGACAGCTTCAGCTCTTGACCGGTGTTCGCCTTTGTCTCCCACTCCACCAAAAAGATCGGCTTCCCCTGGCTGTTTTCGGCAACAGCCCTTATCAGTTCGGAGTAGGCCTTCTGATTTCCGAGCCGCTCGAACAGGAGCATTTTTGCCAATACTGCCTCATCGACTCCTACGCCGTGCGCCTTTGATATCGCCAACCGGATCGCCAGAGTGTTGAGGAAGCGCTTGATGAGTCTCGGGTTTCCAGCAATTCCTGTTGCCGTGGCCATTAGCGGCGCAAGACGGTCGGCCGTCTCCAGTTGCCCGGTAAGTTGACCTGAAAATACGCCATGAACCGACTGCAAGAACGTGCGATCGACGCGCTTGCCCTGCCAGGTTTTCCCGAGTTGTTCGCATACTCTTGCGCGAATCTGCTCTTTAACTGCCTGACTGAGGTCGCTCTGCTCCACGAACAGGAGCATCATATATGCGCGCACTTCCTGGGTGCTGAGCTGGGGTACCCGAATCGGGATCTGAATCAATTTGTCGAAGTAGTTTGTTACCAGATCATCTCCGACGTTGCCGAAGTGATGCCGGACTGCCTGTTTGATCATCTCATCATCGGCAGCGATTACGAACGCAGTGTTTCTCAGGAAAAGAAAGAGTCTGATCGCCTCCAACGTTGAGATCGTTGTTTCCGGCAAGCACCGGTCAAGGTCATCGATCAGAACTACAACACTCACGGACATCGCGCTTAGGGTTTCCTCAAAGCTGTCCCTGAGTGCCTGTATTTCTTCGGGCGGTGATTTCTTTGCTCTGCTTCCCAACAATCCCGATCCTGCTTGGGAAAGATCTGTCGTGGTCTTTTCAATCCGGTCCCCCGTTTTGTCGTTTACATCTCCCGCCAATAGCTCTCGTCCGAGTCCCCATACCTGTCCAAGTAAGCCGATGGGAGGTAGCCCAACCGCCAGCGACACCGCCGATCCGGTGACAAGCTTTGCGATCCGGAACCAGTTTATCCGGTCCAAAAACTCCTTAGCCTTTTCAACTCCGGTCTTGCGTTTTTCGGCTTCCTTCGTGAGGGCAGAAGCTATCACTTCCATGAGTGCCGCCCGTGCGTCATCGTATCCCTGGTAAAGCCACGCGTTGAATTCCACAAATAAAAAATTGCTATTCTCCCGTCGCTCCAGAGAGCGCCGGATGAGCCTAATCATTGAGGATTTGCCAACTCCCCAACGACCAGAAACTCCGATTGAAATGGGATTTGATTGTGCTTGGACTATAATCTCGGCAACGGTATCCGCGACGCCAGTGAAGTTCAGGAAATCGAGTTCCGTCTCGTTGTCGGACCACATTGAAGCATCACCAAAGTTCTTCTGGTTCGGCGTAAAACTCGGATCTTATACGGGCAGCAGAGTTGCCGCCCCCCGAACAGTTGGTTCCAGTATAGCACCTTTCGCCATATTTTCGTTGCGCAACGAGATACTACGACAGAACTTATAAACTCAGAAGGCAAAGTAACGAACTTCCCTCTCTACGACGATTTCGTTCAAGTCTCCATATCGAAAACTAAGCCTCACCACTGCAAACTAGCTAAGGAGAAACAGGTTCTGCCTAGTGTTTACCGATGAGTGTGCCGATAATTTAACATCCCGGCCGAATGACGGGCTACTCGGAAACTATGCGGTGTGCGAGCTTTGCCGGATTCTGCCTGAAAAAAGCCCATCTATGACGGTGGCAGGCTGACGCAGAGCGCAGATCTGCGGATTACATCATCTAACCAACGAGGATCGCAGGGCTGCGCTCGCCCTGCGCCAGCCCCCGGAATCGCCTTACAGTGGCTGTGGTCTGCGCGGTCATCCTTGCGGGCACGGTTCGGGGGAAGGTGCCGATTGTGCTTTGCGACCCTTTGGGCCTTAGTGTCCACGCATGAGTTGGTCTTGCGATTGTTTGCGCCCTTGCAGTAGCCGGGGTACAATCGCACCCTTTATATGGATCGCAGAGAGTTCTTTCTGAGGACCGGAATAATCTCCGCCGCGCTCAATTCCGCGGCGGGCGTGGAAACAATGGCGCTGGACTCAACCGCGCCATTAAAGCGCGCCGCCCGCGATGGCAGGATCGATCTCGCCAATGATGCCCTGGCATGGCACATCGAATGGCATAACCGCAAGCTGGCAAGCACGGGCTTTGACAACAAGCTCTCCGGCCATCAATTCAAGTTCACATCGGCAGAGGAATTCCTGCTCACCTTTTCCGCTTCCGTCCAGCGAATTGAAATTCCCTGGTGGAAGTTCATTTACGGACCCGATGAATCCGCAGTGGCAGTGGAACAAGAGCAGGGCCTGGACCAAGGCTTTCAAAAGCCGGAATTTAATGACCAGCATTGGGGCACGGCTCGGAATCTGATCCCACCCGGCCACCCTGGCAATAAACGTCGCGGCGACGGCATCACCTATGGCGGTTACGGCTGGTACCGGCGATGGTTTGAATTGCCCGCCACGGCGCGAGGCCAAAGCCTGGACTTCGTTTTGGGCGGATACGACCATCAGGACTGGTTGGAATACTGGGTCTACGTGAATGGCGTGGAAATTGGCCATCGAGAGTCACGCGGCCGGTGGCGGACTCCCGGTGAATTCAGGTTGGCGGCGAACCATCCCGCGTATGCGGCATTGCGCTATGGCCCGGATGAGAAAAACCTGCTGGCAATCAGAGCACGTGGTTTTGACAAACATTTCGGCGGACTGCGCGACGAAGTGCTGCGCCACTATGTTTACGAGCCTTTCTGGGCTGACCAGTTCATCTCCGTGGGCGAACCTTATCTGCGCGTTTCGGATTTTGAAGTTCAACAAGTTCAGCAGCCCAGTGCCGAGAAAGTGATCTTCCAACTTCACAGCCCGTCGCAAGGAGTTCGCGCGCTGGCGTGTTATGAGCTTTCCGGAGTAACACGGCGCAAATGGCTGGAGATTGAGAATTCCGGTGACAAGGGGCTTTTGCTGCTGGATGCCCAGATTGACGATTTTGCCACCAGTTCGCCAGTCACCGAGGGTGGTCCAGGCGCGCCCATCTTCCTTGCTGACGAAGTCTTTTCCGCCTTCGAACATCCCGCGGGCTTAAATCAAGGCCACGATTTTCATGGCCACGAAGGCCAAGATGTCGCCGGGCGCGTTCGCCTCATACACTTCCCCGGGCGTCGACTGCCACCTGGCGGAAAGTGGCGCAGCAACGTCGCGCTGGTCGGGGTTGCGAAGGCCGGCGGAGCGCTTGACGGGTTCACATCGTACCTGCAAGAGAAAAGCCCCCGGAAGCAGAAGGCGCTCTCACTCTTCACGCCTTACGGAATCAACAACCAATGGGGTGGGTGCGGTGCGCTTGATGACGAGCAGACTTTAGACGTGCTCAACCTTCTGGAAAAGTGGCAGCAGCGCGGATTCAAATTTGACTACTTCACGCTCGACACCGGTTGGATGGATCACGCCTCAGACCTCACCCGCTTCGCGCCGCAGTGTTATCCCGCCGGTCCGGCCAGAATTGTGGAGCGCGTGAAATCCTTGGGGATGAAGTTCGGGCTCTGGTTCTCGACGTCAGGCGGCGGATGGTCGTGCGGCGAGAATCCCGCCATCGTGCCCAGCATCATTCCACGCCCGGGGAGCGATGAGCCTCCCCAACCCTCGCAGGTTGCTTATCGCAACGGTTACATCGCCAACGGCGGCGTGCCGGAAATGCTCTGCGTTGCTTCGGAACCTTACTTCCACATCCTGCGCGATGCCGTGCTTTACCACATCAAGGAGAACAAGCTGAAGTTCTTCAAGCTGGATAGCGGCGACTATTATTGCAACAGCACCACGCACAATCATCTTCCGGGAAAGTATTCCACCGAGGCCATGTACGACCGCCTGCTGGAAATTGCCGCCAGCGCCCGCCAGGCCGACCCGGATGTCTACGTCATGTGGTACTGGGGAGTGCGCTCGCCCCTGTTTGCCCTGTACGGCGACTCGGTTTTTGAATCGGGCCTTTACATGGAGGGCTCAGCGACAAGTTGGTTCCCCACGCTCTATTACCGCGACTCCGTCACCCTGAATCTGGACCAAAGCACTCAATTTGCCACCACCCTACCCCCCATTAACAAGGATAGCCTGGGCGTATGGCTCTCAGATATTCGCTGGGGAAACTTCATGGGCAACGAGCGCTGGAGAGAAGCGCTGATTATGGACTTGGGGCGGGGGAACCTGCTCTTCCCGCAAATCTGGAGCGACATCTATCTTCTCAACGATCAGGACGTTGATTTCCTGAAGGAGATGGAATCGTTAATCAAAGGGAATGAGTCCCTGTTCTTGCGGCGGCGAAACATCCTGGGCGATCCGTGGAAAAACGAAGTTTACGGCTACGCCAACGTGAAGGGTTCGCACGGATTTCTGTTCATCAACAACGTCCACTTTGGCGCCCGCAAAGCGTCGTTGGTTCTGGGCCCGGAAATTGGGTTGGAAGCAGCGGCCGGAACACCGCTTGAGATCATCACTTACTTCCCCGACAAAACGCGAATTGCCAAAGCCGATGGAATGCGCTTTACCGCCGGTGAAACGGTGGACATTTGGCTGCGCCCATTCGAGGTTTTGATGCTCGAATTGCGCCCGGCGAACGGCGCCATCGTTAATTTTCCCGCGCGCGAATTGTCGGCAGAGCGGGCGGCGAATGTCGGCCAAGCCCTAAAACTCGCGCCGCAAGCGGAGGCAGATTGGATGAAAGTCCGCTTCGCGGACGCCGCGCGATTTGAGAAGAAGGGTTTTACCAAGCGATCTCGGGCGTGGACAACTACGCTGCCCGAACTCGATGGTGGGACCCACATCCTGGCAATCCCGATTACGCTGCGCGAGGGCGACTTCGAGTGGCTTTATGCGCCGGTGGTGGCGGAGATCGCTCAGGTGGTGGCGTACATCGGCGACCAGAAAGTTCAGCTTATCCCCACGCCTGATGCACGCCAGTACGGGAACACGCAAAGCAAGGGCTGCTCGTGGGTCGTCTACAAATTACGGTTGAATCCTGCCTGGTCGGGAAAGCAGTTGCAATTTGTTGTGCAGACGTACCTTCCTGATTACGTGGAGTCTCACGTTCAGGCGTGGGTGGTGGAGCGCTGGTGGAAGGAAAGCACCCGCCCGCTCGGCGACAGTTATTACGGCGACGCGCCGTCGTGAGAAGACTTATCGCGGCGCGAGGTCTGCCCCTACTACTGACGACAGCGCCATCTCCCGGGTCGACGTAGCGGCGGCTTTACGCCGCCACTGCGCGATGATGGTGTCGCGCTAAAGTTGTCTGGTCGAGTGGCGGCAAAAGCCGCCGTCACGTCAGCCCCCCAAAGAAAGAGGATGCAATGAGTAAAGTTAGCCGGCGATCGTTTCTGGAAAAGGCGGGAGTAACCCTGGCGGCGGGCTCCGTCCCCATAGCCGCGAATTCTGCTGGCGGCGCCGGCAAGGGGAAGGAGAGCCCCAAAGCAAAAACCAACGACGCTCAAGACCCTGCCCGTTATGGAGTTGTCAACTGCGTTGCGGAATGGTCCTACACCTCGGGGAAGGCCTACGCCGATCCGTTCAACGATGTGGAATTGGACGTGGTGTTCACGGACCCGCAAGGGCACGAGCAGACGGTCCCGGCTTTCTGGGCGGGCGAACAGACCTGGCGTATTCGCTACTCACCTCCCGCGGCGGGCCGCTACACCTACCGGACCGTTGCCAGTGACAACGGCGATCTCCACGGGCTTCGCGGCGTGCTGGAAGTCACTCCCTACAAGGGCGATAACCTTCTGCGGAAACATGGCCCCATCCGTGTCGCGGCCGACCAACACCATTTTGAGCACGCCGACGGAACACCTTTCTTCTGGCTTGGTGATACGTGGTGGATGGCCCTGTGCAAGCGCATGCGATGGCCCGAGGACTTTCAGGAACTGACCGCCGACCGCGTGAAGAAGGGTTTTACTGTCGTCCAAATCATTGCCGGGCTGTATCCGGATATGCCTCCCTTCGACCCTCGGGGAGCGAACGAAGCGGGATACCCCTGGGAGACGGACTACGCGCGCATCAATCCCAGATATTTTGACGCGGCTGATTTGCGCATCCAGTACCTCATCGAGTGCGGTTTGACTCCCTGTATCGTTGCCTGCTGGGGTTACTTCCTGCCGCTGATGGGAATTCCCAAAATCAAGAAACAATGGCGGAACCTGATCGCACGTTGGGGAGCATATCCGGTGGTCTGGTGTTTGGCGGGTGAGGGAACCATGCCCTATTACCTATCGAAAACGAAGAAGGATGACGCGGCCGCGCAAAAGCAGGGTTGGACGGAAGTCGCAAGGTATGTACACAGCACTGATCCTTATCATCATGTGGTCACGATTCATCCCACCGACAATGCGCGCAATCAGGTGGAAGACCCGTCGGTGCTTGACTTCGACATGCTGCAAACAGGCCACAACGATCGCAAGAGCATCGCCAACACGGAAAATCAGATCACCGGTTCATTATTGCGGACTCCGCACATGCCGGTGTTGGCGGGAGAAGTGTGCTACGAGGGAATTCTGGAAGCGAGCCGGCAGGAGATTCAACGTTTCATGTTTTGGACCTGCATCTTGAACGGAGCGGGAGGGCATACCTACGGAGCCAATGGTCTTTGGCAGATGAACACCAAGGATCGGCCTTATGGCCCTTCGCCGCACGGGCGTTCCTGGGGTGATGTGCCGTGGGACGTTGCTGCCGCTCTGCCTGGCTCCACGCACATCGGGCTGGGCAAAGCATTGCTGTTGCGATATGCGTGGTGGAAGTTCGAACCCCATCCGGAGTGGTCGGACCCGCATTGGAGCAAGGAAAATTACGAGCACGCCTATGCGGCGGGGATTCCGGGGGAAGTCCGCGTGATTTTCATTCCCACGGCATGGGATCCGCCGAAAGTGAAAAGCATCGAATCCGGCGTTTCTTATCGTGCCTTCTACTTTGATCCCTGCTCAGGTACGCAGCACGATATTGGCGACGTCGCGCCGGATTCCACCGGCACGTGGCCGGCTCCGATAACTCCGACGTTTGCGGATTGGGTGCTGGTGCTGGAGAAGAAGGGATAGCCCGAATACGAATTGAATCTACTACTTCCCTCGCCCCCTTGGGGGAGAGGGTGGACCGCAACCGGCGTTTTCATCAGTCCGTCAGCCGACGGAGACGGGTGAGGGGGTCCCCCAGTAGCCAATTTCCACTTAATGTCTTGAAACCCATCACGTGAAAAGTACTGGAGCAATGCTTGCCAAGTGGGCAAGTGGCACAACCAAAGGACAAGATCAAATGAAGATTCGGCGAAGAGCATTCATGGGAATGGCAGGGGCATCAGCACTTTCTTTGGGCGTTCCGGGCGAAACCCTTACGGCGTCGCCGCAACAGCCCCCCATGGCCAGCAATATTTCCCCTCCGCTGGTAGAACTCAATAAGGTCCCATTCCTCCATGGGCGGGAATACTTTGTTTTGCGCAGCGGACGCGCCAAGCTTGCGTTCCAGGTAGATCGCGCCGACCTGGGACCTGCGTTCACCCACATGCTATTCGATGTGGAAAATCCCTGGCAGAGCGAACGAAAGGTGCGCGCGTTCAACTTTGACATGGAGACGGGGTTCGCGTCCACGGCCCTTCAGGTTGAACTCGGAGGCTTCGCATTTACCGCCTTTGGAGAACAAACGGAGTCACACTGGGTGAATGCTGACGGAATTCCGTCCGTTGAGGTGATCTGGTGGGCGGGCGGCGTAAAGGTCACGGAGCGAATCGCGGCGCTTGCAGGCGTGGAAGCCTTCCTGGAAACAATTCACCTTGATGGATCAGGTTTGGCTGGGGATGACGCGGTGAGCCTCAAGCTCTTCCTACCTCACGGGCAGATGCGTGCGAATGGACCGGTGCTTGTTCAGAGCGGTGAGAAGTATGGGAGTGGATTGGCGGTTGTTGGCGATGCGAAGGTGCAGGGCGACGAAGGTGAAGGCTCGCTCACCATCGGTCCTTTCACCGTGGGCCCGAAAAGAACCGCTTCGGTTGAGGTTCTGCGATTCTTCCAGATCCCCCCGCGTGGGGTTGATGCCCTGGTCGATCAGGCACATTCTCTGACTGGCGCGACCAAAATCAATCATCAAAAGACCAAGGCTGCCTGGGACGCGAGCTCATCAATTACGACTAAGGATAAGACCCTTCAGGACATTTTCGATAAAGCCCGCTTTGGTCTTCCGGGGTTGATTGCGGACGACGGAACAATGGATGCCGGGATCTTTCAGTATGGCCGCCAGTGGGTGCGCGACACGTCGAACAGTGCACTGGGAGCGTTGCATGCGGGCCATTTCGAGTTGGCTAAAGGTGCGTTGACACGGGTCTTGACCGACTTGGTCAGCGACGAGGGAGCCGCGGCCATCGCCAGCGAGTATGTCAAACCGGATCAAGAAGAGCTCGACCAGATGGGGGAATTGCTTCATGTCTTAAGGAGCTACCGCGACTGGACCGGCGATGAGTCGCTGGTGCGCGACCATCGGGTAAAGCTCCTGGCGATGATCGAAAGGCCGATGCTCCCCATCTTCCGCGACGAGACCGGCATGGTTCACAACCGGCGGGAATATTGGGAACGGACATTTGATGATGCCTATGAACTTATCTATCAAACTTATCTGGTGCGCGGGCTTTGGGATGCCATTGAATTAGCGCCGTTGTTGAATGCCGAGGACCGCGTTGAGCGATGGAAGAAGGAAGCAAACCGCACGCTTCATGCCATGCTGTTGCATCCGACGCGGGCGCTGGTTGCCGATGGCCATCTGATCAAAAGGCGGAATGTGACGGGTGAAATCGCCGACCTGATTCCCACGGGGCATGGTCGGCACCCCGACATTCCTTTACGGACCGAAAAGACCAATCGCCTCAATCCTGACTCCTCGGCAGCGCTACCAATTGCGCTGGGATTGGTCGATCCACGGTCGCCGCTTGCCCACAAGACGCTTGAAGACCTTGAGCGCCTATGGAATTCGCGTTGGTTTGGTGGCGGTTACGAGCGGTACAACTCCAGTTCGCAGCAGGACACGCCGGGCCCCTGGCCATTCGCGACTTGCTTCATCCTGAGAGGACTGCACGATGCCGGCATGTTTGACAAGAGCCGCCGGGTTTTGGAATGGCTGAATTCCGTGCAGGGCGGAAGGACGGGCTTCTGGTTCGAAGAGATTCCGGTGCTGCGGTCAAACACCAAGTACTGCGGGATCATTCCTTGGACCAGCGGTGAGGTGGCGCTCTTTGTCGTGCGCCACGTCCTGGGAGTTCATTTCGAAGGCGAGCGGATGGTCATTCGTCCAGCGCTCTATCCCCATAGTCCACCGGTCTCTGCCGACCTGCGATTCCGTAAGGGACGCTTGCGGCTCAAGATTGAGGGCAGCGGGAAGATATCAAGCGCGGATCTCGACGGAAAGAAACTTGTGCATCGGCCCGATGGATCCGTTATTCTTCCCGCGAATTTCACGTCAGGGACGGTGAATATTCGCACCTCATAATCGTCGGGCGGGAAGATCCTACTAAGATGTCACGAAACCACATTCGCATGTCGATCTCTATAAAGATCTCCGTGATATTTGTCATCCTGGGTTGTACCACCATCTTGTGGACCCTTGGGGCAATACGTATGGGCGCGGCGGGCGAAGAACTATCCACACCAACACTATGGCCTTCCCAGCCGCCGGCGAGTTGCCCATTTCAAAAAGCACTCGACATAACTGGCGTTGCCTTCACCGGGCGGCACATTCGCTATGCCAACGCTGACACGTGGTATCCGTCCTGGGCTGCCAATGGGAGCATGTATTCCCCTTGGACAGACGGCAAAGTGGGCAGCATAAGTTCCGGTTCCGGTGGGAAGAATGCGACCACGGGTTACGCCACCATCCTCGGCGATGACCCAATGCATTTGGAATTTATTGACGTTGGCACTTATCCTGGCAACCCTGCGCCGTACGGGGGGCGATACCCCTGCGGAAGTCTCGTCTACAACGGCGTGTGGTACTACGGAACCTATTGCCTGCTGGAAACCCCGGGAAAGGGCTTGAACTGGGACGTTCTGGGGCCATTGGTGGGATTTCGTTACTCCCGGGACTATGGCAAGACGTGGCACGATACGCCTCACACGCCGGCCAATCCGTTGTTTGGCGAACCTGCCGCACCAGGCAGGAAAGTGAAGATGGGATCCCCGCACTTTGTCGACTTCGGACGAAACATGCAGTATTCCCCCGATGGCAAAGCGTACCTGGTCGGCCACGGGGCCTGCGATCCTGATCCCAGCCCCAGGCCCGCCAATCTCAGTTGGATTACCGGCGACCAGATTTACCTGGCTCGCGTCAAGCCCAATATTCCTAATATGAATAGCCGCGCGAAGTATGAATTCTTCGCCGGTTACGACGAGCAGCAACGCCCCATCTGGACACGGGATTTTGCCAAAATTAAGCCGCTGGTGGATTGGAACAACAATTGTGGATGTGTCACCATGACTTACGATGCGCCGCTAAAGAAATTCCTGATGTGCATTACCGATGGCGGGAATACCATTTCGAAATTTAATACTTATATTCTGGAGTCCGAATACGTCACCGGTCCATGGAAGCTGGTGGTTTATATGCACGAATTCGGCGAGCAGGCCTACTTTGTTAATATTCCTTCCAAATTTATCAGCCCGGACGGCCGGACGGCATGGCTCTGCTACGCCGCCAACTTTACCAACGGTTACCTGCACACCAACTACCGCGACATTCCACCCGGCGGCGGCTATGGAATGACGCTGCAGGAGATCAAGCTGTTGCCGTGAGCAGTCGTCAGTAAAGATGACCTGAAGACTGACAACTGATAACTTCCTCAAGGAGTCCTACCATGCATCCCTTCCTTCGCATTGGACGCCGCAAATTCCTTCGCGATTCCGCCCTTGGTTTGGGAGTTGCACCTTTGATGAACGGCGTGTCATCCGAATCGGCGTATCCGGAGCAGAAGCCGCGCGGCCCGGCGTCGAACTCATCTGCGCTGATAATGCGCGCCACCTTCGGGCCGGAGGACGCGGTATTGATTGTGCGTGAGCCGCAGGCAGGGTTCCAGGAACAGTGGGCGTCTCGCGAGCTAGCGCGCGGTCTACGTAACCTGGGGTTTGCCCGTAACCCTGTACAGGTGGTCGTTTGGGAAGGGGACTCCCCCCCGGTGGGCCTGGTCTTCACTCTTTCCACAGACCGGCAGAGGTTCAAGCAACCGGAAGCCTACGAAATAGCTCACCAACCCTTCCCTGGCAAAGCATCGCGCGTTCATTTCACCGGCGCCACGCCCCAGGCGACTCTGTATGCGGTGTTTGATTTTCTTGAGCGCCAGGGCGCGTTCTTTGGATTAGACGGAGAGTCCTACCCTCTGGACGCGTCGCGCACTCTGAATCTGCCGCCAGCGGGCCATCCGTGGCAGGCGCAACCGCGATTTAATACTCGCGGACTGGTTCCCTGGCCGGACTTCCTGAATTGTGTGACGGTTTACAACCGGGAAGACTGGCGCGCCTACCTGGAGGCCATGGTGCGGATGCGGTTCAATACGCTGGGCGTGCATGTTTATTCCGCGCAGGACCAGTGGACCGAGTCGTTCCTCTCTTTTGAGTATGCGGGCGCGGGCCACATCGCCTATACCGACACGACGGCGACAAACCGTTGGGGATATCTTCCGCAACGAACTTCCCGCTATGGCATGGGCGCGCCCGACTTATTCGCCGACGAAGTGTTTGGAGCGGAAGTTACCACCCAGGCGCGGAACAGTTTTGAGGCGCAGGAATTGGCGCAAAAGCTATGGGCTGAGGCCTATCAGTACGCCAAGCAATTGGGCATTCGCACGGGCGTGGGATTTGAGCCCTATAGAATTCCCGATGAAATTTACCGCGCCACGCCGCCGGAAGCGCGGCTGCCGGGCGACACCAAGACTCGCGGCGCTCGCATCGATCCTGAGTCGGTGACGGCAAAGGACATCCTGGAAGCCCGCTTGGCCAACCTGCTGGAAGTCTACCCCATGGTGGACTACGTGTGGTTGTGGGAAGACGAAGGGATGAGTTGGGACAGCCAAAAGAAGAAAACTCCGCTTTCCGTCACCCCGTTTATGCAAGCGTATGACTTCCTGCGGCGGCACGCGCCAGACAAGCGCCTGGTTATTTCCGGCTGGGGCGGCGTTACGCGGAATTTTGCGCAATTCCATAAGGCCCTGCCGGAGGACATTATCTTTTCCTCTCTAACCGATAACCTGGGCTGGGATCCCGTCAGCGAGGAATACGGCAAACTTGAAGGTCGCGAGCGCTGGCCAATTCCCTGGCTGGAGGACGATCCGGCGATGTGGCTGCCGCAATTCCATGTGGCCCGGTTCGTGCGCGATATGGATTTGGCGGAACAATATGGTTGCCAGGGACTGATGGGGATTCACTGGCGGCATCGGATTATGGACGTCGACGCGGGCTTTCAATCCAGTTACTCATGGGATAAGAGCCTGACCCCCACCCAATTCTTCCAGCATTTCGCCGGCACCCAGGCACGGGAGCCGAGAGTCGCAGCCCTGGTCAAAACCCTTGAGGATGCTGACCGCGACCGGTTGATTCTCTGCACTTGGACGGGGCAAATCAAAAACGGTCATTGCGAAATCAACGGCTACGCCAGCGATTGCGACGAAGGGTTCCGGTTTTGGGCAGATCATGAGCCCTCCGAAGCCGTAAAGAAGTCGCAGGCGGATGTGGCGCGGCAGCTTCGCGCGCTGACCGATGCGGCTTCCAGTCCGGCTGAATATGAACGGTTGAATTACCTCACGCGCTTTGTGGAGTTCGTCGTTCCCTATTCCGACTCCTGGGCGCTGGCGCACCACTTGGGCTTTAAGCTCGATGCGGCGACGGAACTGAGGAAGCAAAATAAGGCCGACGAAGCGCGCCAACTCATCCTTACGGAGGGCGTGCCCCTTTACTTGAAGCTCGCTCCCAAGGTTCGGGAAGTCTTCTTGGACTATCAGGACATCATCAGCACGCGCAATGACCAGGGACAATTGGCAGCGATGCACAACAAATACGAGCGCCTGGCGCTGTACCGTCTGCGTGCCTCAATGAAAGAGTTTCTGGGAGAATTGCCACCGGAGGTCGAGCGCGCCTTTAAGGAATCGCGGAATGTCGACAGCAATGCCAGGGCGCGGGCCTTTGTTCCCACGCGCCCCACTTTACTGCGCAAAGGGGAGCAGGTGCGAATTTCGGTGGTGGTTCCCGGGGCGGCAAACATTGTGCGCGCCACGCTGTTCACGCGCGCGCAGGACACACAAGCATGGACCGCGTCGCCCATGAAGTTTGAGCAAAGACGGACTTTTTCGGGTGCGCTGCAATGGCGCGAGACCTCGGGGCTTTTACTGGATTACTACGTGGCCGCAGAAGCTGAGGTGGACGGCGTAAAGAAGATCATCACCTCGCCGCCGGAAGCGCCACGGCGATGTCATACGGTCACGCTGGTGTGAGGATGTGGCGCCAGTCGGCGTCTGCATTGTGCAAGTAAAGGAAAGCCAAATGAACTCAACTTGGAATGGGCACACTAGTGATCTTCAATGAATTCGTTGTTTCTGACGATACTTCTAGTGTGCCGTCCCCTATAGCTCTTCTTTTTGTAATGAATGGGCGGGTATCTCCAATTCTCAAAGTAGGGGCACAAGGCCTTGTGCCCCTACAACGCCAATGTCCCTTCGTCGCGCGGAACCTGTTACGCCAAGGTCGGAAGGGTGACCGGCTTGATGGGTTGTCGTGGCACGGTGGTTGTCTGCGGTGAGGCGTTTTCCCACAATCTCTCCAGCCCGGTACTATATTCATCCATACTACTGACGCACTGTATTAGGCGCCGCCGAATAACCCGGCTTGGGTCTAGCGGACCGTTGAATGCTGGCGACGCCCCCGCTGTTAGCGCGAGTGCCGATGAAATCCTGCGTGATGTAAAGGCTACCATCCGCCCCTTGCACGATTCCGATTCCCACGTCAGTGTAGTTGGCGCTTAGAATGTTGGACCGATGATTGTGTTGGAAGCGGGGTTCGTTCATGAATGCGCCTTCCGCGTCGCGAACAGTTCCGTAAATGGCAATATTCTCTCCCGAAGCCTGCCAGGGAATTCCGGCCTCGGTTACACGCATTGAGGGGGTCCTTCCGTCCGGTTCAACATGGTCAAAGAATCGCTGCTCAAGCATGCTGCGGGAGTGCGCCCGCGCCACTGCCGCCAGGTTCTCGTTCCACCGGAGGGGTTGCGCCCGGCCGCCCGTCTCGGCGGCGGCCCCGGGATTCAAACGGTCCTGGTTGAGGAGCGCCCACATCTGCCTTTCCAAAACGCTCATGCGGTTCCCGCCATAGTCTTGCCGGGGAACCATCTCAGCGCGACCCACATTCGGCGTGCGGGGATCCGGACCAAAAGTGTGCCAGACGCCTGCTTGACTTTGCCGCACCACATGGGCGTCATTGCTCTCGCCGAAGTGATGCCACCCGCTCGACTGGGTGGGCGTATTCTTCCACTTGTTTTGCATAGTCTGCGCACCACGCTGTGGGGGCGTGGCAGCGTCCGGCATGGCAAGAGTTTGGGCTTGGCATGGACCCGCGAAGGCTAGAGTTGCAGCCCACAAGAACCCAGCGAAAACAACGGCCGACTGGCAACGCAGATTGGTTTTTAACAGGTAATGTTTCTTCATGCACACGTCCTTGCTTCGAGCGGCATGGGTAACTCCAGCATGGTAGAGTGCAAGCGTCTGGCCAATCTGGGCTCTCGGCCAGGAATCTATCACCTGTTCTTTGTGTGGGTTGGCGCTACTGTACCTTGCCGGCCGGTGGGCAGGGAGGGATTGTGGCCGACCTCAGCCACCCATTGGCCAATTTCAGGCAGTTTGGAGGACTGGCGCAGACGCCAAAAATCGGCCATCCGCGCCAGCTTGCAGCTACTGCGCGCGGAGGCGCTTCACGACTTCATCGACCTTCTCGGCAATGGTTTCTTCCACGGTCCAAGTGAAGTGGGCGGGCTGGCCGTAGACCAGCATGGCGTCTCCGCCTTCATAGCCACCTTCCAGCAGCACTCGGCGGGAGGGGATGTAGGCGAAGACGTCATTGGAGTAGCCGGCCACCCAGACGTCGTCAAAGCCGTACTGGCGCTTGAAGCGGAGCGAATAATCTACCACCACCTCACCGCCCAGAGCGATGAAGGTCAGGTCCTTGCCAAACTGCCAAACTTCAATCGGGTATGGGTAGTGGTCCGGCAGTTTGCCGTCGCGCTCCAAGTGTTGAAGCAGGAGCTTGGCATTCCGGCGGATGTACTCATTCGTGCTGCTCAGGCGGCTTTGCAGTTCCTGCCGGGACGGAGGCGGCTCGAAGGCGACGTCCACTCGCACAAAGGCTGCGCCCAGGGGTCCGTGGAGGGGCCGCATCTTGCCATTCAAGACTTCCTCAGTGGCCGCCGCGATCGCCTTGCCATAGCCTTCCGCGAGTTCTGCCGTATGGCGTGGTAACGGGTTGGCATCCGCGCCGCAACCCTGTATGAACATTGCCATGGCTTCGGGGTGCGCCTTTTCCAGCGCGGCCTGCGCATAGCCAGCCCAATCTCCCGCGACCTGGTAGTCATTCAAAACGGTGTTGTGGCAGGCATAGCCAAAAACAATGGCGCGCAGCGAGCCATCCGCGCCGCGCACGGCGATCACGGGGAGGTCCTGATCCACCGGCCCGGGATAGTCGCGATGGCCAACGCGGCGGCGGTTCACGGCCAGGCCGGCAAGACCTTCCTCAAAGCTCAACTCCGCGGGCTTTAAATCGTGGAGAGAGCGGCCAATCACCTCAACTACCTGGTCCTCCAGCCAGCGTGTGTAGCGTTGAATGACCGCCAACTCAGGGTCACCAATGGGGTAGGCCGGAAGGAGCATGTCGCCGATCACCGGGGCGCTGTGCGTGTGGGAGGAGTTCAAAAGCAGGCGCTCGCGCGTCAAGCCGAACTCCTTCTCGACGCGCGCGGCGATGGGGTCAGACACCGAGCGGGGGAAGCCCAGCAAATCCGAACTGATCAGCACCGTGCGGTTGCCCTGGTCGTCCTGGAGCGCCAGCGCTTTAACGAAAATGTGCTGACGAACCCCGTCGAAAGGATGTGTGCGGAAGCCGAAACCTGCCAGCCAAATTGGTTCCGTGGGCGTGATATCCACTCGCGCGACACCCGCCTGCCACGCGGCCGAGGCGGGAAGGCTCAGGGCCAACAACGCCCACATTGCAAAGAGGGTACGCCATCGATTTGAATGCAAGTTTATAGAGTTTGACATGGCGTAATGCTAGGACAACGTGGGGCGGACGTCCAGAGGAAATTCGGTTCTTTCCTGTGGCCGACTTTGAGCAGTGCACACCGCAGGTTTTGATTTCCATAGCCTGTCCACATATACTTGCCCATTCGAAAAGGTGCCCGGCCGAAGCCGTCTTCTATGAAGCCCTTTCCGCCTCGTGCCCGAGCGTGGCCTGTGCTGCCACTTAGGAATTTAGGAGTCTTCCGCAACCGAAACAGTTGGTCACTATTCTGCCTGGAGGTTGATGATGATCCGAAGTGTGATTTGTGGGGCGCCACGCTCGAAAGTTGCAGTTGAGCAAGCAAGGTCAACAACCATTCCACGCATCAGCCTGATCGTGATGCTGCTTGTGGCGGTGGGTGCAATCGTCCTGGGGAAACCGGCGCGTCACTCCGCGGCTGAACCGCCCGCGACTATTGCCGCCGCCTTGCAGCCGTTCGTGGACAACCACACACTGGCGGGCGCGGTGACGCTGGTTGCGTCGTCGGACCGGGTGCTCAGCCTGGAGGCGGTCGGGTATATGGACATCGCCAGGAAAAGGCCGATGCGGACGGACGCGATGTTCTGGATTGCCTCCCAGTCCAAAGCCATGACGGCTGCGGCGTTGATGATGCTGGTGGACGAGGGCAAGGTGAACGTGGACGATCCCGTGGAAAAATATCTGCCGGAGTTCAAAGGCCAGTGGGTGAAGGCAGAGCACGATTCGGACCACGTGTTATTGAAGAAGCCCACGCATCCTATTACCGTCAAGAACGTGCTCAGCCACACCAGCGGACTGCCGTTCAGCTCGCCACTGGAGGAGCCGACCCTCGACCTGCTGCCACTCGCCGCGCGCGTTCGGAGTTACGCCATGCTGCCACTGGAGTTTGAGCCGGATAGCAAGTACTCGTATTCCAACGCCGGCATCAATACCGCTGGGCGCATCATCGAAGTCGTAAGCGGAATGCCCTACGAGCAGTTTATGGAGCAGCGCCTGTTCCAACCGCTCGGGATGAAGGACACAACCTTCTGGCCCAGTTCAAAACAAGTCCAGCGCCTGGCGAAGTCTTACAAGCCGAATGCGGCCAAGACCGATCTGGAAGAGACGACGATTACCCAACTTCAGTACCCCCTTTCGGACCATACCCGACAGCCGATGCCCGCGGGGGGACTGTTTTCAACCGCGTCGGACGTTGCCCGGTTTTGCCAGATGATCCTCAACGGTGGTGTGTTGAACGGCAAGCGCTACCTGTCAGAGGCTGCGGTAAAACAGATGACCAGCAGGCAAACTCCTGAGGCCCTGACGACAAGCTACGGCTTCGGCTTGACCGTTGGCAAAGGAGAGTTTGGCCATGGCGGTGCGTACGCCACCAACATGACCATTGATACCCAGCATGGACTGGTCTTGATCTGGATGGTCCAACACGCGGGCTTCCCCGGCAACGGGGCCAAAAGCCGGGAAGCGTTCATGCAAGCTGCCAAAGCCACTTACGCAAAATGAGTCGGGCGGGAGTTCCGGTGCCTGACACCTGACTCTCGACACTTGCCTTTATGTATGTTTGGCGACGTAGAGAAGCACGCCGAAGATCAGGATGGGGATCAACGCCAGCATGATGTAGAAGAGGACTTGGCGGATGACGGGTGAGCGCCGCTGTTTCCATTCGCGGAGTTCGGGGCGTGCCGCCACTCCCACCTCATCCTGGTGCTGAAGGTCGTGGGCAAATTCCGCGGCGTCCTTATATCGATTCGCGGGTTCGCGTTCCAGGGCGCGGTAAATAATTTCCTGAAGTTGTGGCGTGATGGCCGGATCAATTTCGCGCGGCGGAATGGGATTATTGAGCAGGCGGTCGTTCATGATGGCAAAGGGATTCTCACCCTGGAATGGCACTTGTCCCGTCAGCATTTCGTAGAGCATCACTCCTACCGCGTAAAGGTCGCTGCGAGCATCTCCCCGTTTCCCTTTGACCTGCTCCGGAGAAATATAATCGGGCGTTCCCATGGTGTTGCTGAGCTTGGCAAACGTTATGCGCCGGGCGCCGGCATTGGAGGCGATGCCGAAATCGATCAACTTTATATTGTCGTCGGCATCGATCATGATGTTCTCAGGCTTCAGGTCGCGGTGCACGACGCCGTGGGCATGGATGTAACCCAGCGCGTCGAGAATCCGCAGGGCAATCTTTACGGCCCGTTCGGGAGGAAACTTCCTTCCGCTCATGACACGGCGCAGCAACTGCCCGTCCACCCACTCCATCACCATGTAGACGCGGGAGCGATCCTCGTCAACGAGCACCTTCATGACGCCGGGGTGGTCGAGTCTGGCGCCGATATCTGATTCGCGGTGGAAGCGTTCAAAGAAGATGGGGTCGCACTCCATCTCGGGGTGCGGGATCTTGATGGCTACGGGGTGGCCCGTGCGTGTGTCGGTGCCCCGGTAAATGGAGGCCATGCCGCTGCGGGCTACGAGCTGTTCGATCTGGTAGTGATCAAGCTGATCACCGGCGTGGATAGGGTTCATGAAGTGGTCGAGTGTACCAACGCCAATACTATTGACTGATGCGCCTTCAAGGAGGCCGTCGCCTTTTCGATCGTCGAACCCCCTCACCCCCGGCCCCTCTCCCCCAAGGGGGCGAGGGGAGAGGTAATTCAATTTTATTTCCCTCGCTCCCCTGGGGGAGTCTGATTTCCGGGGCCCGATGGGGCACAGCGGACCCCAGCGATCGGGGGAGGGGAGGGCGATGGGTCACCCGGGAACAAGTTGAGAAAAATTTTCCTGAAGGCCACAAAGTGAGCGCTATCGCAGCTTATACGGCCTTCCCCGGTACATTCCCACGCGTTCGACGCCCTTGATACGCACCAGTTGAACGCTGATATTATCGCTGCCATCCCGTTCATTGGCAAGCGCCACCAACTGGCGCGCCGCCTCGTGCAAGTCCTTCGTTTGAGTGACAACACGTGCCATGTCCGCCGCTTCCAAAGCGCCATGCAATCCATCGCAGCAGAGCAGCAGCAAGTCGCCCGGAACCACCTGGGTCTGGGTGACATCGACCTTCACAAAAAGGTCATTCCCCAGCGAGCGCAGCAGCATATGGCGATTGGCGGATTGGGAAGAATCACTCGCAGAGATCAGGCCCAGGCGCACGTGCTCATTCGCTACCGTGTGATCCTGGGTGAGCGGAGTGGCGCGGCCACGCCGGATGAGGTAGCAACGGGAATCACCCACATGGGCAATCACCGCGCGGTCGTAACGCAGTGCACACGCGACCAGCGTGGTGGCCATGCGCGCTCCACCGGGGGCGGCGACGCGGCCCGCTTCATAGACGCGCAGGTTGGCCTTCTCCGCCAGCCGCGGCAGCAGCGCTGTATGTGGTTCGCCGGAGCGGGATTCGCGGAATCCTTCGACCACGCAATCTACCGCCATGCGCGAGGCAACCTCGCCGCGCTCATGCCCCCCCACTCCATCCGCCAGTACGAACAGCCAGCCATGCGAACGCGCCTGTGCCGGATTGGCCGGAGCCACGTGTCCGTGCGAGTCCTCATTCTGGTCACGGACCTTTCCAATGTCGGTATGTTCACCAAAATCCACGTCTAACATGGAAGCCTGAGCGGCGCGCCCTCCCGGGGTTAATATTACCTGGAGAGCCGGATAAACTCCCGGAGCGTTTTCAATCATAACATTTCCTTTGAGGGCGATGGCCGCGTGGGATTCTGAGCGATGACGCCCGGGACCGGCGGGGCGGTATTGGCCGCCCCGCTGGCCTGGGGTGAGGAGGAGCGAGATGGAGAAAAGGCTCCCGCGAACTAGGAAGCCATCGCCTTACTGTTGTTTTCAATGAACGTCGTTCGCCCCGACTTCTTGCTGGATCGGACGAAGTAGATCCCTCCGAAGATGGCCCAGACCAGCGCGATTCCCAAGGCGCTCAGGGGTTCCATCTTGGTGCCGAAGCCCATGAACGGACCCACCAGATAGAAGCCCATGCAGGCGAGGTTTGCCACTAGGCCGAAGGTGGGAATCAACAAGTGTCGCACCACTTTGAACTTGGGGTGATTGTGGTAAGCCACCATGCAGATGATGCAACTCAGGCCATAGAGGAGGAAGGTGCCGAAGTTCGAGGCCAGCGTTATGGTCAGCAAGCTGTTGGGAAGCGCCGCCAGCTTATCGTGCGAGAAGTATCCGAAGCTGGAGAAGAACCCATGCGGTAACGCGGCGATGACCGAGTCGGCGGGAGCACTGGCATCGCCGAACACCGTCACCAAAGCCAGGCAACCAAACACCGCGGAAATGACCGCGAGGGTCCAAATGGCGCGGTGGGGAGAGAGGTTCTTGTCGTGCAGAAGCCCAAAGTGTTCCGGAACTTCCTCATCCTTCCCCATGGCGTAAGTGACGCGGGCGCCGGTGTTGATGCAGGAAAGCGTGGTTCCGACGATCGCCAGGAAAACGGTGAAGGCCTGGAACAACATGAACGTTCGGCCATGCCCTTGGCCGAACAGCGCGTCGCCCACGACGATCATCATATCGCCGATGGGCGCCGCAGAACCCGTCGCGCTCGCCATGGAATAGCCGCTATTGAGGAAGTAGTTCGCGGCGAAATACTCGAACAAATAGCAGAAACATCCCTGCACCAGCAGCGAGACGATGACCGCAATCGGGACGTCGCGCTTGGCGTTCTTGGCTTCACCTCCCATCGCGGTTACCGATTCAAATCCCACCAGGATCAGGATGGCCACCGTAGCTTGGACGAACGCCCATCCCATTTTGTGAATTCCCACGACGGACTTGGCATTTTCGTGCGACAGGAAATTGCCGCTAGCGTCGCTGGTGGGGTAAGAGATGAAGAAAGGTACAGGCTTGCCGGCGGTATCCAGCTTGGGTTGCGGGACATTGTTGGCGTCGCGGACAATCGTATCTGTTGACTGCCCGTTGACCACGGTCTTGGTGGTGGCAAATTCATAGGTATAGGCTTCACCCGAGGTCGGATCAAATTGGAATGCCTGAGTGCCCGGAGGATGATTCATGCGGTAGCCGATCGCCATGACCGCGAACACCACCAGGGCGGATATCTGAATCACGTTGATGGCAATGCTTACCGCAGTGGATCCGGTAACGCCGCGATGGGCGATGTAAGCGACACCAAAGGAGAAGACAACTCCCACAAGCATCATGAACATTGGTCCGGGGTTGGAAGCGCTCATAAAGCTCGGCCACAGCGTGCCCGCCAGGTAACCACAGAAGATTCCCATCGTGGCCACCATTACCCCAGGATAGATCCAGTAATAAAGGTGCGAGCCCCAGCCCACGACGAACTTGGACAGGCGCGCATAGCGCCACACTTTGTCGTGGTTCAGGAACGATTGCTCCGCGAAATAGTAGGAGCTGCCGGTGCCGGGGTACAGCTTGGCCATTTCGGCATAACAGACTGCCGTCGCCAGACAAAGCAACAAGGCGATGATGATCCCAATCCACATCGAGGGCGCCGTGGTTCCGGTGGTGGCCTGAATAAGAAAAGTCAGCCACAAAAATGCGCCCGGGGCAATCAGCGCCATGGCATTCATCGTCAAACCCGTCAAGCCCAGTGTGGGCTTCATTTCAGCAGTGGTCTTTTCCGCCATCTAGATTCCTCCTTGGTCCAGGTTGCTGGAAAGTCTTTGTTAACGGACGTCGAGCGGCTGAGAAAATCCTTATGCGCGAAAGCGATTTGGTGTAGTCGCCCCCGCATATCGTCCCCCGTGAACCCCCCGTTGATTTTCCTCGGCAGGGGCGGGAAGTCCTCAGTTTGTGTGTATTCCGCGCGCTTGGTGACCAGCCACTTCAACTTATACAAAGGTATTAGTCGGGTCAAAGTAATAGATTTTCTGACACCGATAAAAATAGATTGGCAAAAGATATGTTTGTCGAGCTATAAGGAATTCTTTGCCAACCGCTTTCCTCTTGAAGCCGTGCGGGATATTGGCCGGGGGCGATAGGCTCTGTAATCACATGAAAGGTAATCCTTTACACGCAACGACAGCGTAATCTCCCGCGGCTTCGCGACGCCACCATCTTTTTGGTAATCGGGGGTATGATGGGGGAAGTACGGCAATTAATATTAGTCGCGATAAAAAGAATCGATTGGACGGGCCTTTGTCCGGACACTAGGCTTTCGGTTTTGCCATACACTTGCCTTAATAAATATGAGGTGTTGGAAGAATGAAAGTTACCGGACTCCTGATGATGCCATCGGGTTGGTTTATTGTTCTAACGGCCCTGATCCTGCTCCGGGGCGTTGTGGCGCAGGACTTGTTTGTTGCCGCCGGCGCCGGGGTGGAAATTCTTGGACTTGTTCTCTTTACGCGCTCACATTTGATGGTCAAAAGGGGGCATGAGTGAGTCCACAATTGCCTGCGGCGGCGCCAGAACTTTCCCAGGCTTTTTGTATCTTCTTCATATTTTTGCTTCCCCTCGCCCTGGCAGGACTTGCACTCATTAATACGGGCCTCAGCCGTTCACGCAGCGCGGCGCACTCCATGATGGCAACTTTGTGTGTAATGGGCGTGGCAGCAGCCGCGTATTTTGTAACCGGATTCGCCTGGCAAGGTTATCCCGGCCTGCCTGCCCATACCCTGACGATTTTTGGAAAGGAATGGAGCTGGCTGGGAGCAGGGAATTTCTTTCTGCGCGGATTGCCACTCAACGGCTCCCCCGCCTCGCTCGCGGCGCTCCTGCAGATGTTGAGCGTGGGGCTGGCGGCGCTCATTCCACTGGGCGCCGCAGCGGAGCGCTGGCGTTTGCGTGCGTGCTGCCTTTCCACCGTGATCCTTGCCGGCATTACCTATCCCCTGTTTGCCCATTGGGTTTGGGGGGGAGGGTGGCTTGGTCGCCTTGGCCAGAACTACGGTTTGGGAGCGGGATTTCTGGACGCCGGCGGCAGTTCGACCATCCAGGCCGTTGGCGGATTGACCGCACTGAGTATGGTTTGGTTGCTCGGCCCCCGCCGGGGAAAGTACAACCTGGAAGGCATGCCGGCGGCACTGCCCGGGCATAACACGGTCTATGTGCTCTTCGGCTGCATTCTCGCCCTGGTGGGTTGGATGGGATTGAACGCCGCCGGTTCAATCCTCTTTGCCCATATCGAGCCCGGGCGCACCGTGCTGGTGGCGGTCAATACGCTTTTGGCGGCTTCCGGCGCGGTGCTGGCGGCTGCCGCAATTACCCGTTACCGGTTTGGCAAGCCTGACGCCTCACTCAGCGCCAACGGTTGGGTGTGCGGACTGGTGGCTTCCAGCGCCGGCTGCGCGTACGTTCCACCTGCCGCAGCACTCTTGATTGGACTGGTCGCCGGGGCGCTGGTCACATTCACCGTCGCTTGGATGGAAGCCCACCTGGGGTTGGATGATCCGGCGGGAGCGATTTCCGCCCACGCCCTCGGCGGCGTTTGGGGAATCCTGGCGGTGGGCCTTTTCCCGCGCACGGTAAAGGTAGCGTATTTGATTGTCACCGGGGTCGCGCCGGGCGTGATTCCGAGCAGGGAGATGCTTGCGCAAGCTATCGCCAACGCACCCCATCCTGCTATGGTGCCAGGCGGGCAAATGCTTGCTCAAATCGTGGGCGTTGCCACCTTGGTGGGTTTCGTATTGCCCCTCACCTACTCGCTCAACTGGTTGCTCAATCGCTTCGTCCCGCAGCGGATTCCTCCGGAAGAGGAACGGCACGGCGCCGACCTCTACGAATTGGGCGCCGGTGCCTATCCGGAATTCATGACCCACACTGACGAATTCTCGCAGTGGTAGAGGGCTTCTCCCATTGGTGATTTGCGATTGAGCCATCGGGTCATTGGTTCATTGATTCATTTGCGATTGGGGATTTCAGATTCGCGATTTTCGGACGCCGCGCTGCGCTGCCATCCTCGCGCCAGCAATGCAAGGCCTCCAGAATTTCCTATGTTGGATGAGATCCCCGCCGCAACATCACCCCGGATGGTGTGGGCTGTTCCCACTCACAACTGTCCAAATTAGCCGACGCGCAACGTGGCGAACACGGTCCTGCCCGTGAACGATCGCGAATACGACGCCAAACTAACGCTACATTTCCCCTCGCTAGCTGATCTTTACCCATATTTTCGGCTGAACGCCGGGGGTGAGCGTAATCAGTGTGAAGGTACGGCGCCCCGCAGGGGCAAAAATTGAATAGCCGTGGGCAAGGGCACGTTCTTTGTGCCCGCCGCCCACGGTCGACGATTTCGCCCTCGCCTCGACCCTGGAGGGGTCGAAGGTTCCGCGCCGACGTTCCTACCCACCGGCGACCCGGCCAGCGGTGGGATATTCGACCCTTTCAGGGTCGGTAAGGCCGTGGGAAGCTTACCGTGGGCGGCGGGCACAAAGAACGTGCCCTTGCCCACGGCTATTGAATGCAAACCCCTTCGGGGTTGGGGAGCAAAGTTAACCCCCGTGTCCAGCCGAGAATATGGGTAAAGATCAGCTCCCCCAAGGGGGGAATGGATATGTATCCTTAGTTTTGCTGTCGAATTCATGATGGCTGAGCGCGGTCCCGCGTGGTCCACTGGGAGGGTCCGCTCATTTGGATAGCCGTGGGCATCGGAAGCCCGGACCTCTTGGAAAACCAGCGGGCCGCGGTCAGCGCGGTTCTGACCGTGGCGCTCTTTCATGCCCGATACTCCCGCGGCAACCGCACGCTGTCATTTGCGATGGGGCCCACCGGTACCCTTTGCCAGTATCCCGCGGCCTGGTTAGTGGGCTATCGAGTAGGCCAGTATATTTCTTGACAGGTGCGATCCGCAAGCGTAGACTAGCCTGAGAGGCTGAGGGCAAGATGGAAGGCAGTAGGCAGTAGGCAGAAGGCAGAAAGCAGAAAGCAGAAAGCAGAAAGCAGAAGGCGGAAAGCCGAACCCCGATGGCGGGAGGCTGATGCGTGGGCCCGGAGGGCTCTGATCGTGTCCCGCTAGCCGGGAATGTCTGGAAATCCAAGGCGTGAGGAAAAAAGAGGGCAGGATTTTCCATTATGTTTCAGAGAAATAATGGGTTAGCGGTTTGGGCGCAGGACCTTTCAAAGTTTTATCTCATTCCAACGAAAAGAGCCATTTTCCCGTGGGGGAAATGGAGCGAAGGAACACTTTCTTCCATGATGTGCTAGAAAATAAAGAGGGTTAGCATTTTACGGTCAATAGGTCGCATGTCTCTATTCAATTCAAATTAAAAGAGTTATCTCGAAACTAGGAGCCGGAGCGGAAAATCGAGGGTGCGGCTTTCCATGATGTATATGAAACAAAATGGGTTAGCATTAAATAGTGAAAAACCCTCAAAATTCTATGTTATTGAAAAAAATATAGTTAGACATATCGCGCCGAATTACGGCGCGAAAAAAAAAGGGTTAAAAATTGAGGCGAATTTTAGCTAAGTTATTGAAAATACATGTAGAAAATATGTCAGCTTTTCGCCTTTCCATTATGTTGATGAAAAATAAGCTAGTTATAGACGTCTTTCCATGATGTTGATGAAACAAAAGGTGGTTAGTGAAAACAGGACTTTCCCATTACGGGTGGCAAGCAACGAGAAAGAGAGTAACGAGACTAGGGGACTGTCCGTAGGCAGAAAGGCGGCAGGGCGGCGGAATCGCAGCGTGCTCCGGTTTTCAAGAATCTCCAATCACCAATCGCAAATCACCAATGGCCTGATGGCCAAGACCCGACGCATGGGCGTGCAAGTATTCTTTCCAGTCGAACATTTAAATCAGCCCCAAGAAAACTGTGGGCTGGTAATCGGTAGAGGGTAAACCCTTGGCGAAGACCAAATGGCTCGCATTGTCACAGCGCAGTACCAATCGCCACATGAAGTTTGGATGCACGAACTTCGCAGAGGTTCCGGTTACTCGGCTACGGTTTCTTCTCCACGATATTGCTGCCAAAAATGAATCCTATTTCGCCAACAGCCCGGACCTGGTTGTTGTTCAGGCCGGCGGGACCGAAAGTGTAGCCGGGCGTCATGTTGCTCGCATGCACCAGGGAAAGATCGCCGCGAACGAAGAAGCCTCCATATTGGAAGGTGGGTGTGCCTGTGACCGACGTTCCCGCGCTACCCGGACCGAACCCCAACAAGTTGACAGAATTCTGGGCGGCGGTGCCCGTGCTGGAGATATATTCCGCACGCCCCGCCATCGAGAACCCGTGTTTGAAGGCGTGACTCAGCAAGATTGCCTCGCCTTGCGTCGACGCCCCGTTGGTGATGCCAATCTGCACGTTGGTCGGCACATTGGTGTACTGGAAGTAGGGCTGAATGATCCAAGGCCCCTTCGTGTACGTATAGATGACGTTGAAAATACTGCTGTTGTTTTGCACCGGAGTGGCCAGAGTCTGAAACGCCGTCTTATCGAAGTTTCCGCCCCCTACAAAGGCCAGGGCATGCGGCCCCTTGGTGACGGTCAAGGAACCTGTCAGCCACGTGTAGCGGTTGGAATAGAAGCCGTCGTTCAAACTTACCGAGGCGGCAACGTATTTGCCGATTGCCTGGTTAATCTGGACTCCGCGGCTGACGGCATTTTCCTGGTTCCACAAAAGGCCGCGCTCCACGTTCATGTTTTCGAAGGTGAAGGTGTACTCGGCGCCGATCAGCGTGGGCAATTGGCCGATGAGGATGGACGTGGTCTTATTCGGCACCAGCTTCACAAAGGCAACCGGGAGTGCGCCATAGAAGTTGGAGACCGTGCTGCCGGTGTTCATGTAGGGCGTTGCCAGCGCCCGCATGGTGTAGGCGCCCGCCTGTATGTAGAACTGAAACCAGCCGTCAGTCTTTTGAATCCAAACCTGCCCGTTGCCCAGCGTCGCGTTGGTGGACTTATCACCGGGAACGGAGTTGTCCTGTCCCGTGGCAAAGCCGCTGACAATACCGTTCACGGCGATCTTGCCAAAAGGCCCGCCGTCGAAGAGGAAGGGAGGGGCTCCCGCCAGCGGCCCGGTTATGGCAGGAGTTGGCAGGGCCGCGGGTGCTGCGGGCGCGGCGGCAGCAGGGGCCGCGGGCTCGGCTGGTTTCGCCTGGTCAGGCGCCGGCGCGGTAGGTGCGGTCTGGGCGCGACAAACCGAGGTCAACACCAGGCAAAGCACAATCGCCGCAAGGCTCTTCCCCAGGTACTTCATGGCCCTCCGTGTTTGGCGAGCGGCCGAATACGTCGGTGCGTATGGAATTGTACAGGCCTCGGTGCCCGGTGCCACGGTCATGGTCGGACGAACATTTTTCATCGTTTCGATTGTCACTTTCTTCCCCCATAAGAGACGGGTAGGAGTCTCGCCTGCGAGATTTCCCAATCTCCGTGACTTGTGCATTGTGGACTGAGCCTAGCGGCTACCGGGAGAAAGCGTCAAAGTAATAGAATTTGTCTTGCCGATAAAAATCGCTTGGCCAAAGGAATTTTCTGGCAGCGATAAAAATGGTTTTTATAGTTCGCAGAAGAACGCATGGTTCGGTGTTTTCGATCGCGCGAAACGCCCGTTTTTACAGGCTACGATGGGACTTGACGGGATGGGCGACCCGACCTTCCCTCTATTCCCTGCGGACGGGGTGGCGTTCGGCGACGATGGTCACCTGCATGTCATGGGCGTGGCGGACAATTCGATGGATCAGGTTGCGCCCGATAAACCCCTCCCAGGGAGAATACTGGGGGCGCACCATGAAAACCTGGGTGATGCTATGAAGCCGGGCGAAGTCGAGCAGAGTGGTGGCGATATCCTCGCCTTGCAGGACCCGTGTTTCGATGTGCAGGTTGCGGGCGAAGTTGAGGTGGCGCTCCACGGCTTCGCGTTTGGCGGCGGGCAAGGCGTTGAAATCCATTTCAGCATGGACGAATACCGCAAAACAATCGGCCTGGAGATAATCCGCCACTCTTCGGCCGCGGCGGATGAGAATTGCCGTGGAGGGATGCTCCGTGACATAGACGAGAATCCGGTCGGCGGGGCTGTCAAAATCGCTTCCCCCCGTGCTCGATACTTCCGCCGCCTGGGCCATGTCTTCGGAGGCGGATTCGGGCAATGCCACATGCCGGATTTCCACTTCGTGGGCGGTCTGCCGCAAGGCGATTTCGCGCAAGGCGACAAGGGTGGATTCCTTGAAGAAGTTTTGCAAGGCGCGCTGGGCCTTCTCGGGAGGATACACCACGCCGCGCTCCAGCCGGTTCATCAGCGCGCGCGGGGTAAGGTCCACCATGACGACTTCATCGGCCTGTTTCATGACCCAGTCGGGAATTGTCTCGCGAACCCGCACGCCGGTCATGTCCTTGACCTGGTCATTCAGGCTTTCGAGGTGCTGGATGTTCATGGTGGTCATGACGTCGATTCCAGCGTCCAACAATTCCAGGACGTTTTCCCAGCGTTTCAAATGCGTGGAGCCCGGAACGTTGGTGTGCGGCAATTCATCCACCACGCACACTTCGGGATGGCGCTCGAGGATGGCTGGCATGTTCATCTCTTCGAAAAACGCTCCCCGGTATTCCATATTGCAGCGCGGAATCAGGACCAGACCCTCGGCTTGCGCAATGGTATCTTTGCGCCCGTGGGGTTCGAGGTAACCGATCACAACGTCAACGCCACGTTTGACCAGCTCGTGAGCGTCCGCCAACATCTGATAGGTTTTTCCAACGCCGGCAGCAAAGCCCAAATAGACTTTAAGCCTGCCGCGTTTGTGAGAAGGGGCGTCAATCATATGCTTTCAGCTATCAGCTTTCAGCGCTCAGCTAATGCTCCCGTGTTAAAGAGGTTTGCAACGTTTTGGTGCAATCAGGCCCTAGCTGAAAGCTGAGAGCTGATGGCTGATAGCTGCATCAGTGCGGAAACACCCGCACGTCAATTCCTTCCGCGGCGCGAATCAGCCTGTCCAGTGGGCCGCCCACAAAGCGGTCCCACCAGCGCACGCGGCTGGGATGGCCGACAAATATCTGGGTAATCCGATGCGTGCGCGCGTAATCCATCAAGGTTTCAACCGGGTCGTAACCATCGAGAGCCGCGGTCTGTGCTCCCAATGCCTGCGCTTCCTTGATCTGTGCCTGAAGTTTGCGTTCATCTTTTTCGGAAAGCTGGTCGTGGCGGACGTACACGGCAAAGAGTTCTCCGTGAAAGCGGTCAGCATTGCGCCTTCCGCTCGCCATAATCGCGGAGGTATTAGCCTCTCGCGTCAGGTAAACAAGAATGCGCTCCTGCGTCCCCCAAAGCTGTTCGATACCATGGGCGAGAAGGTAGTCCTCAAGCTGCCTGTCAACCACTTGGGCGGCGAGAAGCAAGGCGATCTCGCGCAAGGCGGAAAGCCGACGCGGTGTGTCCGCCTGTGAAGGGACCGAAGTGGACGGCTGCCCCGCCCGTTCCAAAAGGAGTTCCGGCGGGACGTCGACAAGGACGATTTCGTCGGCATTGTAGAGAAATCTTTCGGGAACTGTATCCGTGACGTGCTTGCCGGTGATGCGCTCCACCGCCTCGCGACGCTCCTCAATGTGCTGGAGATTGAGGGAAGTGATAACCACGATTCCCGCTGCCAGGAGTTCTTCCACATCCTGCCAGCGCTGCGGGTTCTTGCTGCCGGGAGGATTGTCGTACGCGACGCCGTCAACCAGGCAGACTTGCGGGCGGCGGCGCAAGAGGGTCTCCACATCCATTGCGGCGCCATCGCCGATTTTCTTCAAGGGAATAACTTCGATGGTCTGAAGCAGATGCTCGAGCTCGGGCGGCAGATCGGTCTGAATGGCCCCAATGACCACGTCCTGGCCGCGAGCTTTGCGGCGCCGGCCCTCATCGAGCATCCGAAATGATTTGCCCACACCCGAGGCGTACCCCAGGAAGACCTTCAGCCGTTCGTGCTGAAGCTGTTCATCCTGAGTGTCGATCTGCTTGAGGAGCATTTCCGGATTGGGTCGGCAATCATAATCGGTCGGCATACAAACAGGAATCTCCTTATAGGCAGTGTACAGTCAGAAAGGATTGGCGGCAAGGCGCAGACGGAAGGGAATCGGGTCATCGGGCGAACGGATCATCGGGCCATCGGTTCATCGAATCAT
>CAYTMD010000005.1:0-11915 GCA_964438685.1 uncultured Acidobacteriota bacterium
TCACGAGCAGAACCGTGTTCGCCACACGGCTCGTCTGCTAATTTGGACAGCAGTGGTTTCACCAAGGGGACGGTGGGAAGGACCCACGGCCTCCCCCAGTTCCTGATGTGCAATGCCCTCTTTTGCGGATCGTCGCCATGGACAGCAAGAGGGGGACTACTATGGAGTCACTTCTCCTTCGTAGTGCTCCGTCCAGGCGTGGTTGTTCTTGTCGACATAATCCGTGTCAATGTTGAACTTAATAAGGAACCCGGAGTCTTTCGCGATCCAGGCGGTTCCCTTGCAGTCCTTGATGGTGGTTAAGATCGACCGCGCTGCATCCAATCCCACCTTCTGAGATGGATTTGCGGCCTTGGTATCAAACGTAAATTTATCCGCAGGGATTGCCCCAACCAGATCGGTGACGGGCGATGATGTAACAGATGATCCCACTGCAATGGCAAAATTCGGGCTGGTCATCACGCCAAGCGTCGTCAGGTTCGCCATAGCCCAACTCATATCGTCGCCCTTCTTGGCTTTGGAGGTCGTGGTGGTTGAGCCACGCGTTTCGGTCAGGCTGATTTCCTCCGGGGAAATTTCCGCTAGCAGAGCCACCGAACCGACCTTCGGCGCCTGCGTCTTGTCTTGCTGGTATTTCATGTTGATATTTTCTTCCCCCTTGAAGGAAAAATGAAATGACTTTGTGGGTTTATCCATCGCATCCATTAACTTAGTGGCTCCGTCGCTGAGTCGTGTGGCGTCAGTCAAGTTCGGCGTGGAAGCGTGTGTTGCGGGCGCGGAACTGATTACAGAGGTGGAACCCTTATTACATGCCACCAGAGCCGCAAGCAGTACCAGACATGCCGGCGCGGCAAAACCTTTCATATAGGGATCAATGCGTTTCATCAGGGTATGACTCCTGTCTATGAATATTCGCCCGAGGGGCCAGGTCGAAAAACTGAGGCGTATTCTATCGGGAAGGTCGAGAGGCCGCAATCACCATCCTATCGGCATTACGGCGTTGGCGCGGCCGGTGGGACGACAAGGCGGCAGACTTCCGCCGTGGTGGTGGTGTGAGTCCCGGCGATCGCCATTTCCTCAAGCACCTTGCGTCCACCCTCCACATCAATGGACTTGATGGCATCGATGACCACATCCACCTGGAAGCCCCGATGGCACAAGGCCAGGACGTTGGCACGCACGCAGTATTCCGTAGCGACACCAAAGACCACTGCGCGCCGCGAGCCCAGAGATTTCAATATGGCCTCGAAGTTGGGGTTGTCCTGGGGATAGTAACTGGGCTTTTCGATGATGTACTGGCCCACCCAGTGCACGGGAGGGTTGAATGCGCCGGGAATACTGGGAATAACCACGGGGTCAGGAAACTGCGTCTCGGGAATCCGGCGCTGCCCGGGCGTGCCGATAACGCAATGGGGGGGCCATATTTTAAATTCCGGATCATGGGCTGAGTGCGCGTCGGCAGAGGAAATTACGGGCACGTTATTCTCGCGCGCCCAATTCATCAACAGCCGGAGATTGGGCACAATCTGTTCCGCGCCCGGAACGTAGAGCCGTCCGGCAGGACTCATGAAATCCACCTGCGTATCAACGTCAAAAAACACCAGGGACTCACCCATAAAGCTCACTCCACAATGCCCCCGTTTAGCGTGATGATTTCACGGCACCGAAGTGCTGGGCACGGACTTCACCCAGCAACTGATCCAGCTTCGCACTCTTCTCGACGGGATAAGCAGGCGCCCCGCTTAACGCCTGATACGCTGGCGGCAAACAGGCAAGATTGGCCAGCGTGCGCTCGCGAATTTGTTTCACCGCAGGGGCGGGGGTAAGACGCTGCCCTTCCCGCATTACCGGCTCGAGCAAAGGCAAAGCCTCCGGGGAATCTTCCTGGGCCCGGGCAAGCAAGTCGTGATGGTATTGGCCATCCTGGGAATAGCGAAACACCTGCTTGCGGCCTGGCCAGTAAACCTTCTCCTCGCTGAATTTGGTTTTCGGCTGGGCCACGCCGCCAGTTACGGTTTCGACCAGTTTGTAAACCACGCTCAGCGCGGGAACGTCGCGCGAGGTCACCATATCCGTGCCCACACCAAAGGAGTCGATCGGCGCACCTCCGGCAACCAGCGCTTCGATCTTGAATTCATTCAAATCGCCGCTGGCAACAATCTTGGCATCGTGCCGGCCGTGGCGGTCAAGGATCTCCCGCACATGGCGGCTTTTCTCCAGCAGGTCGCCACTGTCGAGCCGCACTCCCGGAATCGGCGTTTTCAGCGTGGCCGCAATTACCGCTCCCACCAGGGGGTCATAGGTATCAACCAAAAGGATTGCAGTGTCAGGAAAAGTTTCGAGCAAGGCTTCAAAGCTTCGCCGCTCGCTGGGAAATACCTGCGTCCAGGAATGTGCCGCTGTGCCGGCCAGGGGCAGATCGTACAGCGCGCCGGCCAGCACGTTGGAGGTGGCCTCACAGCCCCCGACACAAGCGGCCCGTGCAGCTCGCACGCCTGCTTCCGGTCCATGCGCCCGCCGCGTTCCGAACTCCAATACAGCGCGCCCACCCGCCGCCCGAACCGTGCGCGCTGCCTTGGAAGCCACCAGGGTCTCATAATGCATTACCGCAAGCAGATAGGTCTCAGCAATCTGGGCTTCCAGCACCGGCGCCGTCACTTGCAGCAGGGGCTCTTCCGCAAAAACCAGCGTGCCCTCCTGAACTGCGCGCACGTCACCATGGAATCGAAAACCCCGCAGGTAGTCGAAGAATTCCGCAGAGACAGTATGGAAGGCTGGAAGCTGTTGCAGAAAGCGCACGTCGTCTTCCGTGAAATGCAGATTCTCCAAAAACGTGAGAGCCGAATCAAGACCCGACGCCACCAGATAAGAGCGCTCCGGCGGCAAGTGACGCACAAAGAGCTCGAACGTGGCTTGGCATTCGATGCGGTGCTGGAAATATGCTGCCGCCATCGTCAATTCATACAGGTCTACCAGTAACGCGCGATCCGTATTCATCTCACCTCTGGCCGCCTTTTGCGTTGAGTTCCATCCTGAATGGTCTTCGTTGGAACTTCTGCATCGGTATCGGCCCACAACAAGATTATCAAATCCAGTATGTCGTTGAGTGTTGAAGCGAGTCAAGCGCAGGGGCGCATTGAGCAACCGAATCATCGCGACACCGGGCCATTTTCGATTTGCGATTTTCGAAGTCAGCAAATTGATTCATCCAGGGACGGTTGGCTAACCACCCGCCGTGTTGGATGAGGGCAACAAATCGTTGCCCAATCCTTTCAAATGTGGTAACTATTTCGCCTGACTGGATTACTTCCAATGACACCTATTGAAATTCTTCTTCGCGACCCTCGCGATATACGAGTTTCGGGCGCCGCTGTCCCTGCGGCATTTCTCCGATGTGGGAATCAAGGGGGAAATCGTAAGCGAGCCAGGGAATAGGACGGGCCGGGTTCAAGCCCGGCGCTACCACAGGGAGAACACTCCATGCCCAAAAGAAATCCTCATTACCAGTCGAAACGGCAGTTAATAACCGGCCTGCTCCTTGTGGGGCTGGGATTGATCATCATCTTAATGCCGCTCGGAAGGAACGCTTTGCCCAAGGCGCAGGCGGCCGGCAATTCCGCGCCACCTCATGGGATGGAGAAGATCCAGCACGTCGTCTGGATCATTCAAGAGAATCACAGCTTTGACAATTATTTCGGCACCTTCCCCAATGCCGATGGGCTTCCTCCCTCCACTTGCCTGCCGGAAATGCCCGGGAGCAAGAAATGCGTCAAGCCATTCCACATGCCGGCGGGGCAGCCATTGTTGGACCTGGAGCACAGTTGGGAGACCGCCCAGGCGGCATACGACCACGGCACCATGGACGGCTTCGTGTGGGTGGAAGGTTCGCCCTACACAATGGGGTACTATGATGCTACGGACCTCCCCAACTACTGGAAGTACGCGCACAGCTTCACTCTCGGCGACCGCTTTTTCTCCTCGGAGATGACCGGGAGTTCGCCCAACCACGTTTTCACCGTCGCGGCGCAGTCGGGCGAAATTAACAACATCGGCTCACTGGAACAACTGGAAGACGATTTGGATGAGCCGGAAGGCTTCCCCTTCGAATCCATCGTGAAGAACTTTGGCATTAAGAATATTTCCTGGAAATACTATGTGGAGACACAGGCCAAGCCCCCCGGTTGGGAAGATGTGAATGCCGGCCTGGCGCGGTTGGCCTTCCCCGATCCCAAGGGCTTCACGTTGTGGAATCCCATGCCCGGTTTCAAGTCGATTCGCGATGACGATGAGCGCATGAATCGGCTGGTATCACTCGATGATTATTTTGAGGACTTGAAAAAGGGGACGCTACCGCAATTCTCGTGGATCATTCCTGATTTCCAGGATAGTGAACACCCGCCCGAACCGCTGGACCAGGGAATGTGGTACGTCACCAAGGTCATCAACGCCCTGATGAAAACTCCTTACTGGGGCAACACCGCCATCTTCCTGACGTGGGATGATTACGGAGGGTTTTATGATCACGTACCGCCGCCGGAGGTGGACGCCTACGGCTACGGGCCGCGCGTGCCCATGATCGTCATTTCACCCTATGCCAAAGCCGATTATGTTTCGCACTACACCTACGATTTCACTTCCGTGCTGAAATTCATTGAGGAACGCTGGGGCCTTCCCCACCTCACTGCCCGCGACGACCGCGCCAACGACATGCGGGATTGCTTCGACTTTTTCGCACCGCCGCGCGCAGCGGAAGTAATTCCCGAGCCGCTCAATATCCATTCTCGCCTTCTGCCCGTACACATTACCTATCCGCCCTCCATCCATCTTCCCAGCCAGGATCGCTCGATGCTGAAAGGCGCGCAGAAGAAAGGAACGCAGGCAGTACCGTATATTCCCGCAAAGGAACACTGAGATTGCGCGGCGTTTAACAAATCCTCAGAGTGAGCCACAATGTCACTGCTCTCCCCTCCCCTTTGCCGCTTTGATTACATGTACATTCTTGCCCGATTGGCAGGTAAGATGCTGAGGAACGCTACGAATAGTGTCAAATCAAACGCGCGAAGAAGCGCGACCTTCATCTTAGATCCGCACTCTGTACCTAGCGAGGAGCTCCATTTATGGATCGGCGCAATTTTCTAAAGAAAAGTGGTGTGCTGGCGACTGCTTGGGCATCGGGAACGGGCTTTGGACATCTGCTCGCACCCTTGCCACTCAACGCGTCTGACGGGGGCGATGTCGATGACAATCCCAACCTTGCCGACGCCATTTACGGGGCGAAGATAAACGTCTCCTCGGTGCAAATGTCTCCACCCTTCAGCTACAGGCCGGACAGAGTATTTGGCAACAACCTCAACACCTGCTGGGAAACCGATACGGAGACCCGCGGGGCGTGGCTGGAAGTCGCATACCCGGAAGAGAAGACAGTGAGCGAAGTCTGGCTGCTGGCCAAACCCCTCCCCTACGACATCGATTTTGACCCCTACACGCGTGGGGGAAAGATGCAGACACCCCGCAAGGTGACGGTATCCCTCAGCGGGGGCGAGTCGGTCAGCGCGGACGTGAGCCAGTCACGGAATTTTCAGATCATTACCTTCCATCAGCCGGTAAAGACGAAATCCGTTCGCGTCACGATTGATGAGGTCTGGCCGGAAGAAGGCCGTCAGGGAACGGGCTTCAGCAAGGTGCGGATTTATGCCCAGGCTCACACCAACTCGTTTGAGATCTCCGTCTACAGCATGTACGACGTCCACGACGGAGTCCCGGTGCAAACCGCCACGCTGATGGCGGTCAATCCCGGCGCGGAAGTTCGTGACGCCCGATTGCAAATTTCGCGCGATGGGAAAGTCCTGATGACCATCCCGCTCGACACTCTGCCGGCGAAATCGGTCCTTCGTCAAAATATCTGGATTCTCTCCCCCTATGAAGACCAGGAGTTCGAGTTCACCATCAGCGATGGCAAGTCCGCGTTTAACGTCACACGAAAATTGAAAATGCCGGCCTATCACTCCTACTTTGATGGCGGGACGTTCGACCTGCTGACCACGAATCACAACGACCTCGGCTGGCTCGACACCCAGAAGGTCACCGCGGATTACCGCTCGGCGGAGTTGATCCTGCCGGCCATGAAGATCATGAAGGAACACCCTGAATTCCGCTATTCCATGGAATCGGTCATCTACCTTACGGAGTTCCTTGAGCGGCATCCGGAGAAGCGCGACGAGATGGCCCAGTTGATGCGCGAGGGGAAATTCGTTTGGGGAGCGAGCTACGTCCAGAACCTGGAAGGGCACGTTGGTCCGGAGAAATTAGTGCGGCAGTTCTATTTGGGACGTCGATGGCTGAAGAAGAATTTCCCCGGCTGCGATACCGTGCACTACTGCAAAACCGATCCTCCCACCATGACCCTGCAGATGCCGCAGATCCTCAGCAAGGCGGGAATCAAATATGTGCTGCAAGGGCGATTCCCCTGGGGTTTTTACAATTGGGAAAGCCCGGACGGGTCGCGGATTTTTGTTTTTGCCATCCGCTACACCGACCCGCTGATCAATCCCAAGGGGAACCAGGGGTGGATGCAATTCGCCAATGAACGCGAAGAGTACTACAGCACCCGCAAACTTCCTCCTCAAATGATTTTTGATTTCAACTCGGATTACATTCCGCCACCGCCCTCCCTGCCCCCTTATGTGAAGGAGCAGAACGCAGCGATGAAGCGGTTTGCGGAAGCATGGAATAGCCACTACCGCGCTCAGCCCAGCCGGCAAATCAAACCTCCGGTCATCCGATTTGTGCAGGCGAAGGAGACGGTGGAAGACTTCGTTCGCAAAGAGCCCAACGTCACCACCCTCAGGGGCGATTGGGCGCTGAATTGGGCGTACTACGACGAACCCGGTCACCGCACCGGCTTGCTGGCGGGACGCGAGGGTCACAACCGCATTCTGGCGGCCGAACGATTGTATGCAGGCTTGATGCAGAAAGGTGATTCCGGGACATACCCCACGAAGACTTTCGATGATGCCTGGCGGGCAAACTGCTGGCCGGACCACGGTTGGGGAGGGAATAAGGGAACAGAAACCGACCGCTATTACATTGAGTCGTACGTCAAATCGCGGACTGTGGCGGACCAGTTACTCTCCAGTGCCACTGACCGATTGGCGCGGGCCGTTCCACGAAAGTCCGCTGACCAACCCACGTTGGTCGTATACAATCCCCTTTCCTGGCGGCGGACGGACGTGGCGCGATGCCGCGTGGCCAAACCCGCAGGTTGGAAATCATTTCGTCTGCACGACTCTGCCGGCGCGGAAATTCCCTACCAGTTTACGGGAGAGGCTGCGGACGAAGCGAACGCGGAAATCACCTTTATCGCTGACGATGTGCCTTCCGTAGGTTACAAAACTTACTATCTCGAGCCCGCGGATTCGCCATTGCCCGCGGCGGAGACCGTTTCCATCAGCACTCTGGAAAACGATTCCCTGCGCGCCGTCATTGGCTCCGGCGGCCTTTCCAGCCTCTACGATAAACGCCTGAAGGAAGAAATCCTGAAGACCGACAAATTCTTTGGCGGTGAAGTTTTGCAGTTCACGGCTCCGGGCTTCGCTTGGGACGATCTTGAACAAGTCACCATGGAGAACTTCGAGAAGACCAGCCATCACGACTTCCATGCCGTGCATTCGGTGAACGGCCAGGTATTCGCCGCCGCGGTGCACGAGGCGCAGTTCAAACACTTCCGCTTGCAGCAGACGTTCCGCCTTTATCCGCGGCTCGACCGCGTGGAGATGGAGGTGAACATCCGCAATTGGGATGGCGCAAAATCGCGAGAATTGCGCGTGGCGTTTCCCATCAACTTGCCCACGGATTTCCGGCTGAGCTACGAGGTTCCGTTCGGGACGGTGGAAATGGGGAAGGACGAACTTGATATCTCCCTGCTGCCGGCTCGGGCCCGCGGATCATTTTCCTCCAAGCTCGATGGCGGGGACTTTGCTCTTCCCTTCCGCGAGGCCATCAACTGGGTCGACGCGTCTTCCGACCGTTATCAACGGTTCGGCTGCCTCGCCGCCTCCAACTGCACGGTTCATCTTTTCGCGGACCAGACAGACAATCCAGTGGCCTATCCGGTGCTCCAGCATTCACTGCTTTCCACCCGGGAGAGCCAGGCATGGAACCCTCAATACTGGTTTACCCAGGAAGGAGACCATAGCTATCGCATGGCGCTCTACCCGCACCACGGTGGGTGGCGCGAGCGATACCGGGAAGGCATCGCGTTCAACTACCCGCTGCTTGCGTTTATGGCGTCCGGCAAGGGAGGCGAGGGTAAATCGCTGCCGCCGTCGGATGAGTTTCTGCGCCTTGAACCCGCGAACCTCATTATGAGCGCGCTCAAAAAGAGCGAAGACGACGATTCCCTGGCACTGCGATTCTACGAAGCCGAGGGCCGATTCACGCGCGCCCACATACGGCTCGCACGGCCCATTCGGAAGGCCTGGCTTACCAACCTGATTGAAGAGGAGCCCAAACCCGTTCCCGTCAACCCCCAGGGGGTGCTGGAACTCGACATCAAGCCTTGGGAAATTATAACGCTGAAGCTCGCGGTTTGATGCTGGCCTCAGTGTCTCAGTGATGAAAAGCGCGTAGCCTGAAATGCATCAGAACCACCGATGCACAGAGGCACTGAGGTTTTTATTGGGCCGGGCCTCAGTGTCTCAGTGCATCAGTGGTGAAAAGGTAGCGGCATAATTGAAAATGACCCGTTGACGGAGAAGATTATCGGCGCGGCAATAGAGGTTCATCGAGTGCTCGGTCCGGGTCTACTCGAATCTGCCTACGAAGAATGCCTATGCCACGAACTACATCTGGGGGGAATCGCCTTTACACGGCAGCGACCTTTGCCTGTTAATTACAAGGGCGTGCACCTGGATTGCGGCTACAAGCTGGACGTGGTGGTGGAGGGCCAAGTGGTTTTGCAATTGAAAACCGTCGACCGACTTCTCCCCATCCACGAAGCGCAGATCCTGACATACCTGCGCCTAGCGGGAATTCACACCGGACTTCTTCTAAACTTCAACGTCCCCGCGCTGCGCCAAGGCATCAAGCGTATGGTGCTCTGACCTGCATCAGAACCACCGAAACGCGGAGGCACTGAGAATGCACTTTCTGTATTCTCCTCTGTGCCTCTGTGTCTCTGTGGTGAACTGCCTTTTCATGATACTTTCACAGATTGGTTCGAAGCAGGACAGTGGTCCACGAAGAGGAGAAGGATGAAAAGCCGAAGAGACTTCTTGAAGCACGGAGCAGCAGTGATGGCGATTCTGCCTGGCGCGCGTTTACCGAAGGCCATGGCAAGCGAGGGAAATCGCGTAGCGGCGATAGCGGCCAGCAGCGGGGCGCCGCAATCAGCGCCGCCGGTTCCGCCAATTATCGAAGAGATTGAGGGCAGCATGGGACCTGTCGTCCAACTGCCCGATGGCCGATTTCTCGCTGTATATCCCTGGGGGCGGCGTACAAAGGAATGGGACGACACCAGCATCCCCGAATACATGTATGGCCGCTTTTCGCCGGATGGCCTGGGCGGATGGAGTGAGCGCCAGGTGTTGTTCCCCTTCCCTCCCGGACCCGGCGCGGCAGGCCAAGGCATCACCTCAGGTGGAGCGCTGCCTCTCGTCACGCGGGAGGGAGTGGTACACCTTTTCGGAGTGCGCTTCACCGATTGGCCGAAAGGGCCCAATCCCAAGGCAAGCGAGGTGGTGAAGGGGCATTGCCACCTTTGGCACACCACTTCGCACGACAACGCCAAAACCTGGGAACCCCTCCACGAGATTGATTACGGCCACACTTATACCGGGGCGCTCAACTCGTCGATCGAATTGAAGTCGGGGCGGATTCTGGTGGCGCTTTCCTATCACTCGCCCACTCGCGCCACAGGATTCTTTGTGAGCTACGTGGTCTATTCCGATGATGCCGGTAACACCTGGAAGAATTGCCGAAGCGATGTGACCGTCGATTGCGGCGGGAAGGCGGGAGAGTCCGGCGCCTGCGAGCCGGTCCTGATGGAACTCGAAGACGGCCGCGTCTGGATGATCATCCGCACCCAAACGGGATTCCTTTTCGAGTCATTTTCCGCGGACGGTGGGGAAACGTGGACCCCGGCGCGACGCACGATTTTTCACGCCTCCAACGCTCCTGCCGGGGTTATGCGTTTAAGAGACGGCCGTCTGGTGCTCGCGTGGAACAACGAATTCGGCATACCGTTTCGCGATGGAATCAGCTACTCGCGGCAGTCGCTGGTAATGGCCATCCATGATGGAGGAATTTGGAAGGGTTATCGCGAACTGAATACGTTTGGCGCTGGCGATAACCTCGACGGATATGGCGGGATGCGCTATCCCTTTCTGGTCGAGACTCCCGATCATCATGTCCTGGTGGCGTATTCGGAAGACGGCAGGGCAAGCCGGAAGAAACAGCAGTTTCGAGCCTTCGTCGACTATCGCCTGGTGCGCGTCGATCCCCGCTGGCTGGTGGAAACGGAGGCGCGGGAAGATTTCTCCCAGGGGTTACAGCGCCTGCAATTGGCGGCAACAAATGGCGTGGAGATTTTGCCAGGACCGGAAGGCAAGCCCGCGCTGAAAATCACCAAGCCTCGCGCCGATATGCCCAGCGGCTTCTGCTGGAATTTTCCCTTCGGAAGAAAAGGAAGCGTGAAGATTCGCCTACGGACTGAGGCAGATTTCGGAGGAGTTTACTTCGCCTTGGCAGAGACCTTTCTGACGCCCTCCAACAACGCCGGCGGCAACTTTCGCGGCATGATCGATCCCGATGGCAAGGTAAAGGTGCAGTACGTTTGCGGGCTTCCCTATGAGGATTCAAGCACGGTGCAATGGGGAGTGGATGAGAATCGCAAATTCCAATTGGAGCAGGGCGGGATCCACGAATTTTTGCTCGAGTGGAACTGCGACGATAACGTGGGCAATATCAGATTGGATAACCATTACACCATGAATATGGCCGGACTGGAATTGGCGCGAGGCATTTGCTATCTCCGCCTTTTCTCCGCCGCCATGGGCACTGACACGAATGGCCTTTGGGTGTTCAGCCTCGAAAGCAAGTCAGAACCGTGAGGGCTAGCGGAACGACCAGTGTCGTCGCATCCTTCGTCACGCGCGTTTGCGGCGCCTCCCCTATGGACATTTTATCGTGGTGTTTTTGAATTGTGAAATAGATCGATAAGTGGCTTATCTTTCAGCAGGTTCTCAGCTTTGCGGGGTGAAAAACTGTCCCTGACGACCCTTTAGTGTCAATGAGTTACCAGCTCTGGTTGTTTGCGGAAATTGCACGGATATGAACACAGAGTCGCCATACAATTGGGGGGAGTTTAAGGATGGAAAGCGGGCCATAGATACCTTCTTGCGCTTGACTAATCCCCCCCGCGCCGGCCCCAACCACCCCTGTACCAGCACCGTGGATTACTCAAGATTGTAGCCTATTAATCTGTTTTTGTCAAGAGAAATCAATGTCCGGTGACGGCACCAACGCCCAATTCGGTTGGGGCGCCCAAGTGGGTTATACTGTCGGCCGGTCAAGTCCGCGGGAAGAGATGATCGCCATCTCAAACCCAATACTGTTCACTTAATCGGTTTCAGGACAAGAAGTAGAAAATGGTCATTGGGTCACCCCCTCACGCGTCTCCGTCGGCTGACGGACCGGTGAAAGCGCCGGTTGCGGTCCACCCTCTCCCCCAAGGGGGCGAGGGAGGTAAATTTGAATCACCTCTCCCCTCGCCCCTTTGGGGGAGAGGAGCCGGAGGTGAGGGGGTCGAGTTGGGACCAAGCAGCTTAAGTGAACAGTGTTGATCTCAAGCCAACTTCAGCAAGTCGTTAGTTTCAGAAAATGAGCACGTACCCTTTGCGTAAAATCCCAACTTGTTG
>CAYTMD010000005.1:12015-37246 GCA_964438685.1 uncultured Acidobacteriota bacterium
GTCGTTAGTTTCAGAAAATGAGCACGTACCCTTTGCGTAAAATCCCAACTTGTTGCCGCACCCCGAGGTCCTTCAATGAAGAAGATCGCCATTTTACTCATCATGATGTTCCCCCTTCGCGCGGCTCTCTGCGCGTCCCCTCAGCGGATTGAGGGATGCTCCGTCGCGTCCATCCAGGGAGACGTCGTCACCCTCCATTGCCGGAACAATGCCCAGGTACGCTTGCAGGCCGTGACACCCACCATGCTGCGAGTGCGTGTTTCCGCTGACGGCAAATTCGCCGAATCATTGCCGGAGCACTGGGGCTTCGTAAACAACAAGTGGCCGGCGTTCGCCATCAAGACCAAAGCCAGCAAGGCAGCCCTGTGGATCGAGACACCCAGCGTGAAGATTCGAGTGGACCTTCCGCAGTTTGGCCTGGTACTTCAAAATGCCGCGGGTCATGACATCTTCAAGCAGACGGGTTTGGACTATGGCGAATCCAGCGCGTTGCAAATGGAGATGGCCCAGGATGAGCACTTTTACGGCCTGGGATTCCAACGGATCGCTCTGGACATCCGCGGGCACAAGCTGGACTGGTGGCGCGAATTCCGTTGGAAGGAAGCGACCGTTCCCTTCTTCATGAGCACACGCGGCTATGGGTTTTACTCCAACAACACGTGGCGGCACACCTTTGATTTCACTGCCAAGGCCAACTACTCAGTCTCTGCCCGCGGCGGGGAACCGGATTACTACGTGATCTACGGCCCCACGCTCAAAACCATTCTCGACCGCTATACCGACATTACCGGGAAACCCCTGCTCGCGCCACGATGGGCTTTGGGCGTGGGATTTCAGTCGCGGTACCTGGCAGATCAAAAGGAAACGATGGCTGTGGCTGAGGGATTCCGCCGCGAAGACCTTCCCATCGACTGGATTGGGTTGGAAGGCGGATGGGAAGATGTTCCCTACACCATGAAGTGGGTTTGGGGCTCAAAGCGCTTTCCTGATCCTGATGGCATGATTAAATCGCTGGGCGCAATGGGAATCAAGATGGGCCTTTGGGAATCGGGAAAGGCTCCCTTTTCCGGTTATACGGACCCCGAGTTACGCAAGAAATGGTACAGCCCAAGGATCGATGGGGCACTCAATAAAGGGATCAAGTTCTTCAAGCAGGATGATCCTTATCCACGAATGATCGAGAGTACGGAATGGCTTCCGCCGGAACCAAACTCCGGCCTGCGCGGTTCCGGCGACCTCTCGGCCGGCGAGATGACCAATGTGACGAATTCGCTGTATAGCCAGACGGCGATGGAGGAATACACGCGGGTGACGGGTGAGCGCGCCATGATCATGTACTGCGGCTACGGCTCGTCAATTGCCTCACAGCGCTGGCCATTCACCTGGGAGGCTGACTTCGCACTCGGCGTGGGTGCGCTCAACGCGAGCCTTTCCGGACATTCACTGGTCAGCACGCGCGACCGCAATGAAGTGCCGGACGGTATTCATGCCGGGTACCTGGCTCCGTTTTCGTACTTGGAGTCGTGGGCGTACTACAAAGAACCCTGGTTATATTCACAAGATCTGCTGGACATGAATCGCTTTTACATTAAATTGCGATACCGTCTGGTGCCCTACCTCTACTCTTCACTGCACCAATCGGCGGAGTCGGCGCTTCCGGTGATGCGGCCGATGGTGCTGGAGTACCAGAACGATCCAGTGGCGCAACAGAATCAATCGCAGTATCTGCTGGGAGACTGGCTGCTGGTGGCTCCAGCGCGCTCGACAATGGAGAGCGGCTCGGAGTCGTCCCACATGGGGGTGGGTCAGCAACTAACGGACACTCACACGAAAGTCTATCTGCCCAAGGGGCAATGGTATGACTTCTGGACAGGCCGGCGGGTCACCAGCAAAGGCGAGTGGCAAACGGCGGAATGGCCTTCCTATGCGGGCGGACCGCTGCTGGTGAAGGGCGGCGCCATCATCCCGATGGGGCCGGTTACATCGTACATCGATCAGGAACCGCTGGAGGTAGTGCGGCTGGACGTCTATCCCGCAGGCGACTCGCATTTCACGGTGTATGAGGACGACGGCCGGACTTACGAATATCAGAAGGGCGCCTTTGCCACCGCCGAAATAAAGGTCAGCGAGCGGCGCGAGGCGGTGGTCATCAACGTTGGGGCGCGGCGCGGCGCATATAAGAACATGCCGAAGCGCCGGGCTTACCTGATGAGCGTTCATACCGCATACCGGCCCGCTGCCATATCGCGCAATGGGCAAGTGCTGGCCGAACATGGCTCGCTGGAATCACTTGTGGGAAACTCCGGCCTTTGCGGCTGGTATTACGACGAGCAACAACAGATTGCCTGGGTCAAAGCAACAACCGGGTGGCGCTATGGAGCGGACAGTCGCGGCCCACTGAAAGACCCCGAGCAGGATACGGCTTATTGGGACGATGTGGCAGCAGGCGAGAACGCCGGCTACCAAATACGCATTGCGCTGACCACGCACACGCCGAACGTGGCAGGCACCCAAGCCGCAACGAGCGTCTACGGGCCTCCTGCACGATTGAAAATGGAGATCAATCAGGCGCCGATTCTTGCCGATGGCCACAGCAGCGCCACGGTGCAGGTAACGATGCTCGACAAGTCTGGGAACAGGGTCATGAACGCGGCACAAGCTGTGCAGCTCAGCATTGATGGTAATGGAGCCTTGGACTGCGGAGCAGCGGCCTGCGCAGTTTCTTTGAAAGAAGGTGCGCTGGAAGCAAAGGTGACGTCAACAGCCGTGCCTGGCCAGGTGCGGATTCATGCCCGTGCCGAAGGGTTCGAACCTGCTGAGGCGACGATCGAGACGGTGCGAGGGACGTTCCGGCTGCAAGCAAGCCCGCCAGCGAGAATTCACCTCATCAGTGGATCCTGGTTGAAATACCGGGTGAATATCTACGCAACCATTGAATCCAACGGGAAGATCATCCGCAGCGCAACCAACCCTGTTCATCTTCATATTACCGGACCGGCAGGATCAACACCGCCGGCGGACCGGGAAGTAAACGCCATCAAGGGAATTGCCACCTTTAACGACATCGGGTTTGAGCCGCCGGCGAAGTACGTTTTCCACGTAAGCAGCGAAGGGGTTGAACCCGCGGATATCCCGATTTATTAATCCCATATCTCGCCACGCGGGGACATTCTGGGGAAATCAGCAGGAGTTTGCTGCGCGTAACCACCCCGTCGCTCGGCGCGCCACCCCTCCTGAATCAGGAGGGGAGTTCTTAACGGCTCCCCTCCTCAGATGAGGAGGGGTGGCGCGCCGAGCGATGGGGTGGTCTGAAACAAGTGGGGGATGCCTTTTTGCAGATCAAGCTGCTGAAAACTTTAGGGTCTGCTTCAAGGGAGTGAAGCCGGTCATATAAACGCTAAGACCTTCCAGCCGTGGCTGGGCGCGGTGCATGGCCGTCATGGTATGCCGACGGAAGCCTGGACCAATTCGCACCTTGCTTCCGGCAAATTCGTAGGTCGCATACCCCTCGCCAAGGATGTAAGCGTCGGGCACATCAGCGACTTTCGTCAGCGCCTCGCCCGTAAGCTTCCCGCCGGGACGCAGAGTGACTTCCACCACCATGGGAACCTCGTTTGTGCCGGACATATCAAACGAGACCTCGCATCCGTCGGCGATCTCGCGGATTTCCACGGCTGAGTTCAGGTGGGTGAAATTACTGTGGGCGCGGTCGGCTCTGGGCATCAAATTCCAATTTCCATCAGCGCGGCGGTCCTTCGGAGGCAAGGGCTGGTAGTAAAACCCGTCCAGATGCTGTTCCATGCGATAGGTAGATCCCTCATGCTGTATCGGCCCGTTGAATTGCCCTCTTCCAAAATAGCAACTCGCCATGCGGACAGCCTCGATAACCGCCCCACCGTTCCGGAAGGAAAAGAACCGGTAATCATCACCTAAAATGCAGGCACTACGATCGCCGCGGCGGATATGCGCGAAAGAAGAATGGGGGTAGTACTTCTCATAGTCGGTGGGAATCGCCTCGCGCGTTGGCAATGCCTGGCGAAGCTCGGGATTATCCATGAAGTGGGGCAGGAATCCGCCCATCTGACCAGCATATTTGCGCTCAATGTGGTTCGCGACGCTGGCGAACCGTCCATTCTGGTCGTGAGCAGCCATGAAGCGGTAAGAATCGTAGTACGGATACAGCGAGGCGACGGTGAAGCGATCCTGGCGATGAGAGATGTCCGTAGCAATTTCGTCGTTGGGGTGCAGGAAGTAGAGCATCGTTTCCAGGTTCTTCCGTACCGGCTCGAACAATTCGGGACGGTTGAGCATGCGGGCGAGGGTGATAAACGCGTGATCATTGACCTCGTTGTACACGCCGGTACTATGCTCAGTGAATTGGCCTTCAGAGTCCAGATCCAGCCCTTCCGCCAGCCATTCATCAAGGCGCGCAACGTAACGGGGGTCAGGAAAGAAGTGGTTGCAGCGAGCCAACGCTGCGGCAACAACCCATCGATGATTGGGGGTGTGAATGCCTCCGGTAATCAGCGCCTCGCCCGCGCGGCGAAGGAACGTGTCCAACTTCCCCGGCACCTCACGCGTGGTTGGATCCTTGCTGGCCCGGAAAGCCTCGGCTGCAGGCCCAATAAAATCTATTACGAACGCGGTGCTGGGCGGGCAGGAAAAATTCGTAATGTGAAGGTCAATGGTGCCGTTGGGATGCTGCACACGCAGCAGATAATCCACCAACCGATCCATCCGGTCGAGCAGTGCCGCACTGTGGTAATGACTCGACTCCGGCGCCAGATACAAACCTGTCAAGATGGAGAGCAGGTAGGCGGAGCCTCCCACCGTGGGGATCCCCAGCTCATCCAGAAAGCCCCCATTGGCTTGTTGGCGCTGAAGCGACTTGTCGACCGTGCCATCTGCGCTCTTTAACACGTCGAGATATATATCGTCGTGTAGAGGGGAGGCGGGCTTATCCAAAGGGGCAAATCTTACCGCGGCCGTCGTGCCCAAAACACCCAGGAATTCTCTACGATCCATAAGTAACTAACCGCGCCCGTGAGGCGCTACCTTCCGAGAAGAGTCAGAATTATTCGATTGCACAGGGCGAATTACGTCTTCCACCGGACGAGCGACGGCGTTGGGGCCGCCGATGTTCCTATCTAGGGAGGCTGACGAGGGGCGGACCGGGACCGCCACCCTGGCATGCCGGCCAGAGCAGCATCTTAGCCTGCCGTGAACTTAATGGTTTGCTTCAGCGGAGTGAAACCGGTCATATAAACGCTAAGGCCTTCCAGCCGTGGCTGGGCGCGGTGCATGGCCGTCATGGTATGCCGACGGAAGCCTGGACCAATTCGCACCTTGCTTCCGGCAAATTCGTAGGTCGCATACCCCTCGCCAAGGATGTAAGCGTCGGGCACATCAGCGACTTTCGTCAGCGCCTCGCCCGTAAGCTTCCCGCCGGGACGCAGAGTGACTTCCACCACCATGGGAACCTCGTTTGTGCCGGACATATCAAACGAGACCTCGCATCCGTCGGCGATCTCGCGGATTTCCACGGCTGAGTTCAGGTGGGTGAAATTACTGTGGGCGCGGTCGGCTCTGGGCATCAAATTCCAATTTCCATCAGCGCGGCGGTCCTTCGGAGGCAAGGGCTGGTAGTAAAACCCGTCCAGATGCTGTTCCATGCGATAGGTAGATCCCTCATGCTGTATCGGCCCGTTGAATTGCCCTCTTCCAAAATAGCAACTCGCCATGCGGACAGCCTCAATGACGGACCCACCGTTGCGGAAGGAAAAGAAACGGTAATCATCACCTAAAATGCAGGCACTGCGATCGCCGCGGCGGATATGCGCGAAGGATGAATGGGGGTAAAACTTCTCGTAGTCAGTAGGAATCAGCTCGCTCGGTGGCAACTTCTGGCGGAGCTCTGGAATCTCCATGAAATTGATCAGATATCCACCCATTTGATCCAGATGGTTGCGCTCAATGTAGTTCGCGACGCTGGCGAACCGCCCATTCTGATCGTGATAGGCCATGAAGCGGTAAATATGGTAGTACCGCAAGATGGAGACCGCCATGAAGCGGTCCTGCCGGTGAGAGATGTCAGTAGCAATCTCATCATTGGGGTGCAGGAAGTAGAGCAGCGTTTCCAGGTTTCGCCGCACCAGGGCCAACAAATCGGGACGGTTAAGCATCCGGCCCAGGGTCATAAATGCATTGTCGCTGACCTCGTCGTACCCCCCGGTGCTGTGCTCAGTAAATTGGCCTTCGGAGTCCAGGTCAAGCCCTTCGGCCAACCACTGGTTAATGCGCGCGATGTAGCGGGGATCGGGAAAGAAGTGATTGCAGCGAGACAAGGCTGCCGAAACCACCCATCGATGGTTGGGGGTGTGGACACCGCCGGTAATCAGCCCTTCACCGGCTCGACGGATAAACGTTTCCAACTTCTCTTGCGCCTGGCGCGTTGTGGGGTCCTTGCGAGCCCGCAATACCTCGGCCGCCGGAGCAAGCATGTCGATCACAAAAGACGTATCGGGCGGCGAGGCGAAGTTTGTGATGTAGAGGTCAATGGTGCCGTCAGGATGCTGGACACGCAACAGGTAATCCAGAACGCGGTCCATCCGTTCGAGCAATTCAGCGCTGTGATAGTAAGTGGACTCGGGAGCCAAATACAAAGCCGTCAGATGGGAGAAAAGTCCGGCGGAGGTTCCCACGGAGGGGACATCGTGCTCATCGTACCACCCTCCATTGGGTTGCTGCTTCAGGAGCGCCTTCGCGATTCCGCGATCTGCGCTCTTCACCAAATCGAGATAGATATCATCATGAAGCGGGGAGGATGGCCCTTCCGTCGGAGCAAATCGCATTGCCGCCGTCGTACCCAAAACACCAAGGAATTCTCTTCGATCCATAAGCAAAAATTGGCACCCGCGAGGCGCCACCTCCCGAGAAAAAAGTCAAAGTTGGTCGAGGACAATCAGCCAGGCATTCAACCTGGCGTCACCTAATGAAGCAGGGCCCTCACTCCGCAGACGCTGGCAGTTCCGAACCTTAAATGAAAGTATAACCCCTCGACATAACGAAGGCAAATTCCCTTCACGTACCCGGATATTATCTTGACAAAAACGAGCGGCCGATTCAGATTGCCTTTGGGCATCTTTCGGAAGAATTTCAGCGGAGGTTGAATGAATCGACGTGATTTTCTGGCAACATCCCTGGTTATGCTGGCACCACCCCCCACGCACGAGCGTGTGACGCGTGAAATCTTTCTCCGTTCGCCGGGCAAAGGAACCACCGTCTACGCGTATGCGTTTTACACGCAAGCCACCGGCGGTTCCCTGCTTTCCATAGAAGAACGGATGAGCCGGTCCGACACCGTTGACGTGGCCTATCTTCGGAACTCCGAGGACAATGGCCGCACCTGGAGTGCTCCAACGGAAGTGAGGACCGGCGAGAAACGTCCCGAGGGCATGTGGCGAAAGCACCTGCGCGCCGGCTATATCGATCCCCCTACCGGCCGGTTCATCCGGTTCTGGTGCGAGGGCATCCTGCCGACCGACGATCCGCTCGAAGGCATGCGCCAGTGGAACATCTTCTACTCGGTGGACGGCGAAGGGAAATACCAGATCATTCAGCATGGCAAGGAATTCAACGCGACTCATGCGCTTCCAAGTATCTACACGGGCAAGAATGCCGTGATGCTGGGCGACGTCCCGTGCTTGCCTATCACCCGCAAAGACGGAACCATTCTTTTGCCCGTTCAAACCACGCCGCTCGGCCCCGATGGCAAATTGTTCAACCCTGGCGGCGGTTACACATACACCGATTGCGCCGTGTTGCACGCCCGATGGAAAGGTAAACAGCTCGAATGGAAAATGGGCGACACCGTCAAAGCCGATCCTGATCGATCCACGCGCGGAATGGACGAGGCCGCGATTGGCATGTTGGCCGACGGTCGGGTCATCATGGTAATGCGCGGGTCGAACTCCAAGAAGACCACCCTTCCAGGTTATCGTTGGATTTCCTACTCCAGTGACGGCGGCTGGCATTGGACCAAACCAGCACCCTGGACCTATACCAATGGAGATGCGTTTTACTCCCCTTCTTCCTGCTCACAATTGCTGCGTCACTCCAACGGAAAGCTCTACTGGCTGGGAAATATCAGCCCCGTCAACCCTCACGGAAATAGTCCGCGGTACCCCTTCTTTGTGGGAGAAGTCGACCAGGACTCCGGCCTTCTGATCCGCGAGAGCTTGATCAAAGTCGATGACCGGCAGCCTGGCGAGAGTGAAATCCTGATGCTATCGAGTCCTTATGCTCGCGAAGATCGTGAGACGAAGCAGATCGCTCTGCACATGACGCGCGTGTTCGCTTTTCCCGATGGATGGCTGGGCGACGCGTCGCTCTACCGAATCGACGTCTAGTGTTGTGACAGCTCTTTCTTCAGGCGCCCGGGCACAAGGGGATCGTACAGGGGCAACAGCACGTCCCCTTGCGTTCGAATACGCTTGTATGCGCCCATGCATTCATCCAGGCTTTCCATAATCCCCAAAGGAATGTGCTCCTCAACGTTGCGATACTTGAAGAAACAGTCGGAAGCAATGACCTTTCCCGCAGCAGTATTGATGGAATAGGCCATGGACGAACGATGGTGACAGCCTGTCCAGAATGCGTTGATGCCCGGAATAATCTCGTCCTCATCCTCAAGCAATCGCAACTTTTCCGGCGCCTCGATCTCCAGGTATTGCAGCGTATGATCGGGAATGCGAAGCTTGCGCGGAATATGCATTTCGTATTTGGGAGCGTGGAAGTCTTCAATCCAGCCGCGCTTGGAAATGCAAATTGTGGCGTTGGTAAAGAGCGGAATGTTCCCCGTTGCATAGGCCTGGAGAGGCGTGATCAGCACGTAGTCGACGTCAGAGGGTTCTATCCCCAGTTCCGCCAGGGCATTCTCAGGCCGTTCAATTTCCTGCCGCACCATCTGCGACCGCGCATCGATGGCTTTCTTCCAGGCATCGTTCAAAGCGGCAATATCCGGGGGCGGACCTGTATTGATGACCAGCGTTTTCCCGCCGCCGCGAATAACGACCATCCAGAAGTTTAAGGTCTCCCAGGTGTCCCAGGCGCTCATCCAATAAACCTCCGGACCCGGGACTTCGCACTGCCCCATCTTCAGCACCTGGATTTCATAGGTCATCTGCGCCCCCATGCGGATCGGTCCATCGGGCCATCTGGCCATTTGGTGATTTTCAAGGGCTCAATGATCCGATGGCCCGATGAACCAATGGCTACTTTGACCCCGCAAACTTACTGGTCTTGCCCAAGCCCTCGGGCCCCATGCTCTCGTACCCGCCGTCGATGGGAATATCCGCTCCGGTAATGAAAGAGGAATCGTCGCTGAAGAGGAAAAGAACGGGGCCCGCGCATTCCACGGCCTCGCCACATCGTTCCAGCATGTGATACTGCCCCCACACCGGCTCCCATTTGGCCCGGTCGCCCCCGGCGGCATTATCCACTTCGCGGGTCCAAATCCAACCTGGGCTGACGCTATTTACCCGGATGCCGTACGATGCAAGGTCGAGGGCCATGCACTTGGTCAGGGTGTGCACAGCCCCTTTCGCAGTGTTGTAAGTCCACCGGTTCGGCTGGGCGATAAAGGCCGAGATGCTCGACATATTTACGATGGATCCCCCGCCCTGCGCCTTCATGGGTTCCGCCACCAGCGAACCCATCAGGGCAAAAGCCATGGGGCCCACCTGCCAAACCCGCTCCCAGTCATCGCGCGAAGCATCCAGCGCCTTGGCGGTGAAGGAGAACGCATTGTTGAACAGATAGTTTATTTTGCCGAATTTTTCGAGAGTCAGGGCCACGGCGTCCCGGCAGAATTGCTCGCTGGCCATATCGCCCTGGCAATACGCCACGTGAAATCCCGCATCGCTCATCTCCCGCGCGATCTGATGCCCGGTGTCGCGCGTGCCGGTAAAGACCGCCGAGGCCCCTTCCTTGCAGATCTCCTCCAAAATGGATTTACCAATTCCCGACGACCCACCGCTGATAACCGCCACCTTATCCTTAAAACGGTCTTTGATGGGTCGCCGTTCCTTCATGGCTCGCTCCTCCGCAACCTGATGGTTTCAGTTCCAGTTGAGAATGACCTTGGCACATTCACCTGAGTCCATGGCCTCGAAGCCCTTGATGAAATCGTTACAGTCATAGCGATGCGTGATCACGGGGCTGATATCCAACCCGCATTGAAGCATCATCGTCATCTTGTACCAGGTTTCATACATCTCGCGTCCGTAGATTCCCTTGACGGTCAGCAGCTTGAAAATTATCGGGTTCAAGTCCACCACCGATTCATGCTTGGGAATCCCCAGCATGGCAATCTTACCCCCGTGGCTCATGTTGGCGAGCATATCGCGGAGCGCTTCCCCATTGCCCGACATCTCGAGCCCCACGTCGAACCCTTCCTGCATGCCAAGCTTCTTTTGCACCTGGGCCAGAGTACCCTCGCGAAGGTTCAGAGCTACGGTCACGCCCATCTTCCGGGCAAGTTCGAGGCGAAACGGATTGACGTCGGTAATCACCACGTACCGGGCGCCGGCATGCTTTGCCACCGCCGCACCCATCAGGCCGATGGGACCGGCTCCGGTAACCAGCACGTCCTCTCCCAGCAAGGGAAACGACAGGGCGGTGTGAACGGCGTTCCCGAACGGATCGAAAATCGCCGCAATGTCCTGGTCGATGGAGGGACTATGCCTCCAGATATTGCTCATGGGCAGCGCGATGAATTCCGCGAATGCTCCGGCCCGATTCACTCCCACGCCTTCGGTGTGGGCACAAAGATGACGGCGGCCTGCCAGGCAATTCCGGCACCGCCCGCAGGTTACGTGCCCTTCACCACTCACAATGTCGCCAGGGTAAAAGTCGGCGACGTTCGAACCCACTTCCACAATTTCGCCGACAAACTCATGCCCGATGACCAACGGCACATGTATGGTTTTTTGGGCCCAGTCATCCCACTGATAAATGTGCAGATCGGTGCCGCAGATTCCGGTGCGATTCACCCGAATGAGCACGTCATTAATGCCAATTTTCGGCTTCTCGACTTCCTCAAGCCAAAGTCCAGGTTCCCTTTTACTTTTTACGAGTGCTTTCACTTTTCCTAACCCTCCCGCAGCTTCCATCTACAAAGGTGGCCGCCGGATATAGTAATATTATTTCCCTTACCTTATTACATTACAGTTCTTCGCTTAAAATCCCCTCGCCCCCTTGGGGGAGTCCGATTTCCGGACCCCGATGGGTGCCATCGGACCCCAGCAATCGGGGAGGGTGGACCACCACCGCCGCTTTCATCAGGTCAAGGCGGGACGGGTGAGGGGGTCAAATCTTCTCAACACAAATCATGAGTGGCTTCCACGACCTCACTCCACACCGCGACCGTCGGTCGACTTGCTCTTGTAACCATACTCCTTTTTGAGTTTATACGTAATACTGTCGACCAGGGCCTGCCAACTGGCCTCGATCAGGTTTTCCGAAACTCCCACGGTTCCCCACGTTTCATGACCGTCGCTGGACTCAATAAGCACACGGACTTTGGCGTCAGTGGCGCCTTTGGGGTTCAGCACGCGAACTTTATAGTCGGTCAGCCGGATGTCCTTGATGCAGGGGAAGAATGTTGTCAGAGACTTCCTCAAAGCCCGGTCGAGAGCGCTGACCGGACCCACGCCTTCCGCCGCGGTGTGTTCTTCTTTGCCGTCCACACGCAGCTTGATGACCGCTTCCGAGTTGGGCTCGTGCCCGCCCTTCTTTTCCGTGATCAGGCGGAATCCATCCAATTCAAAAAACTCTTTGGCGCGGTGGACCATCTTGTCGAAGAGCATTTCGAAAGACGCCTCCGCGCCCTCAAACTGGTATCCGTCATGTTCCATCTGCTTGAGTTTATCCACCACGGCTTTGGCATCGGGAGTCGATTGGTCAAGCTTCAGGCCCAGTTCCAGTGCCTTGTAAATCACATTGCTCTTGCCGGAAAGCTCTGAGACCAGCACGCGCCGTTCATTGCCGACCTCCGCGGGGTCCACGTGTTCGTAAGCGGAGCTTTCTTTCATCACCGCGCTCACGTGAATGCCGCCCTTATGGGCAAACGCGCTCTTGCCGACATAGGCCAGGTCCGAGCGGTGAGGCAGATTGGCCAACTCACTGACGTAATGGGAAACTTCGGTGAGATGCTTCAGGTTCTCTCTGCCGATCGAGTGCATTCCCAACTTCAACTCAAGGTTGGCAATCACCGAGCACAGGTTGGCATTCCCGCACCTTTCGCCGTAGCCGTTGATGGTGCCTTGCACCTGAACCGCGCCCAATTGCACCGCGGCAATCGCATTGGCCACGGCCATCTCGCAATCGTTGTGCGTGTGGATTCCCAATGGCACCTTGACCTGTTTCGCCGCGGCTTGAAAACGCTCGCGAATATCCGCCGTCATGGTGCCGCCGTTGGTGTCGCATAACACCAGCATGTCGGCCCCCGCCTCTTCCGCGGCCTTCAGCGTTTGCAGAGCGTAGGCCGGATCGGCTTTGAACCCGTCAAAGTAATGTTCGGCGTCATAAATCACTTCCCTGCCATGAAATTTCAGGAAAGCGACGGAATTACGAATCAGGTCCAGGTTTTCCTTTAGCGAAACCCCCAGGGCAACTTTGACGTGCAGGTCCCACGACTTCCCGAAGATCGTTACCACCGGCGTCCTGGCTTCGATCAGCGCTTGCAGATTCTTGTCGTGGGTCACGGCGTGGCGCGGATGGCAGGTGCTGCCAAATGCGGCGAGCTTGGCATGCTTCAATTTCATTTCCCGCGCCCGCTGGAAAAAGGCCACATCCTTGGCATTCGAACCGGGCCAACCACCTTCGATGTAGTCCACGCCCATCTCATCGAGCTTTCTGACAATGTGAAGCTTATCCTCAAGGGAAAATGAAATGTTTTCGCCCTGCGAACCGTCGCGAAGAGTCGTGTCGTAAATCTGGATCTTTTTCATAGCTTCATTTCGTCCTGGAAAATTGATGGAGTCGTAGCGCTGACCTTGAGGTCAGCACCCAAAGGCCGAACGCCGTTCGGCTCTACGAAACATGTGCCGACCTCAAGGTCGGCGCTACGCTCATCGACCTCAGGAAAATCAGAATAAGTCTGAGAATGACGAATCCGCTACAAGATGTCAATGTTGAACCCGGCACTCCCCATCCACCCTCCAACCTCTCCCAACTTCTGGCAGGGAAATCAACTCGCCAATTCGCCAAGGAGTGGTGGGTTTAGGCCCAATACTGTTCACTTAATAGATTTCGGGGCTTTAGGTGGTAATTAGTTACAGGGCGACCCCCTCACCCGTCCCGCCCCGGGTGGTGAAAACGCCGGATGCGGTCCACCCTCTCCCCCAAAGGGGCGAGGGAAGTAAACTCAAATTACCTCTCCCCTCGCCCCTTTGGGGGAGAGGGGCGGGGGTGAGGGGGTCGAGTCGGGACTAGTCAGCTAAAGTGAACAGCATTGGGTTTAGGCCGCCATTTGACCGCGAAAAACCACCTCTTCATCAACTCAGCCCACTGCCAAGCCGCGCCGGTGAAACCTGCTAACCACCATTGTTTTCATAAACATCTTGGAAAGACAACTATAACTCTTTTGTTTTCATTAACATCATGGAAAGGCGGAAAGCGGACATTTTTTCTCCATGTGTTTTCAATAACTTATGCCGAACGATCCCCATTTTTCACCCTTTTTTTTTCGCTGACCCTGGCAATTGGAGATCAACTAACTATATTAATATCAATGATATAGATTTTCGAAAGATCTTTGCTCTTCATGGCTAAATCCTTTTGTTTCTGATACATCATGGAAAGCCGCATCGGGTTTTCGGCCCCTGTTCCCGAACTTGACGCTAACTCCTTATATTTGCATGAGATAAACATGAAGACATCTTGTCACTAAACGCTAACCCCTTTGGTTTCTATTACATCTTGGAAAGCCACGTTTTCTTGATCGTCCCACCTGACGCCCTTGGCGTTCGGCAGCACACGGGCGACCCACCGGGATTCCTGAAACTAAGAATCCTGCCGTCTGGCATGCCAACCACTTTTCACCTTGGGTCTGCGTCCACGAATTTACAGGATGCCGGTGGTCTTATGCCTCCGCCAGAACTGCTGGCCGCACCCTTCAGTCTACCACCAGGGCTAGACACGTCAAGTATAAATCGGAGGCTACGCCTTACATCACAGGGCTGAATATAAACGTCACAGTCAGATTTCGAAAGACTCTATCCAGACTAAACCTCTCGACGCACTATGGGCCGATCGCGGCCGATAGCGGTTGCAAGCAGGAAGAGAGTTGACTATCATCTCGCCCGATAACCGGAGACTTATATGCCGTTTGACATAATCCTCGAGGAGGGCGAACAATTAATCGCCAACCTCTCATTTGGGGTTCCGCATGACTCAGACATCTTCCATTTAGCCCTCACCAACCGTGCCGTATTCTTACCTAGGAAAAAGTTCTTTGCGGTTAAAGACGCTACATATTTCGAGCGGGTTCCCTTGAATCGGATCGTTGAGGCAAAGATTAAGAAACTGAGTCCCGTCTTCCTCTGGGCACTTGCTTTGCTCATGGTCGCTGTAGGCACGGTCATTACATGCCTTATGATGATTCCTCTTCTCAGAAGAGAAGGAGGCGAATTTAGCGGCTACCCGCCTGCAGTTGCACTCGTCGGACTGGTGATTCCGATTATCGCCAGACGCCGGTACGGGCTTTCAATCTCAATCGTGGATGGAGGCTTCCTGTGGAAACCACGCCTGCACGTCGACAAAACCTCAAGAAATGCGGTGGATGCCTTTTTAACTCAGGTGGCAGAGTCACTCAGACAGGCAGGCGTGAACGTTAAGGATGAAAGGGATCGCACGGTTTCCATTACCCAAGGCAAACCATGTCCATGCCCAACGGCAATGCGGGGCGATTCCCCGAATCAGCAAGGCGTTCTCCGCCCCTGTTGCCGATGCGGGAAATTCCTAAAAATCAGCCGCTGGGACGATTGGAATGGCTTCTTGTTGCGCTGTCCCTATTGTGGGGGGATACATGGAAAGCCGTGGAGTGCCTATTGGCTTTTGCTGGCAAGTGTACTGCTAAATGCGTTCAGCCTTTTCTTCATAATGAGATGGAGACGAGCACTCCCCTTGTTTCTGGGATTTGCTCTTTTTGACATTGTTGCTGGCGTTGCGCTCGACCACGTTGAGCTTTCTGAGACACTCAAACTGGTTCTGCTGGCAACCTCCTTTCTCCTTCCTTCGATCGTCAATTCTATCCTGCTGCTAAAGCATGAAATGGCCTTGAAAACTCCATCTATTACCAGAACCTGATTGAGAGAACGCTGCGATCGCATTTGGGAGTGGCGCGTACGTCGGTTTCCTTGGAAGCACCCTTTCCGGCGCATGGCGAAGGTCGAATTGACGATTCCTTTGGTTTGAGAACCTTGGTGGGAAGCGGCAGTGTCCTTTTCCGATACCCCGCGATCTCCCATGTATAATTGAGGGATCGTTGGCAGGAATCGTTTATGGACAATCAATTGGGGCCCACCCGGTGGAAGACACTGTTGGCATTCGCGACGATCTATCTCGTGTGGGGATCCACGTATCTCGCCATTCGCGTCGGGGTGCGCGAAGTTCCGCCGTTTCTCCTGGCCGCGATCCGTTTCCTGGTGGCAGGATCCGTTCTGTATGGGTGGATGATCTTACGTGGCGAGCGCTCTCCCGGCGGACGCCAATGGATATCGGCATTTTCACTCGCCATCCTGATCTTTGTTCTCGACTACGGGTTGGTATTCTGGGCCGAGCAGCGGGTACCGTCCGGCGTTACCGCGGTTATGATGGCCACGACCCCGGCGTTCATGTCGCTGTCGGAGATCATTTTCCTGCGAACGCAGAGGTTGACATTGCGCCTGGGAACGGCGCTCCTGATCGGGATTTCCGGCGTGGCAGTGCTGGTGAGCCCCTCGTTGAGCCTTAGCGGGCAGCCCATCGATCCGGCGGGCGCGGTGGCGCTGATCATTGCCTCGATGAGCTGGTCTGTATCCTCAGCGCTTACGCGCAAACTGCCACTGCCGCCGTCCAAGGTAATGAGCTCCGGAACGCAGATGCTCGCTGGGGGAGTTCTTCTGGCGGTCACGGCAGTATCGCTGGGCGAGTTTCACGATTTTCATCCGTCCACCGTCTCCCCTGGAGCGTGGTTTTCGTTGCTTTACCTGATCGTCCCGGGCTCCATCGTCGCGTTTACGGCCTACGTGTGGCTAATCCATCACGAATCGCCGACGAAAGTCGGGACCTACGCATACGTAAATCCGGTAATAGCGGTGTTGGTGGGTTACCTGCTGGGAGGTGAGGCCCTTGCCCTGCGAACCATTCTGGGGACGGCATTTGTGGTGATCAGCGTATTGGTCATCACCACCACTCCAGCAAAGAAACCGGTCGCAACGCTCGTGGTTGAAGATACGCCAGAAGCCCCGTAGCGCAGACCTCCGCGGTTGAGGTCTGTGGTTCTTCTTGGGGAAAGCCACAAATCTAAACGACGGAGGCATGGCCCTCGGATTGGGGAGCACAAGTCAGCGAAGTGCCGCAGACCCCAAAAGCGGGGGTCTGCGCTACGATCGGAGGATGCGCTGGCGCGCACCGCTCCAAAAACTCCGTTATTGGCAATGACCACTTGCATGAATCACGCGGAAAGCTTCCACGGCTCGCGATACTCCCGCGACAGGTATTTCTCTGCGTCCGGCCCTCCAGAAATCAGCCTCTGGTTCGCCACATCCCACACCAGGCGCTGCTGGCTGCGGTAGGAGACGTTGCCCAACAGGCAGGCGCTGGTGGAGCGATGGCCAATCGCGATATCGCTGTTCGGCTTCTGCCGCGACTTCACACAATCAATGAAGTTCCGCACGTGGGAGAGCCCGGAATCGTTCGCGGATACCATCTTCATGGCCGGCGTCAGACCCACGACTTTGTCGTCGCGCTTGCGTGTTTCCGGGAACAACTCAAAGCCGTCCCGGTCGACGAACAACGTGCCGTCGGTGCCGTGGAATTGGATCCCGTAGCCTTTCCCGTACATGGAATTGGCATTGTTCCACCGATGTTCATACACCAGGACAAACGATGGATTCTCATACTCGTAAGCCACTTCCAGGGTGTCGGGAGTCTGGGAATTATCCTGGTCGTAATACTTTCCGCCCAGGCTTGAAATCACCTTGGGCCCTTCCACCTGCATTCCCCATTGCACGATATCGATCAGGTGGACGCCCCAGTCGGTCATCATCCCGCCGGCGTAATCCCAGAAATAGCGGAAGGTCGACCAGCCGTGCGGACTTAACCCGATCCAGCGATTGACATTGAAGGGCACCTTGGGCGCTGGGCCCAGCCACGCGTCCCAATCGAGCCCCGCGGGGGGATCGGTGTCCGGCGGATTTCCAATTCCGTCCGGGAAGTTATTGCCGTAAGTCCACGTACGCACAAAACTGATCTTGCCCAGGGCGCCGCTTTGCACGATCTCCACGGCCTTTTGAAAATGGATGCCGGAGCGCTGCTGAGTGCCAAGTTGCACCACGCGGTTGTACTTTCTCGCCGCCTCCACCACCACCTGCCCCTCGTGAACATCATGCGAGAGCGGCTTTTCCACGTAGACGTCTTTGCCCGCTTTGCAGGCTTCCACTGTCATCAGGGAGTGCCAATGGTCAGGCGTCCCGATCAGCACCGCGTCAATATCCTTCCGGTCGAGAATCTCCCGGAAATCCTTGTAGGTCTGTGCGTGTCCGCCCGCCGCTTCCACCGCCAACGGCAAGTTGGGCTCATACACATCGCAAACGGCCACGACTTCCACATCCGGCTGTTTGGCAAAGTTCTTCGTATCTCCCCGACCCTGATGTCCAGGCCCGATTACTCCCACGCGAACCTTGTCACTGGCTGCAGCCACCGGCTTTGCGGCGGAAAATGCCAGGCCTGCGGCGGTACCTTGCGCAGCCCGCTTGAAAAAGTCCCGCCTGGTAAGATCAGTTTTCATACAAAACCCTCCCCTGCTCCGAATAGTATTCGTTCCCGTCCCCCGAAATTACTCACGGTGGGCCGTTTCCTCCACAAAATCATGTTCATGAATCTTAGTCGGTTCGGCTATGGCAATGATGCGATCCAAATCAAACTCCTTGTACAAATCGAGGCAAAACAGGTCGGAGAACTCCTGGTAGTCGACCGGTTTATCCAAAAGATAACTGAGGCTGTGCATCCCGCCTTGCACGGAGACTTCCGAAAAGAGGTGTGGCACGAGGGCGGAGGAGATCAGCGCTTCCATCTGGCTGCGGATTCCGGTGCTCTCGGTGCGCACAGAGGGAGCATGAAACCTCTCGCGTGCCCAATTGCTGAGGGCAATCAGTTGCGCAACTTCCAAGCCCAGCGAGCGGTTGCCGGCAGCCGCCAGCATCTCCGGAAATAATACCTGGAGACCGTCCGGAGCGGCATCCCCGGTGAAAACCAGATCCAGGACCAGCACTTGCTCGCTTCGATCCATGCGGAAGGCGATTTCCGGCATGCGGTCCCAAGTCTCCACCGCAGATTTCTTTATTCCCTTGTCGTTGATCACAATGGTTAGCGGTGCGCCCTCCGCGGTGGGAATGTCCTTCAACCACATTCCTGTGGCGCTCAGACCGTTGCTCATCAGGAAGCGGTAAGAAATGGATTCCACGGCACTGTGCTTGGTGTTACCAATGGCCCAGGCTTGTTGAACAATAACCGGATGGAAGCGAACGACGTCCTTAAGTTTGGCTCGCTCCGTTTCCGCCCAAGCCGCTTTGCCGGCGGAATTCGAGGGTATCGCCGGCCGGGTAATCCCCGCCGCCAGTTTTCGGGCCAATCCCAGGATGGTCAGATTATCCGGTGGCAATCCTACCGCCAGGTCGCTATAACTTTTGACGTATTCTCCCACATCGATCTCCTGGTCGCTGGATGGTAAGCCAAAAGACTTTGCCAGGAATCTGTAGGTGGCCTCGCGATCATCAAGCCCGTAATTATGGGCAGAAATATTGGTGTTCTCGTGAAACTGCAACGCATCCTCTTTGCCGTAAAGCCGGAAGTAAGGGCGCACGGCATCGAAAATATAAGGCTTCACCAGGGGGGCGCGGAAACAACAATCGTCTTCGGCATTGAAAATCAGCAGCGTTGGCCGAGGCGCCCGAATGGCCGTCAAGGTGGAGTAGTCCTGTCCTACAAGTAAGTCCGTGGCGTTCTGCTCAACGTCTCCGGCCTCAGCAACAGGGGCAAGCGCCAAACGTCCTTCCAGCGAGGTATAGCCTGCCACCGGAATTGAAACGTTCACCCGTTCATCGAGCGAACTCAGGATAATGGTCTGCCAACCGCCGCCCGACAGCCCCGTAACCGCAATGCGCTTTTGATCCACATTCGGACTTTGCCAGAAGTAGTCCAGCCCGCGGCGCATCGCAAGGTAGAACAATCCTTCATCATTCGCACCCACCAAGTCCATGTGACCGCCATACCAGTGGGCGCTGTCCTTGTCAAAGAGCTCCCCCTGCCCCAGCCATTCCAGGTTCAACGCCACCATGCCGCGCAGGGCTTCATTGATGCACAATTCCTGTTGGAAAGGTTCGGCCTTGCCCGTCGCTCCATGATGCCCCATAACATTCAGTACGGCAGGCACCTTGCCCTGCAGATTCTCCGGCTCATAAAGTATCGCGGTGGAATAGAGCCCCGGCACAACCTCATAACGCAGCTTCCGGATCCGGTATCCCTTGCCGGAAGGGATACTGCCCATATCTTCGAAGTGTGGCGGCGAATTGACCCATTCACTCGGCCAACCGTGATACACCACATTCTCAAGGACGCGCTTGCGAATACGCTCCCCCTCGGCGGTCCACTGTTCCGGAGTGGTAACGGGCGGCAGCTTGGGAACCTGCTTCATCAGATACTCTTGCAATTGAAAATCCACCACATAAGGCGACTGGAGGTCTTTCGCCATGATGGATTTCAATTGGTAGGGAGTGCTCTGAGCCCGCAAAAGCGGGGCAGTGAGCAGAGTTAGCAGGATCAGCAAACGTCGATGCTTCATGGTACCTCTTCTCGTAACGCCCCGATGGATCAGGGCACTACCTTGTCCATGCTATTAGTGGCCACGTCACTGATTTGAATGCGATCAGCCCTAACCAGTGGCCACATTACTATATGACAGGGACGCCGGCGATGAAAACCCCGCCGGCTCTTCCGTTTCCCGGCGTCAGGGCTTGGGGAATTTCATGGGGACGCCGTAGCCGTTCCGCCCGGCAAACTTTCCATCCTTGTAAACAGAGTAATCCGCCGGCATCAGGGCAACATCATAAGTATGGCCGCGGAAACGATACCCCGCCATTTTCGCTTCGCCTAACTCCTGGTGATAGGCAGGCGAAATTTCGAGTGAGCCATCCATTGCAGGGTGCAATCCGAAAACTCCGAAGAGAATAGCCTGAGGTCCGCTGGCAGCGGCAATTTCCAGCGACATATCTTCCACCAGGTCGGTGAAAGAGTCAGTAAAGGCGTCCTGCGGCACGTAGGGATATCTCTCCGTCCAGCGCCCGCATCGCGCCAGGATGTCCCAGCCCACTTCGCTGTACCCCAGACGATAAAGCGATTCGGCAATTCGCAAAGGCATGCCCGTGTACTGGCCGCCTCCGCCCCAGTCCTCGTCCATCAAATCCCAGTGCACGTCGTCCGACTTGGCGATCGAGTACATTCCATATGGCCCAAGAAACTCCCCTTCCCGGATGTGCGACACTAGGCGCTGCTGCTGATGCTCGGAAAGTGTGCCCGTGGTGAGAATGTCGAAGAGGTGATAACTCATAACCTGTTGGCGGCTGCCATCGCGAAACAGGTTATCAAACCATCCCGCCTGCTCGTTCCAGAGTTCTTCGTTCAGGGACTTCTTCAACTGCGATGCCCACTGCGCAAACTGTTCGGCCTCGGGGTCATGCCGCTCCCTCCCCCAGTCCGCCACCTGCTGAAAGTATTCCGCGGCCATGCCGTTGGTCGCCGCCACCACGTTCGTGTAGCCATCGGTGCGAATTTCCAGCATATTGTTGGAGTTTGCGCCGAAGTCCAGCAGCCCATCCGGACGACCCCGTTGCTTCCTCACCTCGGCGCCCATACGCTTCATCCATTCGTAAATGGTCGCGCCGTTTTCCACGCGGTTTAGAAATGCGTAGTCCCCGGTCTGGCGAAGGTAATCCTGCAAGATCCGCATTTTGGCGAAAGGGTCCTGCGCGTACCAGGCCTCGGCGGCCTTGCCATTCCACGGAATATAAGTGCAATTCAGGAGGCCGCTGCGAAGGTATGTCAGGAACGCTTCTTGCAGGCCTTTCGGATCGAGCATGGAAAGAAGTTCAGAGGCGTAGGACGTGTCCCACGCGATGGTGTAAAGCCATGTGCCCACCGCATAAAAAGGATGCACCAGGAAATTCTCGCGCTCCCAACGTGTTTCGAGAACGCTCAAGATACTGCGGTAGTACAGTTCATTCAGTTGCTGGTCCGCAGTGGAAATTCGGGGAAGGTTCTCCGACGCCCACTCGAACCGCTGCCGCAATGCATGGTCAGCGCGCGCAATCCTTTCGGCAAGGTCTGGCGCATAAGGGGCGGGCGCTGGTGAACTGATTTCCTGGGGAATGATGGCGAACCGCGCCGTACGCGAGGCATGCGGGGGAATCTCCCACGCCCAGCCATCCTTCAACGGTTCCCCCAAATCGCTGACTGCCGTGACCCGGACCTGAGAATTCGCCAGGGTGAAGGCATCAGGATGCTGAGCCGCGGTGGGTGCTGGCGTGTTAACTTTGGGAATCTCCACCGCCAATGAGGGAGCACTCTGCTGCGGAATCACCGTCAGGGACAGGGGTTCTGAATTGCGGTTGTGGATTTCCACTTCGAGGTAGATTTCATCTTTATCCGCTGAAACACTGGTCTTCGTTTGAATGCCAAAGGTCACCCAGGTGTCATTGAACTTCTTGTGAAACGTCCCCGTGCGTGCGTAGAGATTGGGCTGCCAGTGTTCCCGCTGCAGGAGCGTCGCGAAAGGCCTGCTCGAAGCGAAATTGGAAGCCAGGGGGTCACGCGCGTTCATGCCGGCCGTCAGTTTTTCGTGGGCATCCGCGGTGAGATCTTGAATCAAGACTTTGGCTTTCTCGTCGCGAAATGCCAATTGGAAGTGATAGTCGCGGGCGTAGATGGGTGGGAACTGCAAGGTCTGAAACCCGGTGACACTCCAATCCCGGATCGAAACTGTGCCTCGCCCATTAAACAGGCGCAACCGGCGTGCGCTTAAGACGATCTGATTGCGGTCCATGCCAAGGAGTTCCGGAGTAAGTTGCGTAGCAACTTGCAGCGGCGACCTCGGCGCGACATCGGAAGCGGGATTTCCTTGGCCAAAGGATTCGCCGGCAATGGCGATCAGGACCATAAGAATCAGTATGATTTTTCGACTCATCGGACTCTCCACGTTCTGGATTGGACATGCATGGGTGAATTACTGCGGCAACTCAACGGCCTTGGATGGGGGAGACTTCGAAGGTGCCGAGTTTATGTGTTCGCCTCATAGGTAGGTCACTGGCCCCGAAAGACATGGCGCGTCGAGCGGGAGTGATTTCCCCCGCAGGCACGGACACGCCTCCCTTATTGCAAGAAAGGCGCAATCTTTGTTGGAAGGTGCGAAGCTTGAAAGTCTACTTCGCACTCGGACGAACGCTTGTGGCCCGAGGCCCCTTTTCACCGCGCTCCATCTCAAAATCAACTGCTTCGCCTTCTTTCAACGCGTCGAAATTGAGTTGTTGGAGGCCGCTGCGATGGAAAAATATCTCCTGCCCATCTGTCGAACGAATAAATCCAAATCCGCGGTCACGGATAATTCGCTTGATCGTGCCTTGCATAGACACCTCGATTTGCGTAGGGGGCCTTTTGTGGCTTCTTAATCAGCAATGCCAATGAAGTTACCTCGCACGCGAGTTGGCGCCACTTTAGCAGCACGGCAGGTCTTTGTCAAAGGATTGAAAACGGGCACAAATGCGATTGCCGACAATATGTCACATCCCGCCTCCCACGTTCAGGCATCGTCTGATTTGAACGATTCCACCGCGGTTCCAAGGTCTTCGAAGATTTCGAATACCGTGCTCAGCCGCGTAATCTGAAGGAGTTGATGGACGCCGCGAGGCAAGTGAAGCAGCTTCAAATCCCCACCCGCATTGCGTGCAGAAGTATAACCCGCAACCAAACTTGATAGTCCGACGCTATCCAGATAGGTAACTTCTGCCAGGTTAAGTATGATTTGATGATGGCCGGCGTTAAGCAAATGCTTTAATTTTGAGCGCAGAGATTCGGTTTCCGGGCCAAGGGTGATGTGCCCGCGCACATCCACCAGCATGATGCCATCCACAACTTTTTCCACCATATAGATAGCCACGCCGGCTCCTCCGAGCGGGGAATGTTCGTTTAGATTCACTACCGCGAGCGCGGTGAACCAACAAAAGCGAAAGAAATCTGGGTGAATCCTATCATGGGTGGAGGGAATTTGCGAGAAACCCGGGAGGAGTAGATTACGGCTCACGGCGACATCGGGGGCGCCAGTACCCAGCGGTTTTTGTGGAGGAAGTCGCTGACAATGGAAATATCGTGCGCGTCACACATCAGCAGGCGGCAGAAAACATCGGGGGTGGCCACTTTGGGTTCAACCTTTGCCGCATCACGGAAGGCCTTCTGCGCTTCCTTTTTGCGCCCACTCTGCCAAAATGCGATGGATTGCAAGGCCAGCATGGCACTGGAATTCGGATCGGTGTCGAGAGCCATGACGCACTCGGCGAGCGAGCCATCGTAATCGCGCTGCTTCCAAAGTGCGAGCGCCATGATTCGGTGCCCTTCCGGCGCCTGTGGATTCTCCGCGATCATCTGTCCCGCGAGGGAGGTAGCGCCCTGCATGTCACCCCGGCGCATGAGCCCGGTGGCCAATTGCTCGCGCGCCCCGGGGAAGTCCGGATTCACTTGCAGAACTCTCTTGAGCATGTCGGTGGCGCGCGCCGAGTCTCCGGCTTGATTAAGCAGCACAGCCAACTCGTACTGGCTTTGCCAGTCCGATGAATTCAGGGCTACCGCTTTCTCCAGCAGCGCGCGGGCCTCGGAGTTTTTCCCCTCCGATGTAAGGATCTGCGCCAGCGCGGCGTAAGCGGGCCCGAGGTTGGGAGAGATTTGGATGGCGCGGCGCAGGGCTTCCTCTGCCTCCTGAGTGCGATGTTGGAACATCCGCATTTGCCCCAGCCCGAAATAGGCTTCGCCATCGTGGGGATCCAGCTTGGCCGCCGCCTCATACTCCGCCGCGGCTTTTTCCTCTTCGCTACTGGCGAAGTAGGCGCGTCCCAAGGTGACATGAGCAGCCGCGTTCGCGGGGGCAATCCGCACCGCCTCTTGCGCCTGGACTATCGCCTCATGCGGCCGGCCAGAGTCAAGATAGAGGTCCGCAAGGCTCATTCGCAACATAGGATCTTTGGGGGTTAGGGCGAGGGCCTTGGAGAATTCTGCCCCAGCAAGGTTCTGATAGTCAGAGGGTGTCAACCCTCTCTGTCGATCCTTCGGCGCATTGGCTGGGATGCTCAGCGCCCATGCCACCGACCCCAGAGTGAAATGCGCATCAGAATCGGATGGATCCAGTTGCGTGGCGGTTTGAAGTTCCCGGAAGGCATCGGCCAGACGACCCTGCTCCCGCAACGCCAAAGCCAGGCCCCGGTGCGCGGGTTCCAACTCTGGTTGTACGTCGATGGCCTGCCGGAACGCCTTTTCCGCCGATGCGGTGTCGTGCTGACCCAGCAGGTCAAATCCTTGCAGAATGAGGTCTGCCGCTTGCTTGTTCACCTGTCCTAGGGGCGCGGAAGAGGCAACAGGCTGTTGACAGTAGCCAGTAGGCAGAAAGCAGAAGGCAGCAAGCAGAAGGCCGCAAGCAGTTTGTGCCCCTGCAATAAACAGTCTCGCGCGGCGTCGCCAAAGCGCAAAGCTCCCTAGCTCCACATTCATTTGCGACATCCTCAACCTCTTCCCTCCGCTTGCAGAGCCTTTTGGTTCACCCGATCACCGGATTGCCGGATTCTTCTGCCGACGTTTGCTGCCTGGTGCTTAGTACCAACTGGCCTGTGACTACTTCCGCAACACTTGGGTTTTGACCCCCTCACCCGCCTGC
>CAYTMD010000006.1:0-36495 GCA_964438685.1 uncultured Acidobacteriota bacterium
CGTCGCGGCTGACCCTGGTGACCTACGCTGACGCAACAAACATGCTCAACTTTAACTATGACCCTACCACCTCAATGATCCTCAGCGTAACCGACGGGCAGAGTAAGCTGCTGGAGTCCCACACCTATGACGCCCAGGGTCGCGGCCTTACCTCTTCGCGGGCTTATGGAGTCGATAGTGTTTCACTCACCTACTAGAAAAGTAGGTAGGAATATTCAGCCGTTAGAACGTCTATGCGGGGTGGAGGGGCGCACCCCCCACAATCAGGGCATCTGATGATAGGCGTTGCGGGCAATCTCAACCTGATCTTTGACGCCCGCGTGCGGACGGAAATCCGGCGGAATTCCATGGGCGTAGGCGAAGAAGTCGCATCCGGCCTCGTACCACTTCTTCCAGCTATTCGGGTCGCACACGCCTTTGTCACCCGGCCTGCCGACGATGGTGGTCATGACGCGTTGGTGGGGCTTGCGGATCGAGAGGAGCCAATCCACAATGTCATCACTGGATTCAGCAACCAGTTGATCACACTCGTTCAGCATGGGGTGGTCAACCCACATGGGCTCTGCCGGCTTGAAAAACGGGACATTGAAATTGGCTTTGGTTCCCGGGTTCCCCTTGTGCATCGCTTCCTGGATGCGGTGGAACTGGCGGGCCATGATTTCCCGCTTATACTTCAAGCTCTCTTCCGGCGTAATTTCGGAGGCCTTTTCCGGCATCTCCCGGCCGATGATCTCCTTGAAAGGTCCTTTGACATAACGGGAGGGCTGAACCGCAAAATCGTTGCTGTTGTACTTTCCGTAGTTGAAGCAATCAAAGTTAATCCACTCCACCGGGTAAAGCTTTAAGAACTCCGTGATCCGCGCGCAGAGCAGGTCAGTCCACGGACTCTCGGGCGCCAGCAGACCGGCGGGTCCATAGTTGCGGCTGGTGGGAACCACCCAGTCAAAGCGCAGGTTGCTGGCGTAAGGATCGAGCGCGATGGAAAAATAGCCGCAGAACGGCAGGCCGGCCTTTTGCGACATCTTAAAGAGTTTGGGAAACAGCTCCCCTCCCGGGCCGGGAGCTATGGGACCGAGCTTCGTCGGGTAGTACGCATATCCGCAAAACACGTATCCTTGCAGGAAGAAGATGTTCACTCCAAAATCGCGGTGCCAGGCGAAGTATTCACCGGGATCAATGTATGCCCAGTCCTGCGGCATCGAAGGGATGACGCTATGATGATGATCCGTGGGGTGAATCCAATTCAGGTCACAACAAAAAAGTTTGATGGGCTTGCCGCTGTTGGGGAGTTTATCCGCGTTGGGCGGCACGGCTAACCGGGTCTGTTCCACCCCCGCGGGTGAAGCTTTCGCTGCAGCAGCATTTCCCAGCGTGGCCGCCGCTCCCACAGAAACGGCAGTCGCTTTCTCCAGAAACTCCCTTCGAGTTAAATGCTCATCGTTCACGTTTGCCCCCAATGCCGACACTAGTTCGCATTTCCAATTTAACCACCCGCCAATCCTCATCAACTTCGACGGCAACGTTATCTTAATGCCGAAATGAATTGGACAGCTAGTTTCTCCGGGCTGGTACGCGGGACGCCCGGTACCCGCGAGGATGTCGGCATCGCAGTGATCGCCGCGGGCGTCTTGGAGTGCAGCCGCGAAGCTGCCGCACTCCAGGGCGCTTCGCGCAAGTTCAACCCGTGACTTGGTTTAATTGGGAGGAGATGTCGCCCTACTGAAGTCACAAAATGTATGCGCCACCCGCATTTGGCGCGCCATTCCTTAAGCAAAGCTCAAATGCACGACCTCCGCGATGTGCACGGTGGAGAGCGTAATGACGGCATACGCGCCCTCCATTGTGAATGCCGCGGTCTGATTCGCGCGCAACAACTCCACCGATTTCAGTTGGCGTCCTTCCGGTATCAAAACCTTGGCCACCACATTGGGGACCGGCAGAAAATTCTGCCGCATGCGGCCGACGGTATCGTCTTTGAAGCCCACATTGGCGCAAATCCAGAGCACCAGGTCCCCTCCGGGAGCGCGCCGGAGTATCCCGTAAACCCCGCGGGGAGCGGCCAGGCTAAAAGGCATCGGCGCGTCCGCCCTCAGGTAGCGAACCATGGACGCGAGCATTCTCTGGAGTGAAAGTATTCGGGTGGCGACGTATTGGGCTTCCAAACTTCCTGCGACGTATACGACCCGCCCTCGCCCGTATTGATTGACGACGATGGCGGGCCCGAGAACCTTCTTGGTTTCGAGGTTGAGGCCTTCCGCCACCACGGTTGCCCCGGGTCGCGGTGTGACAGGTACCAGCATCGGGTCGCCCATCACGATCTTTCCCTCGTAATATTCGCCGAGTGCCGGATGCGATTGGGTAATCCGGTAGAAGGTGTCGGCATGGCCTACCGGGGCTTCACCCTTCATGTCCACGCCCAGGATTTCCCGCAACGCTCCGCCATCTTGCCGCAACTCGCCTTTTTCGTTATAGAGACCCGAATCGTAGGTGGCCAGCACTCCTCCACCTTCTTTCACCCAATCGGCCAGCAGGCGGGCATCCTCGTCCTTCATGGCGGAGGCACCGCAGAGCGCGATGGCCCGCTGACTCTTCAGCCATTCCGCGCTAAGCTCTGTGTTCGGATTGACGTCGAAACTGATGCGCTCGTCCAGCATCGCGAGCGCAAAACCTTCGCTCATCATCATGTTCCAACTGCGGCGCCTGGTTCGCCAAAGCTCCAGGGACTCAGCAGTGGGAATGAGGGTTACGTAAGGTACCGGGACACTATCCTTTAGTACGGGTTCTGCGCGCCGCACCAAAGCAAAGACTTCTTTCACCGGTTCCGTGCTTCCGTCTCCGACTCCGTACAGAAGGCGGTTGACGGTACAGTACAGGGGCATGTTCCCCCCCGCGAGGTCGGCAAAGCCCTCCATGCGGATCTCGTCTCCATCTTCAAGGTTCAGGAGGTGCGACGCCCAGGGGCGGACGTGAGGTGGTTCCCCGTTTGCCGCCACGTCGTAGCTGCCCATATACGTTTGGGCCAGCTTCCGGGTGGGCCGGGCCATTGACGCCCCCATCATTGCCCGCAGCAGGCGCTGATAAAACTGCTCGCTATACTCCACCATGAATCCGTCGGAGTAGCGGTACTGCGAATGAAACGACCCGGGCCTCCAGGTCCCCCCATTGTGACAAAGGATGAATTTCCCACTCCCGTGGATGATCTGGCGGAGGTCGATCAGATCCTCCTCCGTAAGCTTGTTGGCCCAATCGTACCAGGCACTGAGAGCCCTCAGATCCGCGTTGTCCGGAAGGTGTTCCAGTCCGTGCACGTTGCGCAGCCGATTAAGATCCATGCCGCTGAATTTCTTAAAGCCTTCCCGGCAAGACTCGCAGAAGCAAACATTCCGATAGCCGCTGGGCGCGTCGAAGTAAACACCGTCAATGTCATGCTCGCAGAGTTCGTGGGTAAGCTTGCGGATCATTTGCCGGTAGGGGTCCCCGGTCCCGCAGGTCCAAATCTGCACGACGTTGCCGTAACCGGTGCCGGCCTCACTATCGGGCTTGCCATCCGCGTCATGGAGCATGTAGGGGGCATAGCGAGGATCGTTGACCAGCCCCCGATCCCAGCCGCCGGCGAGAATGCAGTAGCAATAAAGATGGATGCCCACCCGGCGACATTCCCGCGAAACCTCATCGATCAGGTCCCGATTGCCCAACTCCGGGATGGTGGGAAAGACCTTGCTCGGGTAGAGAGCACGATAGCCGATGGGTTGGAATCGCAGCGTGTCTCCGCCTATTTCGGCGGCGAGTTCCACAATGCGCCTGGCATCGAAGTCCCTGACCTGCGGAAACACCGGAGGGCAATAGCCCTCAAAATAGACCGAGCGCGAATAACGCAGCCACTCTGGGACTTGAAAGTTATCGGGCGGCGGGTTTTGACCCAGTGCAGCTACGACGGCCGACGACGCGGCCCCCATCCCCTCACTCGTGCGCGGCCATCCCGCGAGCACGCCTAAACCCGCCGTGGTCATTTGCAGGAATATTCTGCGCTTCATTCCAGGAAGCCTCCTTCCTTGGCTCGCGACAAACTCGTAAGGCCCATTGGCACCTTTCGCAGGAGAATACTTGAAGTCGGCGAAACCGGGCAGACTTAAGTTTTCCTTTCATGGGCGGGCTGGCGCATCAGGGCGAGCGCACCCTTGCGATTCACCTTTCAGGCCATACCCGCGGATATTCACGTCATGCCGAATTGTTGACGCCATTTCGAGCCCTGAGAGTTGCAGTTTACCACCACCCGCACTGATTGCCACTGCCAGCTCTTCCCAGGTCAGCACAAGCATGCAAGGTCTTGTTTTTTAGGAAGGATTTTTGTGTTTGGAGTCAGTAGCGCAGCACGGCGGAGCCGCAACCAGAGGCGTGGCATGGCCATCCCGATCAAATGCATCGGGATGCCCGTGCCACGTCGCATGTAAGGGCCAACGGCGCTGGTCCGAGGCCGAACGCCGTTCGGCCCTACGTCGCGCGCAAAATGTTTGCCAGGAAAACAAGGATTTACGGCATTGCAATGCAGGAGCCCAAACGGGGCAAGAATCTGTCGCTTCTCAGCCTTACTGTGCTGGCGCTTTCCCCGGGTCGTACACGCGCCGGATTCTGACCGATGTGTTGCCCGAGGAAGCCTCGAACAGAGTAATTACGTGGAGCTGTTTGCCGTCTTCGCTCATGCGGAACGTTTGGGTGAGTTTTTCCGAGTGGGGCAGCTTGGTCTCAGCGGTGAAGGCGCCGCTTTCCCACGAAGCCTTGGTTGAGATCTTATTGCCGTCCGCGTCTTTATCGTTATGTTTTTTACCGTCGGGATAGAATGTTTGGGCGTGGTCGGAGTCGTCAATGACCACAAACTGGTCGGAGCGCTGGTCGATCCGCAAGAACTTGGGATTCTCAGCGAGGCGATCCCACTCCTGGCGGCTGACGCCGCTACTAGGATTTGCCATTCCCCCCCGTCCGCGGCCCATTCCACCTCCCATTCCTCCCATCCCGCCACGTCCCATGCCTCCGCCACCTGGATAGCCACCGCCTCCGCCATTGTTTGCGCTGCGCCGGCTGTTTGCCTGTGCGTCGTGAACCTTCTGCTCCGCATCGTCGCTCTGGTCCTGGTTGAAATTCCAGTGGCCGGTCAGTTGCACCTTGTCTTGGGCGCGCGCCACAACCACCAACATTGACGCCAGAAAACACGCCGCAAGTGGAGCTGCTGCCTTTGCTGTAAAACTGAAAACTTTCGCCATCGTCTTCAACCTTCCTGATCGGGGGCGCTTATCTACTGCTGCTTCTTCGATTCCGGAAGCGGGCGGCTGGTTGTCTGGCTGGTGTGTTGTCGCTGCAAAACTCGACCGGCCTTCACCTCTGAAATTGTCATAGGTTCTAAGGTGAGACGCCGTTCCCCATCAACAGGTACTACCCTCCCCCGAAATCCGGGCGGAGGAAAAGGAGGTAGATCAGATAATTGAAGATTGGTAATAAGCATCATATAGCTGCCATCGGAAGGGCGGACTTGCCAGTGAAGAACGTGCTGACTCGATGAACTCGCCATGGCCTTGCAGCCAGGCTTGGATGCAACGTTAATCTTTAGGACGGGCTTGGGTTGCGCAGCGCGGCCCGGGGCCGCAACTAGAGGCGTGGCATGGCCATTCCGGCCATGTACATCACGGGCAGGATGCCCGTGCCACGTCGCGTGTAGGGGCCAGCGGCGCTGGCGGGTGGCGCATATCGCGCCGCGGCGTCCTGGTGCGAGACCGTTCATTCCTCCACCGCTTTGTCCCCGATGGGGAGCGCTACGCTTGTTTAAGTTCCTGCTGGACGCCGGCAGGCAGGGTGATGCGAAAGGTGGTGCCGTGGTTGACTTCGCTGGTGAAGTCGATGGTGCCGTCATGAAGCTGCACCACGCGGAACGCCATGGCAAGGCCCACTCCTGTGCCTCCGGGCTTGGTGGTGTAAAACAGCGAGAAGATTCTCTTTTGGGCGTCGGTGGGAATGCCCACGCCGGAATCGCGAATTTCCAGTTCAACGGCTTTGGGCAAGGCGCGGGGGGTAATCGTCAATTTGCCGCCATGGGGCATGGCCTGGCATCCATTAAGCACCAGGTTCAGGAGGGCTTGTTTGATGAGGTCGCGATCAACGTACACCGGCGCCGTAACCCCGTCCCCTGCGAAAATCAATTGGACGTTGTTGCTGCGCGCCTGCGGCTCCGCCAGAGCGAATACCTCGCGCACCAGGGGAGCAATTTCCGCATTGGCGGGGCTGATCTCCACGGGCCGGGTAAAATCCAGAAAGGTCTTGACCACGCGATCGAGGCGGCGGATCTCTTCCGCCAGGATGTCCACCTGCGGGTGCACCCTTTCGCCGTCTTCGCCCAATCGCGCCTTCAAGACTTCCAGTTGCAGCACCATGGCATTCAGGGGATTCTTCACTTCGTGGGCGACGCCGGACATCAGCCTTCCGATAGCCGCCAGCTTGGTGGTGCTGTCGATCTGGTCCTTGATTTCCGCGCGCGATCCCGTGTCACGCAGGGTAATGAGGCAACCGACACGCTGAGGGCCAACCCCCACGAACTGCGCATTCACGGCAACGCGGGTGGGCTGGTCGCCGGGCAGTTCGAGCGTTTTCCATAAAAGCGACTGGCGGGTTAGAAAGGCTTCGCGCAACAGTTGGTGCAGCGGCGTGTCGCCGGAGAAAACTTCCATGGCCGGGCGATAGGCCGGGATTTGAATGCCCGCGCCAAGAAATCGTCGCGCCGCCGATGTCGCCAGAACCAACCGGTCCTGCTGGTCGAAGAGCAGCAGGCCATCACTGAGATTGCTGAAGATGTGGTCCAGATTCTCCTGGAGGCGCACAAAGGCGGCCTTTTCCCCGCGCATCTGCTCGCCCAAAAGATGAAGTTTCGAGGAGAGAATGCCCCACTCGTCACTTCGGTTCAGCGTAACGGGTCCGGAAAATTCACCGCGCGCCAGCAGGTCGACACTCTGCGAGATCTTTTCCAGAGGCCGCAGTACGCGGAAGGAGACCACGCCGGCCGAAAGCGTGGCGAAGATAATAGTCATCAGCGATAACAGCAGCGCCCTGCGAAGGTTCGGCGAGATTTCCTCGCGCAGCAATACGGTGGAGACCCCCACCCGCACATCCCCCAACGCCTTGGGGCCAATGGCGAGAGGGAAGATAACCTCGTAGACTTGCGGGGGGCCGAAGACGGTGCGGAGTTGCCGCAGCATCTTGGCCTGCATCAGTTGCGAATACCGTGGCGCCGGCAGGAGGTGATGGCCGACCTCATCCGGATCGCTGTGAACCATGACGACAAGGTCGGTGTCCGTGATGGCAACATAATCGACAATGGGGGAGTACGCCACGGCCGATTCTATTACCGACGCCATACCCGGGTCGGCAGAGAGGCGTTTTTGAACAAAGCTGCGCAATGCCTGGAAGTCTTGCGGATCCTGGCCCCCCGGCATCCGGCTTTGACTCAGCACTGTGTGTGCGTAGTAATAGACCTCGTTGGCAACGTAATCACCCTTGGATTGAACTTGCAGCAGGGCCTGGCGGGTAAGGTTCGAGATGTAAACTGTGGAGGTGACGACCACCACGAGGAGGACCAGCAGGGTAATCAGAGCGGTGAGTTTAGCTTTGAGGCTCAGCCTCATACTCTTTCAACTTGTTGTGTAGAGTTTTCAAACTAATCCCCAGGAGTTCCGCCGCGCGCGTCTTGTTGTTTTCGGTGAAGGTCAGGGTCTCAAGAATCAAGCGGCGTTCGGCCTCATCCACGGTCATTCCAGGCCGCAAGCGCAGGCCGTCGCCCGCACCCGCCACCACCGGCCGGCCCAAGTCGAGGCCCATGTTTTCTTTTCCCAGGAATTCGCCGGAGCAGGTCACCAGGGCTCGTTCCAGCATATTGCGGAGCTCGCGGACATTTCCCGGCCAACTGTACCGGCGGAACGCTTCAAGCGCCTCAGGGGAAATGCTCTTCACCGAGCGGCCGTGTTTGCGGTTCAGGTTGTCGAGCAGCGCTGCCACCAGATCCGTGAGATCGTCCAGATGCTCGCGCAACGGGGGCATGGCAACGTGCACCACATTGAGGCGGAAATACAAATCGCTGCGGAGGTGCCCCTGGGCAATGGCCTCGTCCGGGATCTTGTTGGTGGCGGCCAGTACCCGCACATCAACCGAGATTTCTGACTTGCTTCCCAGGCGGCGGACTTTTGAGTCTTCCAGAACACGCAGAAGTTTGGCCTGCGTCGCTATCGGCATTTCCCCAATTTCGTCGAGAAGCAGAGTGCCGCCGTCCGCCAACTCAAAGCAGCCCATGCGCCGCTCCACCGCGCCGGTGAACGCGCCTTTCTCGTGGCCAAAAATTTCGCTTTCCATCAATGACTCGGGGATCGCCGCGCAATTGACCGCCACAAACGACTTGGGCTGGCGGGGACTGAGCTCGTGGATGGTGCGCGCCGCCAACTCCTTGCCGGTGCCACTTTCGCCCGTAATCAGCACCGATGCTTTGGAGGGCGCCACCATTCCAATCAGGCGCATGACTTCCTGCATTTTGCCGGAGCTGCCCACCAGGCTTCCCAGCACACCAAGATCGCGCAGGCGGCGATGAGCAATTTCCAACTGCCGTTCGCTTTCCTGACGCTCCAGGCAATTGCGCAGTTCCACCTGGAGCTTCTTGGGATCGACGGGCTTCTCCAGAAAGTTGTAGGCGCCCAGTTTGGTGGCCTCAACCGCTTCTTCTATGGTGCCCTGGCCCGTCAACATAATGAAGCGCAGGTCGGGCCGCGCGTCATGGAGCTGGCGCAGCAGATCCATGCCGGTCACCTGCGGCATGCGCAGGTCGGAAATGACCACGGCGGGATTAAACGCCTCAATCTTTTCCAACCCTTCCGCGCCGTCCACGGCGGTATCGGTTTCGTAACCCCAGGCACCCAGCAGGTCAGACAAGCCCTGACGCGCGTGCGGATCATCTTCAACCACAAGGATTCTTCCCAACTTGGCCACGCTTTGCCCCTCCGCCTTTACATTATACAGCTTTCGCGATCATCCTTGGGGCTGCGCCCAGGCATTAGCCAGAAGGTAATGTTTTTGACTTTGCCCCGTGCGGCCTGTATACTCCCGCATCACTAAGGGCGACCTCGCTTCGGATGGAGGCTACGTCCGTCGTAAGCCTTCATCTTGCCGCCATGAACAGAAAAGTGTTGCTCGCTGAACCCGATCCCTCCTCGCAGGAGCAGTGTGCCCGCGTTCTGCGCGATTGTGCCTGCGAAGTCTATACGGTGAATTCCAGCGCCGCGGCACTGGCACTGCTGGGGAGCAAGCACTTTGACACCATCCTGGTGGATTTCCGGCTGGCCGGACTGGGGGCAAGCGATCTGCCCACAGCCGCCAGACGCGCCCAACCGGGAATCAACATCATTCTCACCGTGGAAGGGATTGGCAACGCTCCACCTCATCAGCTTCTACGATTGCACGGATACCCGCTGCTTACCAAGCCCCTGAAAATCGAAGAACTGACCCAAGCGTTGGAAGCCCCGCCACAGACAGCCGTTCCTCAAGTACCGCCAACCCCACCAGGCGCTGCCGCGCCGGAGATGGATTCCGCGGGATTTGCCGGCCTGATCGGTGTCTCAGAGAGGATGAAGAAAATCTACGGGTTGGTTTCCAAAGTGGCGGTGCAGCGGCACCCGGTACTGATCATGGGCGAAAGCGGCACGGGGAAGGAATTGGTGGCAAGGGCCATCCACACGCACGGCCCCTGGCGCGACAATCCCTTTGTGCCCGTTGATTGCGGGGCGCTGCCGCCCACCCTTATTGAAAGCGAGTTGTTTGGGCACGTCAAAGGCGCCTTCACCGGGGCGGCTCAATCGCGGCAGGGACTGCTGGCAGCGGCTGGCTCAGGAACTGTCTTCCTGGATGAAATCGGCGAACTGCCCATTGAACTGCAATCGCGGCTGCTGCGCGCGCTCCAGGAGCATGAGATTCGTCCGTTGGGCAGCAACGAGCGGATTCGATTCGAAGCGCGAATCATCGCCGCCACCAACCAGGAACTGGAAGCAGCGATAAAGCGCGGTGCCTTCCGCAAGGATTTGTTCTTCCGCCTCAACGTGGTTTCCATCAAGATGCCGTCCCTTCGCGATCGAAAAGAGGATATCCCGGCGCTGGCCCGGCATTTCCTGGCGCAATTTGACAGCAGGAAACCAGCGACCCAGATTTCCGACGAAGCCATGGGACGCTTGATGAGCTACGACTGGCCCGGCAATGTCCGCGAGTTGGAAAACTGCATTCAGCGCGCGGTTTCGCTGGGGTCGGGGACCTTCATTCAAATGCAGGATCTGCCCTCCTCCATGCTCTATCACATCCTGCGCAAATCCTCTTCGCGTCCCGACCTGACTTCCTTGCAAGCGCTGGAAGAACAGGCCATCCGCCAGGCGCTCCAGGCTACCGGCGGTGATCGAGTTCGCGCCGCCAAATTGTTGGGGATCGGCAAGACGACAATCTACCGCAAGCTCAAAGAATACGGCATCGACGCGGCCGCAGCGTAGAAGTGCAAGTCGTCAGTCCCAAGTCTTCAGTTGACAGGAACATCCCCTCGGATCGAAACGGTTAGAATTTCCCTTCCCTCGCCCCCTTGGGGGAGAGGGTGGCCCGCAACCGGCGTTTTCATCAGCCGGGGCGGGACGGGTGAGGGGGTCTGAACTCACCTTGCCGAACGCATCTCACTTCCCGGACTCACTCTTCGACAAACGCCTTCAGTCTGGCGAGTGCCTGATCCCACTGCGCGGAGACGAAATTGAGGTATTCCTTAATTTCTTCCACCGGCTTGGGGTTGAATTCGAACAGGCTCCTGCGGCCCGACCGGACGCTGCGCACCATTCCGACACGCTCCAGCACGCGAAGGTGCTTGGTGATCGCCTGCCGGGTCAGCCTGGAATCGCCCGCTAGCTGAGAGATTGAATAAGGCTGCCCGCTACAAAGCTTCGCAACCAGCATCAGCCGCGTCTTGTCGCCCAGCGCGGCAAATACCGGTGCCCGAGCCTGCGGTTTGGCGGCGATGCGGCTATGACGTTTTTGCGACATGGCTCTCAATGTTCTTCATCTGCTCCGTCCAGCCGCCGTCATTCATGCGGAGTGCTTCCAGGCGGCGGGCGGCGGGAATCTTGTCAAAGCCGGACTCCGTGAGCAGAAGCAATGTGCCGCTGGCAGTCTTCTCCAGCGCGAACTCGACGAGCGTTGGCGTCTCCTGGGAGTAATCGATTTTGGGATCGACGGAATAAGGATGCCAGGTAAAGGAAAAGAGCCTCGCGGGCTCCATCTTCTGCACCACGGCCTCCCATTTGATGTGCTCGTAGCCAGGATAGGTGATGTGGCCGCGCGAAACCTGGCCAGGAACGAAGGGACCATCCAATTTCACCCGAAACCACTCGCCAAACTCACGATAATCTGTAAGCGCGCGCCAAACCCGCGCAACCGGCGCCTTGAGTTCAATCCGTTTCTCAATCTGGTTATTCATTATACGCAACCTCCAGGTTGCATATTAGCCCCGCGCGGCGCAAAGCGCAACCTTATGGTTGCGCTTTAAAGAGGAATTTCTGGCAGTTGTAGCCGCTGGCAGGAGGCCAAGGCTGTCCAAATCAGCAAACCCTGCGCATGGCGAGCGCGGCTCTGCGCGCGCACCATCACGAATACGACGCAACACTAACACTTCTTCTTCCCTCGCCCCCCTTGGGGGAGAGGGGGGACCGCAAGGCGGTGGGTGAGGGGGTTCGTACCGAGGCGGAAATCACTTGTCCGAGCCACAAAAGCAAGTCAAAAGACAAGAGTGAAAAGCCCTATCTTCGGCAGTATTTCGGCAGTCCTCAGAGTTTTTGACCCCCTCACCCGTCCCGCCCCGGCTGGTGAAAACGCCGGTTGCGGGCCACCCTCTCCCCCAAGGGGGCGAGGGACGTAGGTTTAGATCGACCTCCGCGCGGAACAACTTGGTTAGTACCCAAGCGCCCGTTGGGATCGAAGTGTTTCCGCACCACAGGCGGACCATTCGTAGCGGTCGATAATTTGAATAGCCGTGATTCGACATCCCATCTATTTCAAGTTAGGATTCAGGATCGATCATCCGATGGAAAGGAGTTGGATTCACTCGAACGATGGCCACGATTGCCCTTGATGCCACTTACAGCGCGGAGCCACAGCTTACCGGCATCGGCGTGTATTCGCGCCGCCTCATCGAAACACTGCTGACCCTGGAAACGCCACACCGGTTTCTGATTTGCTACCGATTGTCGCGGCTTGGGCGGCGGCAGTTCTTTCTTCGCCCGGGATCGGTCCCAGGCGCCCGGGCGCGATTCTCGGTGAGCGTGTATCAGGAGCCCGTCACCTTCTGGCTGCCGTGGCAGGCGAAACTCTTTCACAGCCTCGCGCAGCGCCCACCAGCATTTCACTTCCGCCGGGAAATCGTTACCGTCTTCGATATCTTTCCAATTACCGGCGAGAATTATTCCACGGCGGACTTCCGCAAGAAATTCTCTGATCTGCTTTTGCAGGCCACGGGCAGGGCCACGCGGGTCATTACTTCATCACATGCCACGGAAAGCCTGCTGATTTCACATGCACAAGTTCCACCGGAGAAAATCCGGGTGATTCCGTTGGGCGTCGATCCACCTGCGGTTATCCTTTCGCCCACGGAACGCCTGCATGAACGCGCCCGCATTCTTGGCGGTGAGGGTGAAATGATCTTGAGTGTGGGAGTGATCCAAACCCGCAAGAACACACTCAATATGCTCAAAGCGCTGAAGACACTTCCGGCAAATTACCGGCTGGTTCTATCTGGGGGGAATGGTTACGGCAGCGAAGCCATCCATGAATTCATACGGACCGAATCGCTGGGTGATCGCGTAAAGCTGCTCGGATTCGTGGACGACGCGCAATTGGCTCGCCTCTATCAAGCCGCCAGCGTGTTTCTCTTTCCCTCCCTGGAAGAGGGCTTTGGGATCCCGGTGTTGGAGGCGATGGCGAATGGCGTGCCCGTGGTGACTTCCAACGTGTCGTCGATGCCGGAAGTCGGAGGCGATGCGGCTCTCTACGTGGACCCGCACGATCCGGCGGACATTGCGATGAAGGTGGTGCAGGCAACTGAGGATTCGGCGTTCCGCGCGGAACTGGTGAATAAAGGGCTCACGCGGGCAAGCGAATTTACCTGGCGGCGCACCGCGGAGGCAACGCTGGCGGTTTACAATGAGATCCTGTAGGACAACGCCATGGCGTGCCCTATCCCGTCCTTAGCCGGGGTTATTCATGAAAGCGATGAGCGGAGTGCAGACTTAAGAACGTTTCACACAGAGTTCACGGAGTGTTTTAACTTTGGGATTATGGAACCGCTCAATCACAGATGGCACGGAGAACATCTCAGAGCCTCTCCGTGTTCTCTGTGCTCTATCTCCGTGACCTCTGTGTGAAACTCTCTACCTCCTTCAATTGCTCCATTAAACTTATGAATAATCCGGGCTCGGGCAGAACGCGTCAGTTCGTGCGTCCCGCGCGTCTGCTACGTTCCCGTGCTGCTGTAATTTGACACGCCGCGGTTCCAAACCACGATCGCCAGCGCCGAAAACGCAATTGCGACAACGGGCACCAGATGGAAATACAGGGTGAAAGCGGTTCGGCCCAGGAAGTGAGTGGTGGGATAGAACGATGCGAAACCGAAGGGGATGATCCAACTCAGCAGGAACTGGATGAAGACGTTGTAAATGGTCAAGGGGTAGCGGCTGAAATTGAGCATGTTGAAAACCGGAGGCACAATGCCCACGCGATCTTCAAACCAGAACGACACCGCCGTCAGAATCAGGAAAACAGCAAGGTAGATGGCGGCCCCGCAAATCATCATCAACCCGAACCAGAGATAATCCGGAAGCCTCATGCTCAGGTGCAAGCGGTGGGCGCAGAGGGCCACGACGGCGATGCCGGTCACCACCTCCTGCAGCGACTCCAGCCGGAATTTTTCAAAAATCACCTGGAACAGGGTGGAGACGGGCCGCAACAGCACTCGATCGAACTTCCCTTCAATAATGTAAATCTCGCTAAAATCGTATAGATTCCAACTGACGACGTTGAAGAAGCCAAGGGGAATCAGGGAAAATCCATAAAGAAACATGACCTCGTTGAACGACCAATCCTGCAGGCGCGGAATTTTTGAGAACAGAACCAGCATGAATCCAAACCCCAACACCGTGGCCGCCATCGACGAAAAGAAGGCGATGATGAAGTCCGCTTTGTACGCCAGGCGAACTTTCGCATACTGCGCGAAGTAACGGACGAACAAACGGAAGTGTCTCTTCATCTCCCTCCTTTCCTTGCTAACGAGCACCGATGGCAGTCGATATGGCTGCCAGAAGCGGCGATAACCCTGCGTAGGGGTCTACACATTTGCGCTTTGCCTTCTGACTTGCGCTTGCTACCCTGCTCCTACCCTCCCTGGATGATCACCTTCCGTGTTGACCAGCGCCACAGGCCGTCGCCAATCGCCATCAGAACCACCACCCAGAAAATCTGTATTCCGATGGCGCGCGCCAAGCCGCCTCCGTTCAGCTTGCCCAGATAAATCAACATGGGTACGTAGCTGATGTATTCAAAGGGCATCACACTGAGGATTTTCTGGAAAATCTGCGGGAAAAAGGTCATGGGCAAAAGGAGCCCGGAGAACAGCTCCAGCAGAAAGAACTTGGCTCGCATTAATCCCAGGATGGACTGCAGGCGCAAGGCGAAAGTGCCTACGGCAAAGTTGATGGCGGCGACAATCAGGAAGCTCAAGATGACGCTTACGAAGAATACTCCTGCGTGCCCAACGCTGGCGGGCAGGCGCAAAGGATAAACCAAAAACAACACCAGGGCAGTGGGGATGGTCAGCAGGGCCAGGCGGAATACCGATTCCCCCGCCGCCCTCGACACATACATCAACTGAATATTCACCGGCTTGATCAAGTCCATCGCCAGACGGCCTTCGATGACCTGGTAGGCAAGGTCCTGGTCAATCGTGTTGAAATAGAACGAGCGGATGATCCATCCGACGCCGATATAGGTCAGAAGGTGGGCGAAGTCGAAGCCTTCAATCGAAGCGCTGTGCTCGTAGATGGCCTTCCAAATAAAGTAGTACACCGATACATAAATAAAGTAGGTGACGATTCCCGTAACGTACCGCAACCGGAAAGCAAGGGTATTCACAAAGCCCACGCGGGCGAATGCCAGGCAAAGCCGGACCGTCCGTGCGAAGGCAGGGGAATACCGGTTATTGGGAACGGCAATGGCGATGCCGGGGGGCGCCATCAAATCACCTCGCCGCTCATATAGATGCGTTTGACAATTTCCTCGATGGGCTCCTCTTCCACCAGGAGGTCGCGCACTTGCAAGGTGTTCACAATCTGGCGGATCACGTTAGCGCTGGAGTGCTCGTCGCGGTCAAAGCGGATCACGTAGGTGAGATCGTCGACGCGCTGGCAGACGATGCCGTCAGTTTCAATCTGCGCCAGGCGCGGAACCTGCGAGCGGTCTTTCAGGAAGAATTTCACCTGATTGTACTTGGCCAGGCGCGCCTTCATCTGCTCCAGGTCGCCATCGAAAAGGATGCGTCCCTTGTCGATGATAACGATGCGCCTCGAAAGCTCTTCAATGTCGGAAAGATCGTGCGTGGTCAACAACACGGTGGTGCCTTCCGTCCGGTTAATCTCCTTCAGGAATTCGCGGATGCGCTCCTTGGCCACCACGTCAAGCCCAATGGTAGGTTCATCCAGGAAAAGCACGGGCGGATTGTGGAGCAGGGATGCTGCCAAATCACAGCGCATGCGTTCGCCCAAGCTCAGCTTGCGGACGGGCGTGTGCAAATATTCCTTCAAGTTGAGTATTTCGCTGAAAACATCCAGGCGCTGCTGATAGTCCTGATCGGAGATTTCGTAGATCTCTTTGAGCAGCTTAAAGGATTCAATAACCGCAATATCCCACCACAGTTGGGTGCGCTGGCCGAAAACCACGCCAATGTGTTTGGTGTAATGGCGGCGCTCGCGGTAGGGAACAAATCCGTTGGAAACCACGCGCCCGCCCGTGGGTGACAGGATGCCAGTGAGAATCTTGATGGTGGTTGACTTCCCCGCCCCATTGGCTCCGATGTAACCCACCATCTCGCCGGGCTCGATGGAAAAGCTGATGTGGTCCACCGCATGGACGGTCATGTATTCGCGGACAAAGAGGTTTTGCAAAGCTCCCAGCACCCCTTCGCGCCGTCGAAAGGTGCGGAATTCCTTGACCAGATTCTGAACTTCAATAATCGGCGGCATGCAGTGAAATCTTCCTTACAGGGATGAGCGACAAACACGGAACCCACAGTTTTGATTTTAGCAGAGTCATGTCCGCTGAAGGCTAAAGGTTAAAGGCGGAAGGGTAAAGTTTGAATGAAGCTCGTGCCTGTTGAAAGGCCCGTCGGCGGGGGGAACGATTCGCGGCAACGGCCCCGGGGCGCACAGGGCGAAAAGCCCTTCGCCCTCACCGGGGCAAACCCGCATCCTTTAACCTTAAGCCTACAACCTTTTGATCATTCGCCGATAACCTTGATCAACACCCGTTTGCGGCGCTGGCCATCGAATTCGGCGTAGTAAACCTGCTGCCAGGGACCAAAGTCGAGCTTGCCGTTGGTGACCGGCACTATGGCCTGGTGCCCCACCAGCAAGCTCTTCAAGTGGGAATCACCATTGTCCTCGCCCGTGTGGTGGTGCCGGTAATCGGCGCGGAAGGGCGCCAACTTTTCGAGCCACTCGTCGATGTCGGCGATCAAGCCGTCTTCCGCATCATTCACGTAAATTCCTGCGGTAATGTGCATGGCCGAAACCAGGATCAAGCCTTCCTTGATCTGCGACTTGGCCAAAGCCTTCTCAACATCCTCGGTGATGTTGATGAACTCACGGTGTTTTTTCGTATTGAACCAGAGATATTCGGTATGTGATTTCATCGCCTGCCCTCCTGGTTGTGTGTAGTGATCTTTTCGGCGAGCTTACCTCAGCGAATGCCCGCGGATGCTGCACCGGAACTCCGGAGAATAGCAGAGTTTGGGCATCGGCGTCGCGCGCATGGTATTTCCAGGCGCGTCGAGTGCGCGAGCACGCCATCGGCGTGCGGTTGGGCAGGGCGAGCCCAGCCCCTACGCGACGTGCCCGCTTCCGCCCGCCGGTCCTCTTCGCCTCTTCGCGTGGACATTTTGCTTGTCTTGTAGGCTGTGTAAGATAGGCTCATTTAATTATTTACAAAGCCTAGTAGTAATGACATACTAAACTGGGTTCTATTTGCTTGCCGAATAAAACGGGATTCGGGGTTAGGGGTGGGGGGTTCGAGACGCCGTGGGCGGGGGAATGGGGAATTCGAGCGCTGAAGGATTCAACGGCAATGCAGGACTCCGGTTTCCGCCGGATGTGCCGCCTTATCAATGCTTTGGGGAAGGTCTGGGAGGGAATGCTGCAAAAAAGATGTTAGAAAAAATACGTTCGAAGCCGGAATGTGTATGAAAACAAACAAAATGATGACAAATTGCCCGGAACAAATTCGGACATTTATGTCAAAAAGTCGGACATTTTTGTCTAACCGACACCAATTTTGCAGAAATTCGGGTTGAACTTACGGTGAAACGACCGCAATACCGGGTGTGTGGTCTGGCAGTCGTCTCGGAAGGTCAGAGAGGGAGAACCCGGTCAGAAATGTGGAAACTCCAGGCGGGAGCGGGACGCTCCCGCGACAGCGCGCAGGACGCCCACGCGGCAAAGTTCTCGCTCAGGCCTCGAGGAGCAGCCCATCCTTCAACTTCGATGTCGCGCGGAGGGATTTGGGTCCACGCCTCGTGAAGGCGGTTCGGTGTGATTCATGCTTGTGGTAGGCTTAGGTCCCAGTCGGACGATCGTCGGCATGCAGACGGACTTCAAGTGTAAGAAATCCACCGTCCGGGCATGCTCCCGTTATTCTTCAGCTCTGTGCCGGTGAAGAAACTGTTGCCGCAGTTGTTTGCTTGGCCTTCAGGAACTCAGTTACACGGAGGCGCACATGACGATTTCATTTTCACGTCGGAATTTTCTGCAGGCCGCGGCTGGGTTTATGAGCATTGCCCGCGCAAGGCTGCGGAGCTTTGCGCAAGGGGGGATTCCCTTTGCGCACACTTCTGTTTCTGAATCGAAAGAAGTTGGTCGCCTGTTTCCGGCCGATCTGCCGGCCGCCAAGTGGCAGGAGTTCCAGGCATCGGGTTATTCAAACCCGGTCACAGGCATCGTCTATCGAAACGCGCCAAGCTTCATTGGATTTGAAGACAGACCCCGGCCTGTCTCGGGGGTGCCCCTGGGGGGCATCGATACGGGCGGTCTCTACTTGGAGGGGTTTGGGGCCTTTGGGTACAGCTCGATCTTCAACAATTACGTTCCCCCCGGCGGCCCTCTAAACAGACCCTTCCTGGGCATTGGAATCGGGGGGCAGACGCATGTACTGACCACGGGTCAAACCAAGAACTATGCCGGGAGGAACCGGTCCAGCCTTGGGCCGGTTCTGTCTTTCGCCGGAGCCACAGGAACAGCGAAGACGATTGACTACTGGGGCCATTATCCTATCGTGGATATGCAGTACAAGACGGGAGCACCGGTAGAAGTCAGCCTGCGGGCCTGGGCCCCATTTATACCTGGCGATGCCAAAACCTCCAACACGCCCGGAGCGGTGTTTGAGATTCACTTGACGAACAACGTATCTTCGCGGCAGGCGGGTACACTGGCCTTCAGCTTTCCGGCTTTCGGGAAGCACCGCACAAGGGATGAAGTGATTGGCTGGTTCAATCTCCCTAAAGAGATCGAGCTTCCGGCGCCTCACATCGAGCGTCGCCCCGCGCCGGCGGATCTTTCCGGGGTTTGGGTGGAAGAAAAGGCATGGGGGATGAGCTACGTGTTGGCGGCGCTGGACGAAAAAAGCATCCGCGTGGGTGGTGAACTGGGAACAGACGGGATGAAGTGGGCGACGATTGAGAAGGGGCTGCCGGAGATCGCCCAGGATGACGGCGGTTCGTCGTTGGCGGTGGACTTCAGCCTGGAGCCGGGGCAAGAGAAGGTGGTGCGGTTGATTCTGGCCTGGTACGCGCCGGAGTGGGAGGGGAACGGCAATCCCGGGACAGGCGGTCCCCCGATTTTAACTAAGTCTGGCGGCCGCCTGGTTTCTTACTCGACCGGAAAGCGTTTCACCCACATGTATGCTTCCCGGTTTGCCAATGCGGGGGAGGTGGCTGACTTCCTGGCCCGCAATCATCAGTCGCTGCTGGACCGGGTCATTGCCTGGCAGTCGGTGATCTATAACGACAAGGAGCTTCCAGGCTGGCTGGCGGATTCGCTCATCAACGCCTTTTACTACTATGCTCCTTGCTCCCTGTGGGCGCAGGCCAAGCCTCCGATTGGCGATTGGTGCAAACCGGAGGATGGGTTATTTGCCATGATCGAGTCCCCCCGTGCCTGCCCGAACGTCTCAACCCTGCCTAACATCACCATGATGGGTCCATTTATGGAGTACTTTTTCCCTGATTTGGCGGTCTCGATCATGCGATCCTTCAAGGCTGCTCAGAAAGAAAACGGAAATGTGCCTTGTCTAGCCGGCCATTGGGCAGACCCGGCTACACCTGCGAGCTACGGCTACCAGGAGGTCATGAACGGGGCCAACTACATGCTGCAACTGGATTGTCACTGGAAGGTGACGGGCGACGAGGAGTTCTTGAGAGAATTCTATCCTTCGGCCAAGCAAGCACTCGAGTACTCGTTTAACCGGCGTCCGGATCTGGGTCTCGCGCAGATCATCGCAATGCCTCCCTACGAGTCGGGCACAGCCAATGAGCTCGAATGGTATGAGGATCGCCGCATGTGGGGCTATGTGGCCCACCCGGGTGGTTACCGGATGGCGGCCGCCGAGATGCTGCGGGAATGGGCAGTGGAGATGGGGGACACCGAGCATGTGAAGAGACTGGATGCGCGGCTGGAGGCGGGAAGAGAAGCCATGGAGAAATACCTCTGGAGGGGCGACCACTATCTGGTCTATAACGATCCTCAGAACGGCAAGCAATTGGATGCTTTCTTTTCCGCCCAACTGAACGGGCAATTCTGGGCGCGGCTGCATGGAGTAACGCCGGTCTTTCCGAAGCAGAACGTAGCCACAGTGCTGGCGGTATTGAAAGACAAGGTGTGCGCGATCAGCAAGCTGGGCATGCCGCCGACCTTTGCCAACCCCGATGGCACCCTATGGACCGGTGAGGTCAATAGGTACATGACCGGGAAGTACACTTGGAACGACTTTCAAGTGATCTATAACGCGTTGACCTTCGCCTACGAAGGCCAAAGGGGCTTTGGGCTGGAGTTGCTGCGCAAGTATTGCGAGATCAATGCCTGCCAGTGGGGATACGTGTGGGATGGCCCATGCGCCCGCAGTGCGTTCGAAGACAATGGCGAGGTAACTTACGGGTGGGACTATTGGTTCGACGCATGCATTTGGGCGGCCCCCGCTGCTCTGGCTAATCAGGACCTTTCCGGCCCATGCAAGGCCGGTGGATTGGTGGATAGGATCATCAAGGCAGGTAAGACCGGCAGGATCGTCTAATAGAGTGTTGCCCAGTTCCCATTATAGGAGAATGAAGATGAGAGCACCCCTTCGAATCGTATTTGCTGCAATTCTGATTTTTTCCTTCACCGAGGCGGCTTTTGCGCAGATCGGAATGTTTTCGAACGAACAGCGCCTTGACCTGACGCGCGAGTGGAAGGGCGACCGCTTTCCGGACGGGCGACCCAATGTGCCGGAATCCGTTGTCACCCGCCTCAAGACCGTGAGCGCGGAAGAGGCTTGGTCCGTGCTCCGCGGCGCGGGTTATCTTCACCAGTTTGAGGGCAGCTGGAAAGTGATAAACCCGGGCGACAGGCTGGTGGGGCGTGTGGTCACTGCGGTTTTCATGCCCATGCGGCCTGACGTCAACGCCGTGATCAACGACCATGGAAACAAGGAAGGACGCGTTGGAAAAGGCCAGAACGCCTGGGTTATCGATACCCTTAAGCCGGGCGATGTGCTGGTGGTGGACCTGTTTGGGAAAATTGAAGACGGCACGTTTGCCGGGGATAATCTTTCCACCTCGATTTTTGCCAAGACCGGAACCGGCCTTATCGTGGATGGCTCCGTCAGGGATGAATCGGGAATTTCCGAAATCAAGGGCTTCCGCTGCTACGTGCGCGGTGTTGATCCTTCGGCGATTGCCGGCGTCACGCTGATGGGAATCAATGTACCGATTCGCATTGGTCACGTCACGGTGATGCCCGGTGACGTTGTGGTTAGCGATCCCGAGGGTCTTACTTTCATTCCGCCACAACTCGCGGAAAAGGTTGCGGATTTTTCCGAGCTGACGCAACTCCGCGACGACTGGGGCCACCAGATGCTGCGTGAAGGGAAATATCCGCCCGGCGTTATCGACGCCAAATGGACCAGGGAAATGATTGAAGAGTTCAACCGCTTCGCGGAACAGAAGGGCGCCAAGGTCAGGATGAAGGTGGAGTAAGACGGGGAGATGATAGGGTTATGCCGAAAAACGATAAGCCGGGAATGAATCGACGGAGCATCTTGAAGTCATCCGCCGCAGCGGTGCTGGGTGGCGCGTTGTGGAGGAATGAAGTGGCCGAAGGCGCAGTCCAAAACACCAACACGCGGTCGCGGCCATCCGACCTGAAAATCACAGACCTGCGGATTTCGCATGTCGGCCATGCTCCGATGAATTGCCCACTGATCCGCATTGACACGAATCAGGGTATCTATGGATTGGGAGAAGTTCGCGATGGCGCCAGTCCCACTTACGCTTTGATTCTGAAAAGCCGGTTGCTGGGGGAAAATCCCTGCAACGTCGATCGGCTATTCCGTAAGATCAAACAGTTTGGAGGCCATTCGCGGCAGGGCGGCGGCGTCAGCGGTGTGGAGATGGCGCTGTGGGACCTTGCCGGCAAAGCCTACAACGTTCCTGTATATCAAATGCTCGGCGGCAAATTTCGTGACCGGATTCGCATCTATGCGGACACCACGGAATCCAAAGATCCCCAGGTTTACGCGCAACGGATGAAAGAGCGCAAGGAGACAATGGGGCTCACGTGGCTCAAGATGGATTTGGGAATCGAAATGGTCGCCGGCACGCCGGGCACGGTCACGCGGCGGTCCGACCTGAGCCCGGAGGAAATGGCCTTGACCCCTCATCCCTTACTGGCGATGGAGGTCACGGACAAAGGCATTGCAATGCTGGAGACCTACGTCGCGGCGGTGCGCGATGCCGTGGGCATGGAAATCCCGCTCTCCATGGATCATCTCGGCCACCTCGGTGTGAAATCGATCATTCGGCTGGGAAAAGCGTATGAGAAATACAACCTGGCGTGGATGGAAGACGTGATTCCCTGGCAATATACCGACCTGCTGAAACAAATATCCGCTGAGAGTCCCACGCCCATCCTGACCGGCGAGGATATTTACCTCAAGGAGAGTTTCCGGGTTCTTTGTGAGAACCATGCGGTTGGCAAGATTCACCCCGACCTTGCGACCGCCGGCGGCATTCTTGAAACTCATAAAATCGGCGATATGGCAGAGGAATTTGGCGTGCCGATGGCAATGCACTTCGCTGGCTCACCGGTAAGCTGCATGGCCAACGTGCACTGCGCGGCGGCGACGCAAAACTTTCTGGCGCTGGAAAATCACTCGTTGGATGTGCCCTGGTGGAACGACCTGGTTGAGGGCATATCGAAGCCCATCGTCAATCACGGTTGGATTACCGTGCCTGATAAGCCGGGGCTGGGAATCACCCTCAACGAAGAAGCGGTGAAAGAACACCTGCTGCCGGGAACGAGCTACTTCCCGCCCACGCCGGAGTGGGACAAGGAGGAATCCAGGGACCGGTTGTGGAGCTAACCCTGGCTGGGCGGCCTTGACCTTTTGTTGGCCGTATCACGCGATAAGATCCCATGAACTGCGATCGCACAACCGGCAATGATGACAGAGGTGGCAAGCAACGGATGGCCAGGCCATATCTTGGCGGCCAAGCCAAACTGCCAAAGGACAAGCGTCCCCATAATCGAAACCACAAGGTCGAAAAGAAAGATTCGCACGGCTGACCCTCCACCTTGAGATACGAGAGGGAAATCCAGGAAGTTCCCGCCATTCGACATTATCACGGAATCAGATCGTTAGAGGAAGCGGGCTCTTCCCGGCATCATGTTTCGAGCGCTTGCAATCTTGGCAAAACCCGGTGATTTGTGTAGTCTCATGATGATGCCTACCAAGCAGAAATACCTAACCGGACTGGTGCAAATGTCGTGTTCACCCAGCCCGGACGAGAACCTGCAAAAAGCTGCCGCCCTGGTGGAGGACGCGGCGCAACGTGGCGCGGAAGTTGTGTGCCTGCCGGAGCTTTTCCGATCTCAATACTTCTGCCAGCGCGAGGATGCCGAACTGTTTGATCTTGCTGAAACGGTTCCCGGTCCCACTACGGAAACGCTGGGGAAGGTGGCCAAGGCGCGAGGGGTGGTAATCATCGCGCCCCTTTTTGAGCGCCGCGCCCCCGGCGTTTATCACAACAGCGCCGCGATAATTGATGCCAGCGGCGAAGTGGTGGGTCTTTACCGCAAGATGCATATTCCCGACGACCCCGCTTACTACGAAAAGTACTATTTCACACCCGGCGATCTGGGGTTTCGCGCCTTTGACACGCAAGTGGGACGCATCGCAACGCTGATTTGCTGGGACCAATGGTATCCGGAGGGCGCGCGCCTGGCGGCCTTGAAGGGTCCCAGTATTTTGTTTTACCCAACGGCCATCGGTTGGCACCCGGCAGAGAAGGCGCAGTATGGAATTGCTCAGCGCGACGCCTGGCGGACGGTTCAGCGCGGGCACGCTATCGCCAATGGAGTGTACGTGGCCGCAGTCAATCGCGTGGGCCTGGAGAGAGCCTCCACTGCCAGTGCGGGCCTGGAGTTCTGGGGTTCTTCGTTCATCTGTGATCCCTTTGGCATCGTGCTGGCTGAGGCGTCAACGGAGGGCGAGGAAACTCTTCTGGCTGAAATCGATCTGACACGCATTGAAGACGTAAGGCGCAACTGGCCGTTTCTCCGCGATCGCCGGATTGATGCTTACGCTGAAATCACCAACCGATTCCTGGACGAGGATCCGTGGCAAAAAAGAGACTAGGGACTGGGAACTGGGGGCTGGGGGCTGGGGAATCGGGATTCGGGGTTCGGGGAAAACCCAACTTCGCTTCTCAGCACCTGATTTCGAGTTGCCAGGAGTCAGCTTCCGCCCCCCAGAAATCAGCCCCGAAGCCCCAGCCCCCAGCCCCCAGTCCCCAGAACCCCAAAAGAGGACCGAACCCCGTCGACCTTCGCTACCGCATGCCCGCCGAGTGGGAACTTCACGAAGCTACCTGGATTGGTTGGCCGCACAACCTCACGGACTGGCCAGGGAAATTTGCGCCGATTCCCTGGGTATACGGTGAGATCGTCCGCCGAATCGCTCCCGGTGAAATCGTGCGGATCATTGTCAACTCGAAAGCGCATGAGGATCGAGCCTGCCATATCCTCAAGAGAATCGGCGTAAATTTGGCGCGCGTAAAGTTCTTCCGGTTCCCCACCGATCGTGGCTGGACACGCGATTTTGGCCCGATGTTTGTTAAGCGCGATGCCCCACGCGCCGATGTTGCCGTTGCGCACTTCGGCTTCACGGGTTGGGCGAAGTATCCGAATTGGCGAAAGGATTGCCAGGTGCCGGAGCGCGCCGCACGGGCGTTGCATCTGCGGATGTTCGATGCCGTGGTGAAGAACCGGAAGTTTGTTTTGGAAGGCGGCAGCATTGACGTCAACGGGCGCGGTACGCTGCTGACCACCGAGGAATGCCTGCTGGATCCGGCCACGCAAGTCCGCAACCCGGGCTTCAGCCGCGAGGAAATTGCCGCCGTCTTCCGGCAATATCTGGGTGTAACCAATGTTCTCTGGCTGGGCAAGGGAATTGCCGGCGACGACACGCACGGTCACGTGGATGACTTGTGCCGGTTTGTGGGGCCACGCACGGCGGTTCTCTGCTGGGAAAAAGATCCGCACGACGCAAATTATTCCGCGCTTCAGGAAAACTGGGAACGCGTCAAGGACATGCGCCTGGAAGACGGCTCAAAGCTGGAAGTTGTGCCGCTGCCGATGCCGTCGCCCGTTTATCTGGACGGCCAACGCCTGCCGGCAAGCTATGCGAATTTCTATATCTCCAATGCCGCGGTTCTGGTCCCGACTTTCAACGACCCTCGCGACCTCATTGCCTTGGGAACGATCGGTGACCTCTTTCCCGATCGTCCGGTGATTGGAATCCATGCCGTCGATTTAGTGTGGGGTTTGGGAACCCTGCACTGCCTCACCCAACAACAGCCAACTTAGGTTACAGGGGACAGGGCAGAGGTTATAGGGGTAATATGCGCGTCAGGCTGCGCTGGAGTGCGATGATTGCTGATCCATTATCCCCGGCGCCTCTCGCCAGCCGTTTGGAGGTTCTCACGTGCGCATTCTACTGACAGGTTCCAGCGGATTGATCGGCCAATCACTTCTCGCCTCCTTCACGGCAGACGGCCACATCGTTGTCCGCCTCACCAGGTCGCCTGCCCTTGGCCGGCATATCTTGTGGGATCCCGGAGCGGGCTCCATTGAGGCAGAAGATCTTGAAGATTTCGATGCCGTTGTGCATCTGGCCGGAGAGTCCATTGTTGGACGATGGACGCCCGCAAAGAAGTCACGCATTCTTGCAAGCCGGGTCAAGGGCACACAGTTGCTCTGCGAAACCCTGGCCCATCTGCGCAGTCGCCCCAAGGTGCTGGTAACCGCGTCGGCGATCGGTTACTACGGCAACCGCGATGACAACGTGCTGAACGAGGAAAGTTCCGCGGGCTCGCTGTTTCTTTCGGAGGTCACCAAAGCCTGGGAAGCCGCTACTGCACCCGCAAGTGGCAACGGCATTCGCGTCGTGAACCTGCGCATCGGTTTCGTCCTCAGCAAAGCGGGCGGTGGACTGGCTGCCATGCTCACACCTTTCAAATTGGGGTTCGGCGGATGTGTGGGAACCGGGCGTCAGTACCTGAGTTGGATTGCCCTGGATGATGTTGTGGGTGCCTTTTCGCAGGCCATCCATTCTGATGGCCTGCGCGGCGCCGTCAATGCCGTGGCGCCTCATCCCGTGACCAATCGGGAATTTACCAAAAACCTCGGGAGCGTCTTACGGCGCCCCACAATTTTCCCCCTGCCCGTCTTTGCCGCTCATCTGATGTTCGGCGAAATGGCGGACAACCTGCTTTTGGCCAGCGCGCGCGTGGAGCCGGCACGATTGCTGGCGAGCGGCTATCAATTCCGTTTTCCTGAACTCGCGGGCGCTTTGCGTCACGTGCTGGGAAAATAAACCCAATCCAACCCCTGCGGGCTGCCCCGCGTGTATACTGGTTGCATGCAGGGATTGCCGTGCGGAAGCGGGGTTTTCAGGCCATCATGAAAGTCAACGTGTTGTTTTTCGGCATCACCCATGACCTGACGGGTTGCGCGCAAGAGCAGGTGGAACTGCCCGAAGGAGAGCACCTGGATGGGTTGCGACGCCATTACGAGGCCCGTTTCCCGCGCCTGCAATCGATTGGAAGCGCCCTGCTCCTTGCTGTCAATCAGGAGATTGCCAACGGCTCCACCCCTTTGCGCGATGGCGATGAGGTGGCCTTCATGCCTCCGGTAAGTGGCGGCGCCGGCAGGGATTTCTTCCGCATCACCCACGATCCGATCTTCGCCTCCGACCTCTCAAAGCAACTCCGCGCTCCGGAGGATGGGGCGGTGGTGATATTCGAAGGGATTGTGCGGAATCATTCGCGCGGCCGCGCCACGCTCTACCTGGAATACGAGGCGTACGAGCCCATGGCGATTCGCAAGATGGAAGAACTGGGAGCCGAGGCGAAGAAGATGTTCGCCATCGACGGCATGGGGATTGTCCACCGCCTGGGTCGCCTGGAGATCGGCGAAACCAGCGTGGCCATCATCGTCACCGCTGAACATCGGAGGCAGGCGTTTGAGGCCTGTCACTACAGCATCGACCGTCTCAAACAGGTTGTTCCCATCTGGAAGAAGGAATACTTCGCGGATGGCGCCGTCTGGTCGGAAGGGGAAGGCCAAGGGCACGTCGTGATTGAGCGGGGCCGCTAGAGAGCTGTTCAACCGAAGTTACAAGTCAAAAGGCAAAGTGCAAAAGTAAAAGAACGCGGTCATCCGTGGATTTAAAGCCCGGCATTGCCCTTTAACTTGCTCTTCAACTTAGGTGGATGAAAATTATGACGGATTACCTTAATACCGCAGTGGAGATTTCAAGGGAAGCCGGGGCGCTTCTGGCCGAATTGTTTACCCAGCCTTTGGAAATCAGCTACAAGCGCCGCTCGGACCTGGTGACGCAGGCGGATCGCCAGTCGGAAGCGTTGATTGTCAAGCACCTGCGTGAGCGCTTTCCCGACCACGCGATTGTTGCCGAAGAAGGGGGCAATCATCATTCGTCTTCCGACTATTGCTGGTACGTCGATCCTCTGGATGGGACGACGAATTATGCCCACGGCTTCCCTGTTTATTGCGTCACCCTTGGCCTTGCGTATCGCGGTGAAGTGGTTGCGGGAGTGGTTTACGATCCCACGCACAACGATATGTACACGGCTGAGCGCGGCGCCGGGGCATATTTGAACGACCAGCGCATGCACGTTTCCCCCACGGAGAAGCTGAGCGAAAGCCTGGTGGCAACGGGGTTCCCCCCCTTCGCGACCAATCACGATTTGAATATTCAGTTCTATTTCCGCTTTACGGAACAATCCCACGGCATCCGGCGCGCAGGCTCGGCGGCGCTCGATTTGTGTTGCGTGGCGGCTGGGCGCTTCGAAGGCTTCTGGGAGCTGAAGCTGAATCCGTGGGACAAAGCGGCGGGCACGCTGCTGGTTACCGAGGCGGGGGGACGCTTAACCGATGTGCGGGGAGGAGCATTCAAATTGCTCGGTGACGACGTGTTTGTCTCCAACGGCCTGGTTCACGATGAGATGCTGAAAGTCTTCGCTTCAGTCCTGGCTGAGCGGGCGAAGTAGCAAGCGAATCGGGGCGTGAGCGGGATCAGTGCTTGCCTAGCTTGGGTTTGTTGGCCTCTTCCTTTTGCTTGATCACCTTAATGGCCATGCTCCGGATGACGTCCGGAATATTTCGGTTGAGGGAAAGCCCCTTCAGGTCCTTGTCGTTCATTCGGGCAATAAGACGCAGGGTGACGTCAATGGGCGCGCGGGGATTATTGATGAGGGCCCGCATCACCACGTAGGTCTTCATATACTTACGATTCGAGGCAATCAGGCGCAGCACTTCTTCCGATACATTCTTGGCGGCAGCATAGCCTTCGGCTTCCGTATCGGAAATCTTGGGCGACTGCAACACCGCGCGCGATATGATTTTGTTGGAGTCGCGAATAAGCATCGAGCGAGTCTCCATGTTGCCCGTCAGTGCCGCCTTGATCTTTTCCACCACCGACATTCGATTGATTTTCTCAATCAAGGTTTCCCGATCCTTCTGGGTAAGCTCGCTGTCATGCTTGGTGACTTCGGGCGGAGCCTCTATGGCCGCGCCCGTCCCATCCTCAACCTTTTCGCCGGACGCAATCCTGGCCATTATTTCAACGGCGGTTTGTTCGTCGATGTCTTGAGGGACAGCCTCAGGTTTGCTGGTGGATTCCTTCGCGGCCTCAAGCTTGGGAAGTTCAGCGAGCGGTTCCGGCTGAGTCAGGACCGGCTCCGCAGCGACGGCCTTCACAATGATCGGATCGGCGGCAGGCTTCGGTTGCAGCTTTTCGAGGACGTCGGGCGGAAGGCTGGGATTCCAGAGCAGCGCGTCCCTTAGACCTTCGCGCTCTGCCAGGAGATGCTCCGCCCCAAAACGCAGGACATCGTGCGCCGTCTGGGGGTTGGCCATAACCCGGCGAAGCTCCGCCCCGTTCACTTGCCGCAGCGTTTCCAGCGCCTTCTCCCGCAAGCCCGCTTCCGGCGCCCTTGCGAGCAGGGTCAGGATTTCTATTTTATCTTCCGGCGGCAAAGGCAGAGCGCCTTCCGCACCCTTGCGACGGATGATCTCGGGCGCCTTGCCAGCGCGGATTAGATCCACGATGCGTGGGGGAATATCAGGACCTCAGGGAGCGGAAGTTTTCACATCATCGCGCGTCAGGTGCAGGGACTTCACCTCGCCGCGCCTGCCCAGCGGCTTCAGTGTCTCGCCGTTCAGCGTGAGAATAACGGATTGCGCGTTTCCTGTCGTTATATCGAAAGACTTGTGTGCCTTCAGGGTTTCCACTTCGTTGGGATTCAGCACGCGCTGCAGCACCGTCTTTCCGTCGGAATCCACGGCCACCCAGGCGCGGTCTGTGGCGGCCACCTGGAGTATTAACTCCGAATCGTTGGCGGGTTTGGTCTCAGGGGGGGCTGCCGTTTCCGGACTCGGCGGCGCGGCGGAGTTCGCGCCTGCCGCTAAGCCTCCCTTGGAAACAGGAGTGCCCGTGCCGGGGGTTGGGGGCGGTGCCACCGCGCCGGCAGAGGAAGAGGCGGATGGCGCACCAGGAACGCAACTGGGCTGTGGCGGAACGGCAGTTCCCGGCGCCGCCTCGCCCACTGCCGCGCCCGGAACCGCACCGGTATCAGCGCAATTTGTGGGGAGTGGCGGGGGCGCGGGGACTTCCACCTTGGGAGTCACAACCGGAGCAGGCGGGGGTGGAATCGGCGTGTCAGAGCCTCGCCGCGAGTAACGGAAAAGCCCATAGCCGCCGGCGAATAAAACCACTGCCACCAGGGTTGCAATCAGCGGAGTTCTTCCTACTTGCCGCCCGGAGCCGTTCTTGCCCGCCGCCATCCGATGCAGGTCAAATTCCACCTGCGGGTGCGCGGCCAGTTGGAATTCGGCCACCACGCGTTCTTCGTCCAAGCCGAGATAGCGCGCATAGCTGCGAATGAAGCTGCGCGAGAAGATCCCTCCGGGGAGCTTGGAAAAATCTTCCCGTTCAATGGCATCGAGAAAACGCATACTGATCTTCGTAGCGGAAGAGATCTCTTCCAGGCTTACGCCTCGCATCTCACGTTCGCGTCGAAGATTTTCACCGAAGGCGGGCATAGGGGGTCTGGTACGCTCCTGACCAATCAAGCCGCCTTCATCATATTTTCCCGCACATAACAGTGTCAAATGCTTTAACAGGATGCCCCTTGGTTTCACCGGGCGGGGGCGCCACGACAAAAGGGTTGAAAACCCCCGCTCAATGGTTTAAAAGGTCTATACGCATTTATTTCCAGCATCCGTTTGGGAAGGTGATGGGTCCAGAAGAAGAAATCGGCGAACTGAAACGTCAGGTGGAACGCCTCTCACTCTTTCATGAAGTGGGGAAGGCTCTATTCTCGACCCTTGACTTGCAGAAGATTCTCCAGACCATCATGGAAAAAATCAGCGACATGCTCCAGCCGGACACCTGGTCGCTGCTGATGCTGGATGAGGACACGCAGGAACTGTATTTCGAGATCGCCATTGGCAGCGGCGCGGAAAAGCTCCGCGATGTGCGCTTAAAGCTCGGTGAGGGAGTGGCGGGATGGGTGGCTGAGCACGGCGAGCCTCTGCTTGTGGAAGACACGGCGACTGATCCCCGCTTCACGCCCAAGGTCGATGAACTGACCCACACGGAGACCCGCTCCATTGTGTGTGTGCCGATCAAAGCGCATGGCCACGTGCTGGGGGTCATTGAACTCGTCAACGCGCTTGGCAAACCCAGTTTCAACACTGACGATATTCCCATCCTGAAGAGCCTGGCGGACTACGCCGCCATTGCGCTGGAAAATGCCCGCTATGTGCAGCGCATCCACGAGCTCACCATTACGGATGACTGCACCGCGCTTTACAATGCCCGGCATCTCAACTTTGTCCTCGACACGGAAATCTACCGCTCCAACCGTTACGGCTACGAGTTTTCCGTCATATTCATCGACCTGGATCACTTCAAGCAGGTTAACGATGTGCACGGACACCTGGTGGGCTCAAAACTTCTCTGGATGATCGGCGACAGCATCAAGGGCCACCTCCGCATGATCGACTACGCTTTCCGCTTCGGCGGCGACGAGTTTGTGGTCCTGCTCCCCCAGACCTCCAAAGAAAATGCCTTGATGGTGGTGCGCCGCATCCGCGACCTGCTGATCAATCGCGTGTTTTTCACAGAAGAGAAAATGAACATCAAGGTCACCGCCAGCTTTGGCGTCGCCTCGTTCCCCGTGGATGGCCGCACGCGCAAGGAACTGCTGCGCAAGGCCGATGAAGCCATGTACCTCGTCAAGAACACCACCCGCAACAATATCGCGCTCGCCGGCCAGGGCATCACAGGTTAAGCCGTTTGAACAAGCCCCTCTATGGAATGAACATAGTGCATGACGTGGTGATTCTCTGACCTCGCCCGGGGCGGGGCGCCATTACTTGCAAACCGTGCCATATCGAGGGCAAGCAAGGGTGATTTATGGCCGAAAGGCCGCCGGCGCGGCAGAGCCGCAACCTAATGTGCCATGGCCGTCCCCGATCAAAAATATCGGGACAGGTCCCGGCCATGCTTGAGCACGGGCGGGAGAACGTGTGAAAAAATAAACAATCTCACGCAAAGGCGCGAAGGCGCAAAGATGTGCAATAAACATGCTCTTTGTTTTCTTTTGGCCTCTGCGTCTTTGCGTCTCTGCGCGAGGTTGTCTTGCTCTTTTCGGGATTTTTTCACAGCTTCGGACGCCCGTGGCACAAAACTGTGGGGACCAGCGGCGCTGGTCGGGGGCCGAACGCGCGCCGTCGCCATAGCGGCTTTGGCGCGTCGGCGACTGTTCGGCCCTGCAATGCGTGCTTGGTCGCGGCTCCCCTTGCTATGCGGGGTCAGGCTATAAACAACCGCAGGTAGACAGTCGGCCCGGGAGTCATTTCTGCCGTTCAAGGTGAACAACAAGGCAGTTCAGCAGCTTAACCGACTCGTTTTCCATCTCCGCGAAGATGTGGCCACCGCAGTGATCGCCAAAGGCGTCTTGGAGCGCGGCCGCGAAGCTGCCGCCTTCCCCCCAATGCCATCAGCTCGCAATTTAGAGATGGTTGTTGACGCAGTGGAATTCCAAGGCGGTAGCTGCTGCTGCCGCACTCCAAGTTACCTTCGGCACAACTGATTTCACGACAGCAGTGGCTAAAGCCGTGGCGGGAATTTGGCAAGCCCTCTAATCCGGGCGGCCTTGGTTGGTGGACTGCCCGCGGCAGAGACGGCGCCTGACCCGGACCGGGACAATTTGCCATCTTGACACTGTCATCCGATCAGTATAGGCTAGATATGCTATGAAGGCGCGGCGCACCGCCACCCCGGCAATACACTCCCTTCCTGACGCACGCCCTGAAGAAATCACAGACAAAGATAGTAGAAATGAAGACCGATCTGGCTATATGGTAGAAAACAAATGGCGAGGCGACAATATGGCGGGCTGTGGATGCGGCTTTTTGCAGGATAATGAACCCGTGGCCCGAAAAGCGACAACAATCGGCCGGGCTTACAGGCGGAAGATGCACGGATTGCCCGATAGAGCCATGCAAATTCAAACGAAAATCGGTTTATCAGTTCTTCGCCCCATCGATCCATCGGCTGGGCATGAGGCTGGTTTTAGAGGCCCGATGAGCCGATGGTCTGATCGCCCGCTTATCGCGGCTTTCCAAGATGTATAAGATATAAAATGGGTTAGTCGTTTACGGCGCAAATGTCTGAAAGTCATATCTTATTAAAATTAAAGATAGTTAGCTTGAGATGAATGAACCGGGGAGAAAAAGAAAGGCATGGCTTTCCAAGATGTATCAGAAAAAAAAGGGGTTAGCGCCGAATCGCAAGAACCTCGCAAAAATCGATGTTACTGAAAGCAAACAATTTAAACGATTCTTCGCTGACCGCCGCCGTGAAAAAAAGGGGTAAAAATTGAGGCGAAAACTCTTTAAGTTATTGAAAACACATATAGAAAAAATGTCCGCTTTTCGCCTTTCCATGATATTCATGAAAACAAACGAGTTAAGCCATTCCTTCCAAGATGTTGATGAAAAGAAAGGGAGTTACTGGAGAACAGTGGTTGGTGGCTAGCGGTAAGCAGAAAATGCTGTGGGCGGCAGTAACGAGTGACAAGTGATAAGTGACGAGTGACCAGCAACACGAAGAAAGGCATATTTGATGGTGGGCTAGCGGAAGGAGCGCACGATTACAACCTCGCCGGCTGCCCACGCTCACCCGATCAGTTATCGGTGGTTTCAGGTGAGGGGAAGAATCGAAAGGTCAGTGACGAGCGACGCGAAACACGCCAGACCCGATGGATTCGGCGCAGCTCGGCCCGCTCTCCAGGATTTCGAATTCAGGATTCCGAATTCCGAACAAGCCCGGGTGCTAGGCCTGAAGAGGAAGGCCAAATTCGCCAATCTTCAATCGTCAATCGCAGATTATCCGATCACCCGATCACCGGATTACCCGATTATCAGCCCTCGCAACTTGCGGAAAATGGCGGGGTCTGTTAGATTCACGGCAAATTCAGAAGTATGGGAATTGATTTGGGAAAAGTCATAGCGATAGCAAATCAGAAGGGCGGAGTTGGAAAGACCACCACGGCCATTAGTTTGGGGGCGGCGCTGGCCAAGCAGGACATGTGGACGCTGGTCATCGACTGCGATCCCCAGGCGAACACCACGGCCGGCATGGGATTTCCCCGCGATCCCGCCCGCCGGTCGATTTACCACGCCCTGATGCACGACGTACCCCTGAAGGACATGATCCTGAAGTGCGCGGTGGAAGGGTTGCACCTGATCCCCTCGGAGAAGAACCTGGTGGGAGCTTCGGTGGAACTGGTGGACCAACCGGAGCGCGAGCAGGTGCTGCGCAAGAAGATGGCCGACATTCGCGACCAGTTCAATTTCATTTTGCTTGACTGCCCTCCGGCGCTCGATCTGCTGACGCTCAACGCGCTGGTGGCGGCGGACACGGTGATTGTCCCGGTGCAGTGCGAATACTTTGCGCTGGAAGGCGTTTCCGAATTGATTGACACGCTGATTCGCATTCGCCGCTCGCACAATCCGCGGCTGGCCGTGGAGGGAATTTTGTTGACCATGTACGACGAGCGCACGAACCTTTCCCATCAGGTGCGCGACGACCTGCGCGATTTCTTCGGTGAACAGGTCTTTGCCACCGTCATTCCGCGCAACGTGCGTTTGGCGGAGGCGCCGAGTTTCGGCAAGCCGATTTTTCTCTACGACCCTGAATGCAAGGGCGCAACCAGTTACCTGGATTTAGCGAAGGAGGTCATTAATCATGACCAGAAAGGCGTTGGGGCGCGGGCTTAACGCGCTGCTACGCACCGTTGAGACGACTACGGCGGGACTGGCGGAAGTTGCCGTGGACCAGATTGACGCCAACCCCTTTCAGCCTCGCCGCACATTTTCGGCGGACAAGCTGAAAGAGTTGGCGGACTCCATCCGCGCCAGCGGCCTGGTGCAGCCCGTGCTGCTGCGCCGCGCTGACGGCCGGTATCAGTTGATCGCGGGCGAGCGGCGGTGGCGGGCGGCGCGCGAAGCGGGGCTCACCACCATTCCCGCCGTGGTGCGCGAAATCGGCGACCGCGACGCGCTGGAATTGGCGCTGACGGAAAACCTGCTGCGCGAGGACCTGAACCCCCTGGATGCCGCGCAGGGCTACGCTCTGTTGCAACAGAAACACGGACTGAGCCACGAGGAGATCGCCGAACGTCTGGGACTTGACCGCTCCACCGTTACCAATACCCTGCGATTGTTGCGCCTGCCCCCGGAAGTGCAGCAGATGATTGTGGAGGGGGCAATTTCCTCCGGCCACGCGCGGGCTCTGCTGGGGCTTGAATCCGCCGCGGCGCAACTGCAACTGGCAAACTTGATCGTGAAACAGGGCTTATCGGTTCGGCAAGCTGAAGCCCTGGTCGCCATGCGCGGGCCGAAGCCGGAAAAGAAGAAAGACGCCGCGGAGGCTCCCAAGATTGATGCCAACGTACGCGCCGCAGTGCTGGAGATGGAACGAACCCTTGGCACGCGCGTCAGGGTGCAGGGAGACGAGAAGCGCGGGAAAATCGAGATCAGTTATTTTTCCGCAGAAGACCTGAATCGCATTTACGAAATGATTGTCAGAAAACAGTGAAGAGTGGTTAGTGGCTAGTGGGTAGTGGCGAGTAATTTGTTCCGGACGGCTGACCACTGACCACTATCCACTGCTTTTGGGAGGGCGAAATGGCATTCGGTATGAATAAACCCGGAACACGTCGTCGCGAACTCTCCGACTTGCCGGACGATTGGGTGGGCTGGCTCGAGCCCGGTGTGGAAGTGGAAGGAAAGATGAAGGTCTCCGGCGGGCTCATTCGCCTGAATTCCCATTTCAAAGGCGAGATTGTTTCCGACGGCGCGGTGGTGGTCCACGATCAAGGAGAGGTGGAAGGGGAAATTCAATCGCGAGTGGTGAGCGTTACCGGAAAAGTGAAAGGGACCGTTCACGCCATGGAACGCCTGGAAATCAAGGAACACGGCATCGTGCTCGGTGATATTTACACTCCCTGCCTGCTGGTGGATCCCGGGGGCTTCTTCGATGGGCAGTGCCACATGCCTGCACCGGAACCTGCGAATCAAACGCCTAAAACCGTGGAGTCACAAGAACAGCATTGAGCCGACGCCGCACGCAGCACCCAACAAAACAGCGCAAGGTAACAGGTCAGGCCTTTTTCAGAAGTGCCGCGAGGCTGCGGCGAATTGTTGGCCGGCTCACCAACTCAAGGCCCGCTTTGGCCGCGGATTGCAATTCAGCATCGAACATCGGCGCCTTCACATGCCCGGCTGGTTCGGCAATTAACAAGCTGCCTCCTGGCTTTAAGGCCCGTGCGACTTCCCGCAAGAAAGGCTCAACCGATGGAAGTTCATGCACCATGGCAAAGGCTAGCGTAAAGTCCACCGTACCCTCAATGTCTGCCAACCCCATGGTATTCGCGGCAACCAGGCGGGCGTCCACCTGCGGCAGAAGCCCGGCGCGGGCCACCCGGCGCTTCAACGCCGCGATCATTTTGGGTTGCACATCCACGGCCACCACGCGGCCTGTGGGGCCGACCCTGCGCGCGAGGGGTAGAGTAAAGAATCCCATGCCCGGCCCGGGCTCGAGCACGGTCATGCCTTCACGAACATAAGGAGCTATGACTTCGTCCGGGTTTTGCAGGAGGCGCCGAATGGGGCTGGCAAGAAGATAGCCGAGCCACCAGGGACAGATTCGATGAGACATGGGGTTTCACCTTTCGCGGTAGTTGGCAATCACCTCGAGCCGCATCAATTCATCCAGGATTTCCGGGGCATG
>CAYTMD010000007.1:0-35956 GCA_964438685.1 uncultured Acidobacteriota bacterium
TTGAGTCCCGCTGGCCGGCGTGGGACCTCCCCTACCTCGTGAACGGCATGATCTTGCAGGACGAACTGAAGTCGGACCAAGCGAAGCAGATGCTCGATTTAGCAATTGCCCTCGGATGTCGGGAAGTGGACGCTTATTATTACGACGCTTTAGCCATCACAAACTTGACCCCGGTCAACCTGCCGGAGGCGCAAAGGGCCATCTCTCAGGCGGTGACTCTAAACCCCCAACATGCCGAAAGTAGGGCACTGGCCGGACAGATTCTTCTGGATGAGGGAAACTACCAGGCCGCCGTTCAACAACTCCTTGCCGCGGTGCGGGCTCAGCCAACGCTCTATATCGCGCATGGTCTCTTGCGCACGGCCTACCTCAAGATGGGAGCGAGTGACAAAGCTGCTGAAGAATTAAACCAGATGATGCGCCTCACGAAACCGAGTTCCGAAGCCGACCAGGCTACCTCGTCTATGGAGCGTCTCCTGTTCACCGTGCGTGTGCCGGGTGCTACTTCACCTACGGAATCAAAGTTCTAAGTGGACTAATCGTTCGCTAAAAAGGAATCTCTGTTTGCTTACTGATTCCAGCGGGTGATTTCTTCAATTGAGGCTCGGTGCGTAAGCGTCCGAGAAATGCGGGTGCTGCTGAACGCGCACTCGTACAAGCTGGACTGGTTGCGCGCTGAAATGCGCCGGAAGGTGTTGTCCATGCAAAAGGCAGCGAACTCAGCTTGGCTCCTCCTGATCCTGATCACGACACTGCCCCATCCACTTGATGCAATACCTCTCCCTGCATCGCCAGCAGGAGAACTGCCTTCATCAGGGTTGGAACTGAGGCCGATTTTGGATCTGGTGCACAGAGTTGTCCCTTGGATGGACGGAAAGCTAATTCTCATCCGCATTCCGAAAGAACGCGGGGACGATGTGTTCGATCTGCGAACGGAGGGCGGCAAGCTCGTCATTAGGGCATCCGATCCGTCCAGTGCGGCGGTGGGGCTGAACTACTATCTGCGGTACTATTGCCATCGCTCGATGTCGCTGGTTGGCAACAACCTTGCGCCAGTCAAAGTTCTTCCCGAGCTGGCGCAGCCTGTGCATCGAACTTCACGTCTAAAGTATCGGTATTTCCTGAACTACTGCACTTTCAATTACTCGTTCGCGTTTGCGGACTGGCCCGCGTGGGAGCACGAACTCGATTGGATGGCGCTGAATGGCATCAATCTGGCGCTGGCGGTGAATGGAACCGAAGCGGTCTGGGAGAACACGCTGCGCCGCTTTGGCTACAACGATGCAGAGATCCTGCAATTCCTTCCCGGACCGGCGTACACGGCTTGGTGGCTGATGGGAAATCTGGAAGGTTGGGGCGGGCCAGTGACGCAGCGAATGATTGATGATCGCGTGGGGCTGGAGAAGAAAATTGTGGCGCGGATGCGCGAACTGGGAATCAAGCCGGTTATGCAGGGATTTTACGGGATGGTGCCGGCATCGCTGACGAAGAAGTTCCCGGACGCGCGAATTCTCGATCAAGGCCTCGCGCACGGTTTTCGCAGACCGGAGATACTGCTTTCGTCGGACCCGCTGTTTGTGCGGATGGCGTCCGTTTATTACGAGGAAATGAGCAAACTATACGGGCCGGTGCGGTTTTATGGCGGCGATCTATTCCATGAAGGTGGAATAGCTGAAGGTCTCGATCTTGCGTCGCTAGGGCGCGGCGTGCAGGATGCAATGCTTAAGGCGAACCCGGACGCGGTATGGGTACTACAGGGATGGCAGGGAAATCCCAAGCAGGGATTAATGGACGGGCTTTCGCCGGCACAGGTATTGATCCTCAATATGGAGAGCGACGATTGGGAGACGAGGAAAGGATTTGGCGGGTTTCCCTGGGTTTGGGTGAAGATCAACAACTATGGCGACAACACGGGGCTGTTTGGCGGACTGCCGCCGATCGCGTCGGAGCCGGCGCGTGCGATAACCGGGCCGTATGGCGCCAGTATGGAGGGCGTGGGCGCGGCGCCGGAGGGGGTGAATAACAATCCTGCCGTGTACGAACTCCTCTTCGATGTGGCATGGATGAATGAGCCAGTCAATTTGCGCGAGTGGATTCGGGATTATGTGAAGTGGCGGTACGGGGAAGATACGCCGGAGCTGGAGCGTGCGTGGCAACTGCTGTTGGAGACGGTGTACCAGTCAAGTGCGCGCCCGGAACCTATTTTCTGCGCTCGTCCATCCTTGGCCGTAGACAGGGTGAGTACGTGGGGATCGACAAAGATCCCATACGATGAAGCGAAACTGGAGGAGGCGGCGCGGGAGTTCCTCAAGGGCGGCGACCGGCTACGCGAGATTGATGCCTATCAATACGACGCGGTGAATCTTGTGCGACAGGTGCTAAGTAATCGTGGCCTGGAAGCGTACCACAAGATGGTCGCGGCCTATCAGGCGCACGACGTGGCGGGATTTGAGGCAGCAAGGCAGGAGTTTCTGAAGATGCTGCGTGCGGAGGACTCGCTGCTGCGCACACGGAGCGAATTCATTTTGGGAACATGGCTTGCTGCAGCGAAGGCCATGGGGCATACGGAAGAGGAAAAGAATTTGTGCGAAAAGAACGCGCGAACACTGATGACGTACTGGGGTCCGGATGATCCCGCGACCGATGTGCACGATTATGCATATAAGGAGTGGTCGGGCCTGTTGGAAGATTATTATTTGCCACGATGGGAGATGTTCATCGAGGATCTTGGCGCGCGGCTCCGGGGGCAGGGCTGGGCGGGAAATCAATTACTTTGAATTCGAACATAGGTGGACGGCTGAACGTAAGGACTACCCAGTCGATCCTCTTGGCGATCCCGTGCGCGCTGCTGCCGCGGCTCTCGCCAGCCTCAGTTTCGGCGAGTAGCCATGTCGCATCTCTTGAGGAATACCGCAATGAACCTTCATCGGCAGCTTTGGGTGATGTGCCTGTGCAGTGTGCTTGCCTTCGCATCGACGAGGGCGAATCTTATTCCCAATCCCGAATTCCGCGTTGACCCTGCAGGCAAGCCCATTTCCTGGCAGTTCTGGTCGCCGCGTCCTGACCTGCGACCGCGCGCGGACGTCGTCAATGAATTCGGTGGCACCGAGCTACGCCTGACGGCTGTTGATTTTTCCTCATTCGGGAAATGGCTGTCAAAGAGTATTCCGGTTACCGCTGGCCATTTCTATCGATTCCAGGTGTTGTACAAACCGACGGACATTGTCAACGAGCGCGGCAGCGTGGGAGTGATATTGACGTGGAACACGGCTGATGGACAGCCAGTTCAGCGTGATTATGTAGACAGTATTTCTGCGGCGGATAGCGGCTGGCGCAGCGCTGCCCGGACCTTAGGCGCTCCCGAAAAAGCAACTAACGTGACACTCGAACTCTGGCTGCGGTGGACCGCCGACGGCTCAGTAGAGTTCAGGAGTCCCAGTTTGATAGAAACCGGTCAGCCCCCACCGCGCAGTGTAAGGGTGGTCACAACAAGAATTCCCGTACGCTGGGGTACTACGGTACACGACAACCTGCAATCTATGGCGGAGGTGCTGGACCGGGCCGGGCGCGCTAAACCGGATGTGGTTCTGCTGACGGAGATCTTTCCTGACTGTGGAGTGAAGGGGACCGTCTATGACCTCTCCGAGCCGATTCCTGGACCTGTGACCGAGGCGGTGGCGCGCAATGCGCGAGAATACCACACCTACATCATCACCGGCATGCTGGAACGGGAGGGCGGAAAGGCCTATGACACGGCTGTGCTGATCGACCGCCAGGGCCGCATCGCAGGGAAATATCGGAAGGTGCATCTTCCTCTTGCCGAAGTTGAGGGCGGCGAAACTCCGGGGAGTGAATACCCGGTTTTTGATACGGATTTCGGGCGTATTGGCATTCTGATTTGCTGGGATATGTTTTTCCCCGAAACCGTCCGCATCTTGCGTCTCGAGGGCGCCAGCATCGTGTTCGTGCCGATTGCCGGAGACCCTGGCTCGCGGCACTATGACGTTACCACGCGAGCCCGGGCTCTTGACAACGGCGTGTACTTGGTCACTTCCGTTGGCGAAGGACGCGCTAGTCGTATCGTGAACCCCAATGGAGAGGTGATGGCGGAAACTACGGACGGCCTGGCGACGGCAGACATCGACCTCAGGAAGACGTGGCGCGAATGGTGGCTTTCTGTTGGCCCGGCCTTCGGTGAGCCCAAGAGTCTTGTTATTGAGGAGCGACGGCCCGACACGTACAAGGTGTTGGTCAAACAAGGTCAGGAACCGGGAATAACTGATCTGGCTTATTAAGGTTTCAAAGCGCTGGTCTCCCACGTGGTGACGAAAGTTCCTGCGGGCAGGAGGTGCGGGCGATGCAATCGCTCCTGGCCGTTTCACGTCGCAAATTCCTCGGACTACTTAGCGCACCAGGCTTGTTTCGGGCTACTGCGACAGTTGAGTAGTCGGGTTATCACCTATTTGAACCCGGCGCCTTCGACAATCGTTACGCAACGGTCGGCGGCGACATTCTTCAATTCCTGTACAATCCCGGAAGGCCACCGAATTTCCACGCGATCTGCTGTTTTGTAGGGACCCAAACCGAAATGAGTCGGTCCAGCGCTCGATGACGCGTATCCCCTCGCAAAAGCAACATGATCGTACTGCGTCAATTTGCCTGCGACGACTTTGATTCTTGCGCCGATGCCGTCGCGATTGCTTTTGGTTCCTTCAAGCTTAAAAGCCAGCCAGTGATTCTCGCCGGGGCTGTCGTTGATCCATATTTCCGCCGGCGCGCTGAGAGCGCTCGTCACGACGTCGAGCTTTCCATCGCCGTTGAGATCACCCACCGCCGATCCACGGCACCGTTTGGGCGGCTGCGCGGCAAGGCCAGCTTCCGCAGTGAGCGCCCGAAACTTGAATCCCCCCAGATTCTGGAACACAGTATTGTGCTGGTCCCTCGGCATATCGGGCCTTGAGACCCCCTCGACGTGTCCTCGCGTGACGAACAGGTCCTTCCAACCGTCGTTGTCGAAATCGGCGAGCATCGGCGAATAACCCGCCATCGGCAGGCTCAGGCGAGCCATGCCGCTCGAAACCGTCACGTCTTCAAACTCGCCGCCTAAATTGCGGAACAGCGGAAAAGTCTGATAATTAAGTGCCACGAAAGCAATATCCGGCAAGCCATCGTTATCAATATCGCGGAAGTCTACGCCCATCCCCGAGACGAATTGGCCGTTCTCCGCCAGCGCGACGCCCGTTTCTAAAGCCACCTCCTCGAATTTTCCGCCGCCCTTGTTATGGAACAGCCAGTTACACATCGTGTCGTTCGTCACGAACAAATCCAACCAGCCATCGAGGTCGTAATCCGCAACGCCCACGCCCATGCCTTTTCCCGGATGCGCGCGAAGTCCCCATTCCGCGGAAACGTCGCGGAACGTTCCGTCGCCGTTGTTGAGGAAGAGTTGGTTGGGTGTCGTCTTGTAAAACTTTGGATGGCAATAGTCGTGGACGCCGGGCTGAATATAGCACGCGGGCTCGGTTCTGACATCCCAGGCGAAGTAGTTGAGGACGAACAAATCGAGCAAGCCGTCGTTGTTGACATCGAGCCAGGCTCCGCCCACTGACCATAGCGGACCAAACTCTGAATCGTGGGTCACCAGGCCCGCTTTCTCCGTGACATCCGTGAATGTACCGTCACCGTTATTGTGATAGAGATGGTTCGCGTGAACGCCGCCGACGAAGAGATCCAAATGCCCGTCGTTGTCGTAATCGCCAACGGCGACGCCGTTCGAGAAGCCGTCGCCGGTGAGCCCTGATTTCTCGGTAACGTCCCTGAAATTCCCCTTGCCATCGTTTTCGAAGAGTCGATTCGAATATTTGGGTGAAGTTTTGGTCAGAGAATGAATGTCGGCCCCATTCGCGAAAAAAATGTCGAGATGGCCGTCGTTGTTGTAATCAAAGAGGCCAATGCCGCCCGCCATTGTTTCCGGAGCGTGTCGCTCTGGGGTTTCGCAGCTGTCGAGCTGGAAATCAATCGGACGGTACGTGAAATGGATGGGTGAGGCTAGGGCTTCCCCCTTTGAGGGTGTCGCTCCCGCGGCCATCAAAAGGGTCAAGAATTCGCGCCGTTTCATCGGATCCAGTCCGTGTTTCCCAACTTCCGCGACAGCAGAGGTTCGATCAAGCTTCGTGCTTCTCTTCGCTCCGCCGCGTTATTCTACCATGTACCACACGCGAACTCTGAGGGCTTCTCTATGCGCCTCCCTTCGACTTTCAAAATGCCAAGCCCAGGAAGGCAGTAAGGAATCGGGATCTGGAAAGCGGTCGCCTTGCAAAGAGGCGCGCACCAAGGAGACTCCACCCCGCGGCGGGCCAGTCCATCTCGCAGCATGGAGAAAGATGATGATGTAGAATGACGCGCTAGACGCTGACCCCATATCCTGTCGAAAGGTATGGCCGCAAATGAAATCCATCCTCCCGCGTTATTCTCTCCCAGGAACACAAGTCGTCTTCATGGGTCTTGCCTTGCTGGCCTGCGCCGTGGCTGCCAGGCAATTGACCGCTGCTCCCCCCCAATCATCGAGTAGCAAACCCGCGGCGTATCCCCTCAAGCTCAGCGCCAACCGGCGTTACCTGGTCGATCAGAACAATACTCCTTTCCTGATCGTGGGTGACACTCCCCAAGGTTTGATGGGACGCTTGACGGAGGCGCAAGCCGAAAGGTATTTTTCCAATCGGCAAGCGCACGGATTCAACACTCTGGGATGGATCGACGTGGCCTGCGCCGGCAGCGACTATCCCCAGAACAAGGACGGGAGCACTCCCGACGGCATTCGACCCTACACGGGGTATGTGGCCGGCGGAACCGATTACACCCACTATGACCTCACCAAGCCCAATGAGGCATATTTCACTCGCCTGGACCAAATCGTAAATCTGGGGGCGAAACACGGGTTGCTGGTCTTTATCGATCCGATCGAGACCATCGGCTGGCTCCCCACACTCCGCAACAATGGCGTTAGCTCCGCTTACGCCTACGGACAGTATCTCGGCCGCCGCTACAAGGGCTTCCCGAATGTCATCTGGTTGAACGGCAACGACTTCAATTCCTGGAAGAATCCTCAAGACGACGCACTGGTGCAGGCCGTGGCCAAGGGGATTCAATCGGAAGATCCAGCGCACTTGCAGACTGTCGAACTCAATGTCCCTACAAGTTCTTCCTTCGATGATCCCTCCTGGCTGCCGATTATTTCTCTCAATGGCACGTATACCTACTCGCCCACCTACATTCAAACGTTGCACAGCTACAATCAGAAGCCGGTGGGGCCGGTCTATTTGCTCGAGGCGCATTATGACAACGAGGATGTTGGGACGCCGCCCGATTTTGGAACGCCCGCGGTGCTCCGGCGGGAAGAGTATTGGGCCATGCTGAGCGGCGCCACCGGACAGTTTTATGGCAACCGTTACACCTGGAGTTTCGCGGACGGATGGGAGTCCCGCATCGATACGGCCGGAGTAAGCCAGCTTACGATTTGGAAAAACTTCTTCTCTTCCCTCCCGTGGCAGGATCTGGTTCCGGACCAGGACCATAAGATCGTGACCGCCGGGCTGGGAAGCTATGGAACGTTGCAAACCCGCGTCAGCGAGAGCGATTATTGCACGGCCGCCAGAACATCGGACGGGACGGTGGCCGTCGCCTACCTGCCGACGTCAAGAGCGATTACCGTCAATATGGCCGGCTTGAAGGCGCGGGCCAATGCCAAATGGTTCGACCCCACGAATGGAGCATACACAGCGGTTCCCGGCGGGCCATTCGCGAACTCGGGAATTCGGAAATTCACCCCGCCGGGGAAAAACGGCGACGGCGCTGGTGACTGGGTCCTGTTGCTGGAGGCTGCGGGCTCTTGGCGCTAATTCGTGGGTGGATTCCCCACGCCGTTTCCGGGCAGGCGGAGCCGCAGCGCTGGTTCTGATTTCCCCCGTCCAGGCCCGAATCGATGAGACCTGCTCCCACGGGTCGGCACGAGACGCGGCAAGAACATGGCACGATCCGGTGGATATTTACTCTGCACTTAAAGCGAAGCTAAACACATCGCTCCCTGAGGCGATCGAAACGTACTGGACACCGTTAACACTGTAACTCATGGGCGAGGCATGGAAGGTCTGACCGGCGTTAAAGTGCCACAGTGCTTTCCCTGTCCAAGCGTCCACGGCTTCGAAATCACCCGCGTCGTCCCCGAAGAAGACCAGTCCCGATGCGGTGGTCATCGTACCGCCTTTCTTCCTGGCGCATTAGGGCGACCTCCGGGTTTTGGATTTCCTTCTGGAGGTGAGCGAAGCTTCAAGGTCAGTGGCTCCCTGAAGCTGCATGCCCCTTTGTATCCACCAGGTAGAGCACCGCGTCTTGGCTGAACGGTGGAGTAAACGATTGCGCGGATGAACCGGCAGGTATGGGCTTTTCGACGACGGTAGCCCCGGTCGAGGGGTTGAACCACTCCAGGGCCAATGCCCTTGAACCTGACATCGCTGAGAGATCTATCGTGAACGAGCCGCCGGAAGGAGCGTAAACCAGGTACTCCGCACCGACGGTAGCCGTCTGGGCAAGACAATACCCTGTCGAACAGAGCGAGCTCTGCGGAGTGACGTTGCCAAGATTCAGCCTGCGGGAATATCTCAATATGTACCCAAGATTCTTCCTGAAGTCCTCCCAACGGGTGTCCGGTCCACTGCATATGGCGTTGGTGGGAGAGACACACAGGTTTCGGTTCTCGCGCGGGTAATACACTACGTAAGGGTCCATGAACAGCACCTGATTGCCGGTCATGAAGTTCTCCCAGGCATAGTTGCGATTCTGTTGGGCCGTCTCGTTCCACATCTCCCAGTAACTGTGGTCACTGTCATTGACGTTGACCTTGCAGGCCGGACTCCCGTATCCACACGACTTGTTCGGCGAAATCTTTACTCCCGGTGCAACCCAGTCCGCATTCGAGTTGTAAAGCGTCGCATCCGAGGAGCCGATGAGCGCCGCGTAACCAATGAGGTGCTGATGCGCCTTTCCCGACTCATAGGCTCGGATATGCGAAATCTGGTGGGCGTTCCACCATAGGGAATCACCGGGAGCTTCCTCGGAAACAATCCAGAGAACGTTGGGCAAATCATTCAAGCTGTCGATTACCTTTTCCACGTAAGCGTCCTGGAACGCGGTTATCGCGTTCGGCGCGGTCATGGTGATTGAGCCCGTCCCCTTGCGTCCCCCGGCATAACCGTCGTCAATGCCATTGATATTGTTGGCTCCGGTAAAAGGGTAGCCGTCGCTTGAGCAGCGAAAGATGTTGAGCCATTCACCGGTGAACAGATAGATGCCAGCGAAAATACCAGCATTGTTCAGAGCCTGCGCCCGGGCCCGTAAGCGATCAAAAAAGCTCTGGTCGAACTTCGTCAGATCGAATTTCAATCCGCCGTCTGTTGCCTTCCCGGGGCCTGTCCTCAGCCATGGATGCGGGCTAACCGTCAGATCCGGCGGAGAATTATTGGTGGTCGGAAGCCCGCAGAATTTCGGCAATTCGGTGCGCCAAAGCAAAGTAAAATTGTGTCCGTGCGCTGTGAGGAAATTGACGTAGGCGTTGAAATCTAAAGTCTGCACTCGGCCATTGCTACCCCAATCCTGAAGAGTGTTCCAGGTCTGCGACCCGTTCAAGATGAGAACGGTACCGTGAGCATCCTTGAAATATCGGGGGTTACCAGAGGCCGTGAGCGGCCCGGCGACTTGGGCAGCCGAGGCTATCTGGCCGCCCAACAATACCCAGAGGAGAAGCTTCAAACCCTGGCCATCGAAATCCAGGCTTCCAGGTCGCAAGAACTGTGGGAGAGTTGGCATGCAGGGAACCTCCTTAATCCGCTAAAACGCTATTTTACGCTGGCAACCACCGATAGCGCTTTACTTACCGTTGGCTCAGAGGCAACGCTTCACGCTGCAAATCGGCTTGAACGGGTGTGATCATCAACTCCGGCGGTCCATTTGTTGGTCGCCACGAAGCTCGAATACGGGACGGGGCGATTCGAAATCTGCACGGGTCTTGACGCTTCCCCGTGCTGACGGAATATGAGCAGCGCTCGGCGGGCGACCGTGGGAATCGCAGAGTACCCGCACAAAACCCGCTCGAAAAATGTCAATCAAGATAAATTGTCCCTCAAATCCCGAATTTTTCTGCAAAATCCATGTCATATTGCCATAAATGTCCGACTTTTTCGTGGTCACTTTGTCCATGCTTCCTTTGTTTTCATACACATTCCTACTTCGAACGTCATTTATTAACATCTTTTTTAGTAGGCCAGTTCCAAGTGGTGACATTTAATAGGTTTAAGGTGTGACGGATTCGCCGCGATGGGCAGAAGTTGAAGTCTTCCACGTTCGACATGAGCAGCCTTATTCTCGCCAGAGCCTTAATCTCGCCAGGCCCGGGCTTGCCTATCAACTATACCTACAAGCCTAGCCTTTGTCAAGGAAACAATAAGGCGCGGGGGGCTTGGCAGCCACATTTTCCATGGTCCCCGGACCGGCTCCCCCCGGCAATGAAGGCGTAGACCACATGGACGGTTTGGCGACTAGAGTCAAGGTGGATTCGTTGCAGAGAAGCCAGACAAAGATTGGGTGGCGCAGGGGGGAAAGGAGCTTTGAATTTCTTGCAGGTGGCGCGACAAAAAAGAGACGAAACGCCAGCGATACCCAGTTTTACTTGCGCTGCAGATGGTCGTCAAACCACGCTTGCATTCGCCTAAGGAGATCCAACTGATGAGCGCGCTCCTGGAGATCGTGCCCTTCGCGCGGATACGTCACCAGGGCGGCTTCTACTCCTTTGGATCGTAGCTCGCGGTAGAACGCGTACGAATCAAGCAAGGACACGGCATTTTCCGTCTGTCCATGCAGGATTAGCAGGGGCGTGTGGCAATTCCCAACGAAATGGAGCGGCGAATGGGCTTCATAGAAGCCATTAGTGCTGTTAGGAGTTCCGCCCATCGTACTCTCCCAGAATTCTCCGGAGCCAGTCAGCCCGGCTTTTTCCCACGAAAGCGCCAAATCCAACGGTGGTTCGTACGCCACAGCGGCCTTGAAGCGGCTGGTGTGCGTGATGGCCCACGCGGTCATGAAACCGCCATTGCTCCAGCCGCCGATACCAAGCCGTTCCGGATCAGCAATCCTTCGCGCAACCAACTCGTCCACGCCGTCCAGGATGTCATCCAGCGCAGCGCCACCCCAGTCGGCAACTGTATCTCTCAGCCTCCAATTTTGCCCTGTCACGCCACGCGCATTCGGCAGAAACACAACGTATCCTCGCGAACTCAATAACTGCGCCCATTGCCACCAGGACCCCTGCCATCCTGCCGACCATCCCTGACTGCTCACGTGGGCCTCCACCACCATCGGATAGGTCTTCCCCTCCTGATACTCTGGCGGCATGACCAGAACGCCAGTAAGCTTGACGCCATCATTACGATTGGCCCAAGAGACTTCCTTGACGCTTCCCAGTTGGATTGAGCCGAATTGAGGATTGCCTTCCGTCATGCGGCGTGCGGAGCCTCCCCGTGATATCACCCATACGTCGGATGGTGACTCTGGTGTCTCGCTCACGTAAGCATAGGTCCGGGCGTCGTTGGTAACCGAAAAATCCGGCGACGGCGTGAGATATTCGGCGGTCACCGTGACCTCGCCTGTTACCGAATTCACGCTCAGTAACTTTGCGCGAGTGCCCATGAATGCCGATGCCAGCAAGTGCTCTGAGTCAGGCGCCCAGACGTAGCGACGGATCGTACCCGGGAAGTCCCTCGTCAATGGACGAACGGTTCCTCCCGCCGCGGGAACTACCGAGACCCAACCGGGAATCTTCCGCGGGGAATTCTCCGCAAACGCGATGAACCTTCCGTCCGGTGACCAGTGGAGAAGCCCGGGGAAAAAGGTTCCGGCGTTGGTACTCAGGTCCCTGAGCAGGGCGCCGTTAGCCCGGTGAAAGATGCCGAGGCGTCCGTCCAGCGCATGGTCACGAGTAGTGAATGCAGCCACCAAGTCCGTATCATCGGGCGACCAGTCGAAATCGATGACGTCCACATCCTGGTGGGTGAGAAGCGTAGGGCTTCCTCCCCCAATGCCGACGATCCAGAGCCGGGCAAAATGATGATCCGCGTCGATCTCTGCGCCGTCATCCCCCCGATCTTTCCTTTGCTGAGCCTCGTCCGTTAATCCGTCCCGGGCGATGAACGCGATCATTTGGCCGTCACGGGACCATTTGTAGGAGTTCACGCCTGTCTTGGAGTTAGTGAGCTTTCTGGCATCCCCGCCGTCTAGGCGCATTAGCCAGACTTGTTGTTGGCCGCCATCGCGATCGGAGAGGAACGCCAGAAAACGCCCGTCGGGGGACCATCGAGGCGTATTGTCGCTCTCGGACGCGGTGGCAAAGGGACGGGCCAATTCACTGCCGTCGACCGGTACCATCCAGATTTCCTGCTTCCGCGGCTTCTCCGGCTTCCGGGGGTCGGCCGGCTCCATGATGACAAAGGCTACAAGCTTACCATCGGGCGATATCTGCGCATCGCTAACGTCGCGTATGTCTACCAAATCCTCCGGCGTCAGGGTTCGCTTCTGCGGAGCCGATAGCAGAAGCGGGACCCAGACAAAAAACAGTAATCCGAAGCAACAGGATCGGCGTCTCGGCATTGGACCTCTTGGTCGATACGGTGTAGGAGTGGGTAGCCACGACACGAATTTTGTGCCGTGGGCTTGTCGTCCCCGATACGATTCAGGCAAAAATCACACAGTCAACGTGAATCGGACAAGCCGCTGCCGTTCTCGACCGGCAAACGTTTGACACGGCCGGATATTACCACCATTACGACCGAAGAACCCACTACCCACTGTAATCCTCAGTTAATTGATTTTTCCACGCGGGTGGCGCAGGGTCGAAAAACCCCGTACTGAAAATAAAGGGAATGGCTCACATAAGCGGTTTTTCATGAAGTTTCGCGGGCTGCAAGGCCCTAAGTGACATACATTGCAGTGTATGTATGCGTCCCGAGCCTTCGCCCTCCGAACCGGAAACGTCCTTCTCAGTGACCGCGATCCATCGCCAGGGTGGAACTGTCCTCGCGGTAATAAAACCTCCAACTTGACCACGGCCAATCGCCTGGATGTACCATCTAGTTTTTCGAAAGCGCCGCCCAACCTGTCGCAGTCCCGCCGAGCACTTGGTCGTGAAACGGCCAACTCGAGGTTAAACGAGGCAGGCGACTGGTGGTCGAAGTGGGGGAAGTGACCCCTCACTCGTCGGCGCATGGCCAGCACCCTCCCCCTCGGAGAAGGTTGGAAATATCGCGGGGCGCGCACGCGCCCGCTTGAAACAATTTCCTCTCCGAGGGGAGAAGGTGGCTCGCAACTGTCGCTTTCACCAGTCCGTCAGCTGACGGACGAGTCGGGTGAGGGGTCACTTCTTCGCGTTCTCCCCCATCATGCCGACAATCTTCCGCACGAATTCGGCGGGGTGTTCCAGCACCATCGCATTTGGAACACGCAACAATTGAATGCCGAGGGTCCGCAGATAATCTTCTTTGGCGGCATCTCTGCGCGTCTGGTCGATTTGCGAGTGAACACCCCCATCAGGTTCAATGGCGAGCCGATGCTCGAAGCAATAGAAATCGAGGACCCAATTTTCCCGGCGGAATTGACGGCGGAATTTCGCGCCCAATCCACGATCACGGAGCAGGTTCCACGCGGCCTTTTCCGCCTCCGTGGGGGTCGCCCGCAACTCGCGAATGCGCGCGGTGGGGTTACCCATCGGCTGATTATACCAACGCACGTGCCAAACGGCGGGTGACCTTAACTTCCTCGATCTCCGCTGGAAACAGGTTGGACTGACCGCTAGCGTGAGAAAGAGCCCCGGCATCCCCGCATAGCGAGCGCTTGTGCTCAACGTCATTCCCAGGCTGACGCGATCTGTTTTGGACAAGACTGCACAGAGCTATGCCACATCTAACCCCACAGACTCGTGCTGAGATATTTCAAGCCTGAATCGTTGATGATTATCGCGACGGTCTTGCCGCGGCAGGGACCTTGAAGCAGGCGGATCGCCGCAGCCAGGTTGGCCCCGGAAGAAAAGCCGGCGAAAATCCCTTCCTCCTTCGCCAGCCGCCGCGCCATTCCGGTCGCTTCGTCATCAGTGACCGCCATGTACCCGTTTATGTTTTCGGGGCGGAGAAACGGCAGATCCGCCATTGAATACCCACCGCCTTGAATCACGTGACTCGGGTCGCGCACCGGTTGTCCTGCCAAAACGGCGCAACCGGCTGGCTCAACAACGTAGCATTGGATTCCTGCGTCAGCTTCTTTGAACGCGGCTGCACACCCCGCGAATGACCCGCCGGTTCCCACGAAATCGCAGAATGCGCCAATGCTATGGTTCGACTGTGCGAGTATCTCCGGGCCGGTGTGCAAATAGTGGGCGCGGAAGTTGCCGGAATGGTGGAACTGATCGGCCCGGAAGGCACCACGCTCGCGCGTAACTTGTTGGGCGGCGCTCTCCACCAGTTCGAGATCACCCCCGGATACCTTCCCGGGTTCTGATTCAGGCAATTGATCGACCAGTACAACCTCCGCGCCAAGAGCCCTCATCATGCGCGCCCGCTCTGGGGTGTTGCCTTTGGACATGACGGCGACAAAGGGATGCCCTGTCATGGTGCAGACGATCGTCAACCCTGTCCCGGTGTTCCCGCTTGTGAGTTCGACAACAGGCTGCCCGGGCTTAAGGCTGCCATCCCCTTCCGCATCCTCAATAATCTGGAGGGCAATCCGGTCTTTTTTTGAGAACCCGGGATTGAGATACTCGAGCTTCGCGACAATCTTGCCTTCCAGATTCTTCGCGATCCTGTTCAGTTCCACGAGCGGTGTCTGCCCTATGGCTTCGCACACCGAAGATAGCACTTTATCGCTTCTTGACACTGGGACGTCTCCTCCAAATGCCGCCAGAATTCACGGGCGTGGGGCGGGCGAACAAGACCTTCGCGCCAGCACCTCCTCCGCGTACTTGGTGATTTCTGTGGCGTCGATATGATAATGGGAAAGCAGCTTTGCGTAACCTCTTCCCGAACTCGCAAACCTATCAGCAAGTCCTACTCTTCTGACCACGGTAGGGCACTCACTCGCGACGACTTCGCATACCGCTCCGCCGAGTCCACCGATGATGTTGTGGTCTTCCGCTGTGACGATGCCGGCTGTCTCCCGTGCCGATCTCAGGATTTCTGCGGAATCGACCGGCTTGATCGTATGGCAGTCCAACACTCGCGCCTGGACTCCCGTTAAGGCCAGCTTTTCGGCCGCGATCAGCGCCTGCTCAACGCACCGTCCCGTGGCGATGAGCGTGACGTCACACCCCTCGCGCAACACGATCATCTTGCCAATTTCAAATTTCACATCCTTATCGTGAACCACGTTGTTTGGGTTTCTGCCCAGCCGCATGTAAACCGGACCATGGTATCGGGCAGCAGCCAGCGTTGCCAGCCGGGTGGTAATGGGATCAGATGGGGAAAGGACCACCATGTGGGCAATGGCACGCATGATGGCGAGGTCTTCCACGGCCTGATGGGTCACCCCGTCTCCGTAGTTTTCAACCCCAGCGTTGGTGGCGACGATCTTCACGTTAAGGCGCGGGTAGGCGATTGACGTTCGAACCTGCTCGCATGCGCGCATTGTGGCAAAAACTGCGAAGGTGCTCGCAAACGGGATCTTTCCCGTCGTCGCCAACCCTGCGGCGATGCCCATCATGTTCTGTTCGGCAATGCCCACATTAAAGAAGCGGTCTGGAAATCGTTCCTGGAACTGCGAAGTGTTTGTAGACTTCGGGACATCGGCGTCCAGCACCACAATTCGCGGATTACTTTCCCCCAACTCTACGAGCGTTCTTCCGTACACCACGCGGTTTGGCTGCGCTTCAATCATGGCGCCCTACTCCAGACAGTTCCCTTAGCGCCGCTTGCTCTTCCTCACCGGACGGGGGACCGCTGTGCCACTTTACGGAATTCTCCATGAAGGAAACCCCTTTTCCTTTTACTGTGTCCGCAATGATAACGTGGGGTTTGCCGTGGAGAGCCTGGCAATTCTCGAATGCCGCATCGATCTCCGCAAAGCTATGACCGTTAATTCGCCAGACCTCCCATCCGAATGAGCTCCAGCGCTCTTCCGCAGGCTCGATATCGATGACCGTCCTTGTGACGCCGTCACTCTGAATCAAATTGTTGTCGATAATTGCAATCAGGTGGTCGAGCTTGAATTGGCTTGCCGCCATGGCCGCTTCCCAGACTTGGCCGCTTTGTAGTTCGCCATCACTCACCATTACATAAACCCTGAAACCCTTGTGATCCAGCCTTCCTCCGAGCGCCATTCCCACGCCGCAGGAAAGCCCTTGTCCCAACGATCCGGTCGTCATGTCGACACCAGGCGTCTTTCTCATGTCAGGGTGGCCCTGGAGGATGCTCCCGATCTCCCGGAGCGTCCAAAGGTGCTCCTCCGGAAAGTACCCGCGCTCAGCCAACACCGCGTATAAGGCGGGACTGCAATGGCCTTTGGAGAGAATGAACCGATCGCGGTCCGGCCAGGAGGAATTGCTGGGATCAATCCGCATTCGGAGGAAGTAGAGATAGGTGAGGATGTCAATCGCGGACAGCGAACCGCCAGGGTGGCCGGAGCGGGCTGCGGCGATCATGCGGATAATATTGCGCCGTAGCTTGCGTGCCTTTTCTTCCAGGAATCTTGTGTCAAGGTCAATACCCACGCGTCAAGTGCCTTCCTGGCTGTTCCGCCGCAGTGCCTTTTCAGCGTCCTCCTCGGGGACTCTCCCGTAAACGGTCCATCCGCCATCGACGTAGAATAATTGCCCTGTCATGTAGCTGGATTCATCGGAAGCGAGAAAAATTGCCGGTCCCACCATTTCTTCGGGCTCTGCCGTCCGCTTCAGGGGAACCATCGCACCCCACGTCGTGGGGTAACTCGGATCGTCCAGAAGGTTTCTTTCCACGTTCGTCGGGCCTGGTGCAAAGGTGTTGACCCGGATTCCAAAAGGTGCCAACTCCACGGCTAATTGCCGGGTCATGGCATGGATTCCTCCTTTGCTGCACGCGTAGGCGACCAGGTGTTTCACGCCCAGGGCCGCACAGTTTGTGGAAACGTTTACAATGCTTCCGCCCCCGTGTTCCTTCATGATGCGGGCAGCCTCCAGGGAGCAAAAGAATGTTCCTTTCAGATTAGTGTCAATAACCTGATCCCATTTCTCTTCTGTAATTTCAAACAAACTTGTCCACCCGGTAATTCCCGCATTGTTAATGAGGACATCAAGCTTGCCGAAGTCCTCCCGGATCTTCCTGAACATATCGGCGATTTCGGAAACTCGCCCGATATCTGCTTTGAGCACAGCGGTACGGCGCCCCAGTTCCCGTATCTTTTCGGCGGCTGAAAGTGCTCCAGCGTGATCGGTGTTGTAGTTGACAATCACATCGGCGCCCTCGCGGGCCATGCCCAGTGAGATCGTCCGCCCAATCCCTTTGCTTGCGCCGGTGACCAAAACCGTCTTATGCTCCAGCCTCACGCTTGCCTCCGTTGGTGTCATAGTAAATCAGCACTTTCATCCCCTGCTTCTTTCGACACAGATCGAACCCTTCCCGCCAATCACTCAAAGGTAGTTTATGGGAGATGAGTGGTTTGAGATCAATGGTCCGGTGTGCCAGGATGCTCATCACTCGCTGCCAGGTCCTTCGAGAGTGGCCTACGGACCCAAAGAGCCGGATCTGCTTATACAGCAGCCTATCGAAGTTGACCTCGAACGGTTTGCCCACGATTCCGACCTGGATGTATTTTCCCATTGGCTTTACCACCTCCAGGCAGTTCGCCACCGACGCCGGCGCACCCGCTGCCTCAACAGCACAATCGACGCCCCGTCCCTCGGTTTCCTGATCGACCGCTTCGTGAAGATCATTCCTGGTCACATCCACGGTGGCAACCGCTCCAAGTCTCTTGGCCAACGCCAGGCGCATGGAATCGAGTTGGGTTCCGGCAACTATCACCCGGCAGCCACGTCGCACCAGCAACAGGAGGCAAAACAGGCCAATCGGACCGGGACCAGAGATCAGCACGGTGTCCCCGATGTTAAATGTCGTCAACTCTTCGATTGCCTGCACAGCCGCTGCAAACGGTTCCGCCAGGGCCGCTTCCTCAATCGAGACTTCCGGGGGAATTCTGTAAGCATTCTCCTCTTTTACGACTGCATATTTCGTGAAGCTTCCGTGGGTGCCATGTCCCATCCCCCGGCGAACACTGCAAAACATATAGTATCCTTGTTGACAGTACTCGCATTTCCCGCAAACCACGGCGGCCGCAGGCAGGACCGTAACTTGATCTCCGATTTTCTTTGCTTTAACCTCGCTCCCAACTTCCGTGATGACGCCGGAGAATTCATGGCCCAGGATAACCGGAGGATAATTCCTGAACGTATCTTCAAAAACATGGATGTCTGTCCCACAAATTCCCGTAAATTTGACCTCGACCTTTACGTCCTTCGCCGTACACACGGGTTCGGTGACTTCGGCTATTTCTACATTCCCCACGCCTGACTTGGTTTTTACCAATGCCCTCATAGAAGACCTCCCAACTTCAACCATTTCTGTTCTTAAACCGTTCGCATGACGCCTTAAATGGCTTGCGTTCCCTCACTGAATCAGGCAGAAGCTGGGTTATAGCACAAGGCTGTGGCTGTAGCAACAAATTTAACGCATTGATACAATAATATATCGTGCAAGGGATGATTGCGTTTCGTTAACTTGCTTTAAAACAAACAGATATGCGTAGAATTCTGTGGGTAACCCCTCTGAGTTACATTATTTATAACGCATTAATTATATGATTTAGGCGAGTCTGGGCGGCGGCAGGGGGAGCATGGTTGGCAAGATTTAAAGACTTGAATTGAGAGTGCCTTAGGCTAAGGGATATTCCCCAGGAGTATCATCACAAGCGATCGCGGGATTCGCAGACCCTTCCCAAGCGGCGTGACCACAGGAATTCGCAGTGGTGGCATTTGAGCCAGCCCGGCATTGTCCTCTTGCCAAGGGCAACGACGAGTGACCATTGCCCGTATCCGTGGGTACTTCAGGCAGGCGTCGGAGGATCGTGACTACATGGAATCTAGGGTTGCGCTGGGTTAAGCTTTTCTTGCAAAAGAACTATTTTGCTCAGTGTCATGGTCGATTAGGTCGCTGCTGAGTTCCCGGTTGCTGGATTCCCGAATAATGAGTTCGGTTTTCAATACCATCATTTGGGGCGGGGTCACGAGCTGTCTGGAGATGCGCTTCAGCAACGTCCGTGCCGCTGTTGCCCCCAATTCGTAGGAGGGTTGCGCAACCGCGCTGATCTTTGGCCGGATCAGGTTGAACCACTCCGAATCGTCAAAACAGACCAGCCCGACCTCCTCGGGGCAGCGCAAGCCGCAGTCTATGATGGCCCGTAGGGTGGCCATGGTCATTGCTACATTGCACACAAACAATGCGGTAGGCCGTTGAGGAAGGCTGAGTAGCAATTTGGCCTGCTCATATCCCGATTTAATTTCGAACTGGCCATCTCTAATCAGTTCGTCATCGACACGTACCCCGTGCTCAAGAAGTGCGCGCTTGTAACCCAGAAGACGCTGGTGCGAGCTTACGTGGGCGGCCGGTCCGGTAATGATGCCGATGCGGCGATGCCCTGCCTTTATCAAATGGTTAACCGCGTCGAAAGCACCTTCCTGCCCATCGGCAAGAACCTCGTCCGCCCGCACGCTGGGATAGTCACGATTGATCAGTACAACTGGTATTTCCTCCATGTTGTGACGCGACAAATAAGAGGGGGGATATGCTGTTGGGCACGTAATCAGCACGAGCCCATCCACGCGCTTGGAGACGAATGTTCGATAATATTTCTCTTCTTTGTGCTCATCCCCATCCGAGTTTCCCACCAGCAGCGTATATCCCTCACGGGCAAATACGTCCTCGGCGCCACGGACAATGGCCCCGTAGAAGGGATTGGTAATATCGGTGATCACGATCCCCACGCTCCTTGAGACCCTGGTCTTCAGAGCGCCGGGCAGTGAACTGGGGATGTAATTGAGATCTTTAACCGCCTTCAATACGCGGTCTCGCAGTTTCGGACTCACTTTGGCGCTTTGATTGAGAACGTGAGACACGGTGGCAGTTGAAACCTCGGCTATAGCTGCAATTTGTTTAATGTTGGCCATGGGATTTCTTCTCCTTCAAACCTTGGGACTCCTCATACCTGCCAGGCGCATCAGTTTGCATTTGCCATCGGCACCGGGGGACTTGCCACACGCTGCTACCGTAAGTGTTAGCGACGACCAGGATTCAGGAAAATTTCCACGCCCGGAGCGCCATATTTGTATGGCTTACTCAAGATGTCCAGGCGGCCACTCCCGCCGAGAGCAATGAACTGTGCTTCATGGGTTCCATACCCACCTGTGTGGATTGTCACCTTTTCAAAATTCCCCTTACCATCTCCATAGAATACCCAAAAATGTGGACGAGGATAATCCACAGTTCTTGTCCACTCACACCATTTCGACATTTCACCGCAGAAGATATCGAGATTGCCATCACCGTCTATGTCCCCCACCCTGAGGGTGTGACCATGGATTAAGTCTTCCCCCAGAAGGTCGTGTCCAACCCAGGTATCGTTAGCTTTTCGTTCGTACCACTTCAATGGTCCGCACCCATCCCCACTGCAGAAGACCACCTGCGCACACGGGCTCCCTTTAAGGAGATTGCCCGCGGCCGCACGCGAAAACTTCTGGTCTTCGTCGATGAGGTGCGACGTGAACCGCATGCTTCCCTCGTGCTTGAACCAGCGCCCGCCTCCGATGACTTCAACCTTTCCGTCTCCATCGACATCCGCGATCGCCAGGCCCTCCATCGGGGCGTCACCTTGATAAATCAAATGTATTTCCCACGGCGTGGTGCGGGTTTGGGCGTCTTGAGGAATGCGCGCCAGAAATAGGGCCATTGCTCCCTGATTCCAGAATACTAGTTGAGGCCGTCCTTCATTAAGCAGGTCGCCTACCATCAGATCGTGATGCTGTGTTCTGCCCGATTGCTTTATGATTCGGCGCTTCCAGGGCTCCTCGAAATTTGGGTAGGGGTTCTGCCACCACCACACTTCGTTGCTCGAGTAGTCTCCCCCCGCGATCATATCGAGATAGCCATCTCCATCAACGTCGCAAAATACGCCGCCCGCCTCAACGTTCAAAGGCCCGGGATCGATGATGTACTGCTTCCATCCCTCGGGACGGTTTTGCATCCAGATGGCCGAATTATGGGTGCGGCGGCTCGTGATCGCAAAGTCCATTCGTCCATCGTGGTCAATATCCCCCACCAAGGCGCCGGTCTGGTCCTCAGAAGTGTCGGGAACAGGCAAATCACCTGTGGAACTGGACAGCAGTTTCCATGGCGGATCTGCCTTCCGTTCCCGGCAGGGACACGTCCCGTCATCAACAATTTCCCGATGGGGATGATGCGTCGGCTCTGGCGAGCCATTTGCCGCGCTCGCCCATTCTCCTAAGAAGCCACCACCCAGTAAAGCCGCAAAACTCCGTCGATTGATCATCATTCTACCTTCTACTCGGATGATTTGGCTCCATCGGTTTCACCTTGATGATGGGTTCGATCAACCAGAGTAAGCTCCCCTCCGTCCCTATAATTGCACACCCCATCGCAGCCATTATTAACGCGTTGTATGATAGGACGTCAGGACCGACACTAGCCACATGTTCTCCTCATCCTATCCCTAAGTACTCGTATTAGCAAAGGATGTCAATCTCCATTTGCAACAAAGCCACGCGCATAATTGGCCAGATTCTAAATTTCCATTTAAAGGGTTGAAATATGTACGGATTCTCCATGGATCGCGCCAATGTTGCCGACCCAGATTACGAGTGGAGGCGACGAGCCTTCATGAAAAAGTTCACGACCCGACCGCACTTCACTACTTTTCCGCACCTAACTGAGGCAAAATTGGAAAATTTTGGTTGGGGGGGCGTTGTAACCAGGACCATGGATTACGACCTGTCGTGTCATCGCAGTGGGTGAGTTATTGTTCCCGCCAGGCTGATCCGGTATTTCATTAATGCGTTAATAGAAATGCAGCCTTATAACACGCTTACCCTGTGCGGCGACATTTGGCTAATCAAATGGTCACCCGCCCTCCGCTGGAAGCACTCCGCAGCAGGTTTTTGCCTTCTATATGGACATAAGTGCCATATCCAAGGAATAGGGTCCCAAGTTGTTAACTTTAATCCCCTTTGTCCTCCTCCCCATTAAAACGAATATTCTACAAAAAAATCGTCTTGACACGGCAAATTTTTAATGCATTAATAGTCGCGAATTTGGGAAGAGACGTTCATAGCGGGGCGGGTATGAGGTTTGGCGAAGCGTCCCGGCGCCAGCAATAAAACTTTAGGGAGGGATTTGATCATGAGAATGCGGTCGTTATTTGTATCGGCTTCAGGGATGGCGATCTTCTTCATTGTCTCCCTGTTGTTTAGTCAGTGCCTTTTCGGTCAGGTGGGAAGTTCCAGCCTGAGCGGTACCGTGACCGATCCTTCCGGCGCGGCCGTACCGAATGCCAGTGTCACGCTGAACAGCGCGGACCGAAGTTTCACGCGGACGGCGGTTACAGGGCCCGGCGGCAACTATGAGATTCCAACGCTTCCGCCCGGACGGTTCCGGATTAAAGTTGCCGCAAAGGGATTTGTTTCGCAGGAAACCGAGCCCTTTGAATTGTCATCAGGGCAAGCAGGAGCTTTGAATGTGACCCTTCACATTGCCACCCAAACCAGCAAGGTTACGGTGGAGGCCACCGCTGCACTGCTGCAAACGACTTCGGCCAGCGTTGGTTCGGAGGTCTCGTCGCAACAATTAACCAACCTCCCTCTTTTGGGGCGGAGCTTTTTGAATGCCATCAGCGTCGAGCCTGGAGTAATTCCGCTGGCCCCCGCCGGGTCGACAACGAGCTGGAGCCCGGTCAGTCAATCGATAATGCCGTCGGTGTTTGGCCAGCGGCAGAAAGACAACAACTTTCTCATCGATGGGGTGGACAACCGCGATCCCAATCTGCTGGGCGTCGCGCTATATCCTCCGCCCGAGGCGATTGCGGAGATGAAAATCGATTCCGGCGTGGGGTCCGCGGCTTATGGGCGTGCATCGGGAGCAACCATTGACGTCGTCACCAAATCGGGCACCAACCAGTGGCACGGCGACGGATGGGAATTCATTCGCAACAATGACATGGATTCCAGAAACTTTTTCACCGCGAATATAGGCGCCTACCATTGGAGCCAGTTTGGCGGCGACATTGGCGGACCGCTGGTGATCCCACACCTGCTCTCAAAAGAGAAGGGCTGGTATGTGTATGGCTACTACGAAGGTGTGCGAATCCACGGGGTCTCGGGTTACACAACCACGCTGCCGACAGCCGCGGAGATACAAGGCAACTTCTCCGCTTCCGGGTTACCGCCCATCTATGACCCCAATACGACCGTGGCCGGTCCGAACAACACTTACACGCGAACACAGTTTCCTGGCAATGTCATTCCTGGGACGGAAATAAATTCCACGTCCTCCAAGCTGGCCGCGATGATCTACCCTGCGTCGAACATAACAGCCGGCACCTATCCCGGCCAGCCGACAGTGAACTATATCAACAACCAGGAGAGCGTTACGGATGGGAACCAATGGAGCGGACGGACGGACCATCAGTTCAGTTCCCGCGACACATTCTTCGCACGCTACTCCGGCGGGCGGAACCCAGGGTATGGGGCATCGCTTCCCAGTCTTCAAGGGTCCTCTAAGCAGCGGCTCACCAACGTGGAGCTGAGTGAGACCCACGTTGTCTCTCCGCACTTCGTCCTGACGGGGCGCTATAGCTACATGGGGTTGTATTACCTGACAGGGCAAACCTACCCGAACGGCGTCGCCAGCTCGACGGGACTGAGCTCAGTCTTCCCGGAATGGGAGGGGGTACAGACACTCCCTGCGGTTAGTATCCAAGGGTACCAGGGCGTCAGTTCTAACTTTTCGTTGATAGGGCCGATGCGCGAGCAAACTGCGACAGGCGATGCCCACATCATCAAGGGCAATCACAATATCGACTTTGGCGGTGGGTTCATTCGTTCCTTCGAGAACCTTGACCAGTACCAGACCAGCGTGTCGTTTGTGACCGGGCAGACGTCAGATTTTGTTGCCCATACCGGTGATGGGTTTGCCAGCTTCCTAGTGGGGGTGCCAAGTGGCGCGTCGAGGCAGATTGGCGGCTCGCGCGGCATCATGGTTTCGAACGCCGAGGGCGTGTATGTTCAGGACATGTGGAAGCATCACAAACTGACGGTTAATGGCGGGCTGCGCTACGACTACAATTCACCTCCCGTGGACAAGCTGGGACTCGGCACCTTTGACTTGAGCACGGGCGTCTACCGCTGGAGCCAAAAGAATCCGATCACGGGTGCGGCGGCGAATGTGACCCCTGGCGGCGTTCCTCCCGACCGGAGGAATTTTGCCCCCCGCCTCGGCTTGGCGTATTCCGTTACCCCGAAGCTGGTCATACGCTCCTCGGGCGGAATCTTTTTCAACAACTTCGGTTCCAACTACATGCAGGCGGCACAGAGCGAGAGGGGGAACTGGCCGTTCAACTTTCCCCAGAGCGTATCCGGGCTGAACTCCAACACCGTCACTGCGGTCTGGCCCAATCCCTTTCCGTCAAACCCCGTGGGTTCTCCTACCCCCACTACCTGCTTGCAATGTCTGAATATCGAGAAGAGTTCTTCCCGCACGCCCTACGTAAGCGAGTGGACGGCGACGGTGCAGTACCAACTCAGCGACACTTTGATGGTGGAAGGCGCTTACTTCGGTTCCAAAGGCACCAAGTTGACTTCGCAGATCATCGATGACACTGCCACCTCACCGGGAGTAACCTCGTTTACCAACCGGCAGCCGTACACCCAGTTTTCGCCCTACGTTCTAAACGGCTTCAATGAGTGGGGGTCGTGGTATGACGGCGCCGCGTTCCGGGTTCAGAAGCGTTTTGCGCATGGCTTTTCCTATCTCGTCAGTTACACCTATTCACACAACCTGGACTATCTCGACAATCTGTCGAATAGCACTGGGGTCACGTCCAACCCTACCCGGTACAACGGCGGCCTCTTCAAGGGAGACGCGGGCTTCGACATCCGGCACGTACTCGTAGCCAGCGGCATTTGGCAGATTCCGGGACGCACCAACAACAAATATCTTGACGAAGTGGTCTCAGGGTGGAAAGTCAGCACGATTGTCACCTATCACTCCGGCCTGCCGTTTTCGATCTTCGTGGCCAACGACGACGCCAACCTCGGCATTTCGGGCACGGGCCGTTATTCCGAATATGCCAACCTGGTGGGCAACCCACAGATTGCCAGCCCCGCTCTGGCAGAGTGGTTCAATACCGCTGCCTTTGCTGCTCCCGCAACGGGCACCTATGGAACCGCCGGCCGCGATATCCTGCGCACCGACCATCTGATCAACGACGACTTGTCCTTTTCGAAGTCGTGGAAGATCCGCGAGCGCTCTTCCTTCGAACTGCGGGGGGATCTCTTTAACCTTCCCAATCACCCGACCTTTGGGATCCCTGACGTTTTCGCGGATGATCCTGTTACCCAATTTGGCCATGTTACCAGCATTTTAAGCAATACCAATGCACGTACGATCCAGATTTCGGGTGAGATTCGTTTCTGACGATCAATAAAATGAACAGCGAAGATCGAGGCACCAAGGCACCAAGTAAAGTAGAAGGCAAAAGGCGGGGGGGAGAGAGCCATCAAGCGCTCTCCTCCCTGGTTCTGCCCTTGTGCCTTTGTTTCTTAGGCGTGACCCTATTTGCGGAAACCGCGAAGATTGGGGTCCTGACCAACTTCGAAGGCGGCTCCGTCGGCAAAGTGGAGCAAGTATCTCCAACCCACCTGCGTTGCGGTGTGAAGGGGCAATCCGACCAGGATCATCGCAATCGTCAGGCGAACTGGTACTACTTCGAGCTTACCAACCTTCCGCGCGAGCCGATCACGATTGACCTGGTTGACTTAGGCGGGGAATACAACTACAAAGGGCCCACTTACGCAGTTGCCAAAGGCACGCGGCCGGTGTACAGCTTCGACGATGTACACTGGAAGCGCTTCACCGATTATCAGGTCACCTGGGATGCGACCGAACCCAAACTGATCCTGCGGCTTACCCCGGAAGGCGACCACGTGTGGATCGCGCACGTGGAACCCTATACCAACAAGAACCTTTCTGAACTGCTGGATTCCTTCCGCAAAAGCCCGTACCTCCAGGTGCAATCCGCGGGCCGCACCGTCGAGGGTCGGGAAATGCCACTGCTGACCATTACCAATACCCAGATTCTCGAAGGGAAGAAGAAGGTGATTTGGCTGATGTTCCGTCAGCATGCGTGGGAGACCGGCTCATCCTGGGTGGGCGATGGAGCGGTGCGCTTTCTCCTCTCGAACGATGAACGCGTCGCGCACATCCGCGACCACATCGTTTACAAAATCTTCCCTCTGGCCGATCCCGACGGTGCGGCGGATGGAGGCGTCCGTTTCAATCGGAACGGGTACGACCTTAACCGCAACTGGGATACGGTTGACCCGCAGAAGATGCCCGAAATCGCAGCGCAGCACCAGGCCGTTCTGGACTGGGTGGATTCTGGACACCATGTAGACCTGTTTCTTTCCCTGCACAACGACGAAGGCAATGAGTACGTGGAAGCGCCCGCGGCTTTCCACGCGCTTGGGGAGCGCGTATATGACGTACTGGTTGCGACAACGTCCTTCCATCCCACTGGTCCTCTCCGCGACCCGGGCGCCACGACCACACCTGGCAAGCCTGGGCGCATGACCGTCGATCAGGGGCTATTTCACGACCGCCACTTGCCCGCAATGCTGATGGAGCAGACGGTTGACTTCAACTCGAAGCTCGGGCATCCTCCAACTGCGGCTGATCGAAGAGAATTTGGCGCCGAACTCGTTCGCGCCTTGGCCGAAGCTGTCAATGGTGGATAGCCTGAGAATGCCCGACAATCACCGACCTACCCGACTCTTAAGCACTTTGAGTTTTTGTAAGTAAAGGGATCCTGAGGATGGCGAGAATTAGCCGGCGGGAATTGCTGCAACGGACGGGCGCGGTGGCAGCCGCGACGGCGTTGGGTGGATTCAAAGTGAAATATGGCATGGCGATATCCGCCGCCGCCGAAGGGACCAGCGCGTTAGATCCTTCTTTCGAATGGATACGCTCCGCACGCCTGCTGATTGCCGAGGGTTATGCCTCGCCATTCTATCCCACTCTGGAGTATGACCCGGAGAAGGCAGTGGCGATTGCCCGCCGCCTGAACTGCGATTCATTCCGTTACCCCACTTTCTCCTATTTGTCCTTTTTTCCCACGAAGACGAAACTTCCCCGCCACCCGGAACTGGGCTCGCGTGATCCCTTCCGCGAGACGGTGGAGTTATTCCACGGTGCGGGATTAAAGGTGGTGGCCTACAACCCGCTCAATCACCCTTTTATGGATGTCAACGCGGTTCGCCCTGAATACCGGGACTGGATGCGCTACGACATTAACGGGAAGCCGATGATCACCCACCACTTTGGCTGGACCCAATTCTATGAAGGCTGCCTGAACAGCCCCTTGCGTGATCAGATCAAGGAGAGAGTACGCGAAGTCGTTACCAACTATGCGGTGGATTTGATGTACTTTGACGGCCCTTACGAAGGCATGGAGAAGAATGGGCACTTTTGCCATTGCCGCTATTGTCAGGCAGCATATCGCAAAGCGCGCGGCAAGGAGATCCCCCGGCAAGACAGCCCCACCACCCTCGATGACGAAATTGAATACCGGCAATGGCTGCGGGACGATGTGGTGAATGCCTTCATGCACGAGATTTGCGACATGGTCCGCCAAGCACGTCCTGTGCCCATTGTGTACAACGATACCGTTCTGCTCGGCAACGATTGCCGGTCGCGCGCCTACCGCTATGTTGATGGCTTCATGTTCGAAGCGGCGGAGACGCCCGAACAGAAGCTTTTCAACATGCGCGTCGGACAATCCACCGGGAAGGTCATCTGGACCTATATCAGCTCGCACACTGAATACAACCGCGAGCACTTAAAAGATAAATCCGTTCGCGGATGGTACAGTTCTCCCGTTGGGGGGGATCGATTGCTGATGGACGCCGCCGTAGCGACCGCAGCAGGCGTCGGCTACTGCTACTGGGGTCTGAATCGCCTTTACTACGAGCCGGAAGAAACATCGTCTTCCGTTCGCACCCTCAGAACCGTGTTTGATTTCGTGCAAGCCAACCAGACCCTGCTGCAATCGGTCCGGCCGGCGCCTCAAGCCGGCATCCTGACGGGAACACAGACGAAGAGTTGGTATCGAAGCGAGTTCTTTGTCCCTCAAGATTATTCCAATTATTTCTACGGGGCGTATCAACTCCTCAAAGGCATTGGTATCGACGCGGAGCCATTTCTGGATTATCAGATGACCGCGGACCGCCTGGCCAGGTACAAGTTGACGTACGTTCCCAATGCGGCATGCTTGAGTGATTCGCAGTGCACAATGCTGGCGGATTACGTGGACGGCGGCGGGACGTTGGTCGCGACTCACCTGACTTCAGTCGCCGACGAGTATGGCAGGCCGCGCAGTAACTATGGCCTCTCCAAATTATTCGGAGCCACACTGGACTCCCCTGAGCCGGTCGAGATCCCCGACCTTTACCTGCGCCTTCTCCCTTCGCGGGAACTGATTCCCCAGGATTCGCAGGTCATGCGGTTCAAGTCCGCCGCTGACGCCACCGTGCTGGCTGAGACTTACAGCCGGGGACATCGCCGTACACAGGGTCCGGCAATCATCCGCCGCGCGCAGGGAAAAGGGCAGGTGATTTACATCGGATCAGGCCTGGAAGCTGTGTATGAAGAGACCTTACTCGAACCCTTGCGGACGTACTTCCATTCGTTGCTCAATCCGATCCTGGGTGGGTCACGGACCTATGAAGTGGATTTCCGATTGGGCTTGATGCCGGAATATGCCGCCGCTGAGGACACTTTGCTTCTGCACTTGCTGGCCAATACCGGCAGCATCTGGAAAGAGACTCTGGTGGAGAAAACGTTTCTCCCCGTCAAGGATGTACGAGTGCGCCTGCGGCTTCCCCCGGGCCGGACCGCCAAGTCTGTGACCTTGATGTGGAGTGGAAGCGCAGCGCCGTGGAGCGTGCGAGACGGATGGGTTGAGCTGACCGTGCCCCAGGTGTTGATTTATGAAGTGATCCGCGTGAATCTTGTCTGATGAAATCCTCCAATCCCTCTTTGCGCTGGCTGATGATTGCCTTGGCCTTCTTTGCCACCGTCATCAATTATATGGACAGGCAGACGCTTTCCGTGGCCGCCCCGGTGCTCATCGATCAGTTCCATATGAGCAACACGGCGTACGCACGCGTGATTTTCGCCTTCATGCTTGCCTACACGATCGCCAACGGCATTTCCGGTCCCGTCATGGACAGGCTGGGCACGCGGTTGGGGTTTGCCCTGACGATGGCCTTGTGGTCGGTTGCCGACATGCTCCATGCGCTTGCCCGTGGGCCCTGGTCCCTGGGTGCTTACCGCTTTCTGCTCGGGTTCGGTGAGGCGGGCAACTGGCCTGCCAGCGTCAAGGTGGTGGCGGAGTGGTTCCCAGTCAGGGAGAGAGCTCTGGCTTCGGGAATCTTTAATAGTGGTTCCGCGGTGGGAGCGATCCTGGCGCCTCCCGTAGTTGTCTGGTTGTTGGTGCGGTATGGCTGGCAGCAGGCTTTCATCTGGGTTGGAGTGCTCGGGATTCTATGGCTGGTTATCTGGTCTCTGGTCTATCGCACTCCGGAGGGCGCGGAGGCGGAAATAACGGCCACCCCCGTTCCTCCACTGCGGCTGTTTCGCACGCGGTTTGTGTGGAGCTTCACACTTGCCAAAGTCTTCCTTGACCCGGTCTGGTACTTCTACATTTTCTGGTTTCCGGAATACCTGAAGCGCGCCCGCCATTTCAGCATGGCCTCCATCGGCAAGTATGCCTGGATTCCGTTTGCTGTTGCGGGCCTTGGCAATTTTCTGGGAGGCTGGCTTTCCGCGGTCATGCTTCAGCGTGGATTTTCCCTCAACGCCTCCCGCAAAGGAGGAGTCACCATATTTGCCGCGGTAATGACCAGCGCCATTCCGGCCGTCCTGGTCAGTGACGTACGGCTTTCAATTGGCCTGGTCTCTTTGGCGATGCTGGGTTACACGGGATGCTGTTCCATCCTGCTGGCCTGTCCCGCGGATGTATTCCCCAAAAACGCCGTGGGGTCGATTTGGGGCCTGGCCAGCATGGGCTCGGGCTTTGGCGGCATGATCTTTGCGCTGCTGACCGGCCTGCTGGTTGATCACTTTTCTTACACCCCTGTCTTTATCGGATTTGGCATTATGCCGCTGGTTTGCGCGGCCATTCTCTGGACGGTACTAGGCCCGATTTCGCCCGCATCTTCCGGCTTGGATTTTTCGGAGGCTAGGTTAGGGTAGGGCGGTGCCAGTCCGAACTATGCATGAATTTTGTGGAGGGCCGGGGGGAAGGCGAAAGATTTCGCACAGAGGTCACAGAGACAGTGCGCAGAGACCACAGAGAGGTTTCCGATCTCTTCTCTGTGCCCTCTGTGGTCAAGTGTTCCGAAAATGCCAACGGATGGAACACTCTGTGATCTCTGTGTGAAACTCTTTTAAACCTGCTCGCCGCCTACGGCCTTCACAGATAAACCCGCAGTGGCTGGAGCGCGCCGGAATCGGCGCTGAACGGTGGGCGTTGTATATGGAGGCAGCCTAGCCCGCGAAAGTCGGGGGGATTGTCGATATGACGAGGTTATCTGAAATGAATAGGAGAAACTTTAGCAAGCTGCTGGCGGGAACCGTGACCGCAGCAGGTATTTCCAAGGTGAGTGCGGCGGAAGCCAATTTACAGCCGAGGCCGGTGCTGCGCGGTATCGTGCCCGATGTCCTCCCCAGTGGAGGCGGCGACCAGTGGGAATTGGTGATCCTGGACTCCACCCCGCCCGATATGACCCAAACTTCCGGCACAGGTGTCGCCGACGTGGATGGCGACGGTAAGACGGAGGTGATCATTGCCGGAAGCGGGGCACTTCTCTGGTACAGGCCATCGACCTCCGAAAAGGGAATCATTGCCCACGGTGAGTTTGGAGTGGGCGTGGCGCTGGAGGATATCGATGGCGACGGGCGGAAAGAGATCATTACAGGAAAGGTGGAAGGGAAGGATAAGTGGTCATTGGTCTGGTACAAGTCTGGCCCGAGTCTGCACGATTCCTGGACTGAACACGTCCTGGATGCCGAACCGGCAGGGCACCCGCACGACATCGTATTCGGAGACCTGGACGGCGATGGTCATCGTGAACTGGTTGCCAACGCCATGTATTGTGCCAAGCCAGGGTTGTTTGCCTATAAGATTCCTGCCGACCCCATGATCCCTCGGAAGAAGCAACCCATCCAAACCGGCCTCTCCGCGGAGGGTACCGTGACGGGAGATCTGGATGGGGATGGAAAAGATGAAATTGTCTGCGGGCCCTATTGGTATTCCGCACCCGGTGCAGGGGCTTTCTCCGGGCAACCCTGGAAGACTCACTCCCTGGCGCCGGGCTTTCGTGAATTATGCCGCGCCGCACTGATCGACGCGAATGGAGACGGCCGTCTGGACGTAGTCCTCGTTGAAGACGAGTATCCCGATGGCCGGCTTGCATGGTTCGAAAATCGCAATACAACCGACCACCAGAATTCGTGGATCGAGCACGCAGTCGATGCTCCGCTGAACTTTGCGCATTCATTGAGAGCTTGGCACGATCCCAAAACGAAACAAGTGCATGTTCTGGCTGGCGAAATGAATGAAGGTGGTTGGGCCGCTCCCTATAACTGGGATGCCCGCCTCATCAAATACACGGCTTTGGACGGAGGGAAGTCCTGGCGCAGCGAAATCATCTACCAGGGGGAGGGCACGCACGAGGCGGTTTATGCCGATCTGGACAATTCCGGGATGCACGTGATCTTTGGGCACGCCGCACAGATCATTGCCAAGCCGGGCCCTTACACCGGATGGGTCCAGATGTTCCGGCCGCAAGCCAAGCCTTCTTTAATTGCCGAATACAAGCATTCATTTGTCGACCGGGACAAGCCTTATACGGCCATCGATATCCACGCCGTTGATGTGGATGGCGACGGTTTGCCGGACATCGTCTGCGGGGCCTGGTGGTACAAGAATCCTACCTGGGAACGGCGCGTGATTCCTGGGATCGCACAAATTATCAACGCATACGATCTGGACAACGACGGGCGGAAGGAGTTAATCGGCATCAAAGCCAAGCCAGGCGGCAAAGGTTTTTATGGTGCACTGTGCAGCGAGTTGGTTTGGTTGAAGCCAATTGATCTGAGCAAGGATATTTGGGAGGAACACCCCATCGGGACCGGCGATGGAGATTGGCCGCACGGCAATACCATTGCGCCCTTGCTGCCCGGTGGCCGCGTGGCCCTGGTCTGCGGATATCATGAGCACACGCAGAATCCACCGCAGATCTTCGAGGTCCCGGACGACCCCAAACAGTACCCTTGGAAGAAACGTGTTGTGGCCGATATTCCGTATGGCGAGGAGCTTACCGCCTACGATCTGGACGGCGACGGAAAGCTCGACATCATAGCGGGACCTTATTGGCTTGAGAATTTAGGCGATGGCCGCTTCGAGCCGCATCTTTTGATTGATGCGGAATACCTGAAGTCAGCGAATCTCGATATGATCAGCCGCATCGCGATTGCGGATGTGAACGGCAATGGCCGCCCGGATATTCTCTTTACCGTCGAAAGCGTTGACTGGAAGATCCACAAGGCTCATTTGGCGCCCGTGGGCTGGCTCGAGAATACCGGAAGCTTGCGCGACCGCAAGTTCAACGTCCACATCATTGACAGAGTTCGCTCCCCGCATTCCATCGCCGTTGGAGACCTGGACCGGGATGGCGAGATGGAGGTCATCGTGGGTGAGCACGACCCCTTCACTCCGTACCGCAGCAAGAGCCGCTTGTATGCGTACAAGAAAGCCGATGCCAAAGGACTCACGTGGAGCCGTCATCCGATCGACAACCGATTCGAACATCATGATGGAACCAAGGTGGTGGAGTTGAGTCCGGGGAGGACCGTCATCCTCAGTCACGGCTGGATGGAGCCGACGTACGTGCATCTATGGGAACTGGGCAAGACGTTAAGCCCTGAAGAGGCGCGCTAACCCGCAAGCTTGTCCAAATTAAGGTTGGCCCGGCGAGTGATGACCTGCCGTGCCGCCGCATGGTTTGCGGAAAGGCTACGCCTTTCGGTGGTACGCGCGGCCGACCCAACCTGCTCGATGCGAAGGTGAACTTGAATCTTCTTCCCTCGCCCCTTTGGGGGAGAGGGTGGATCGGCGCGGCGCTTTCATCCGCCGCGCCGAGACGGGTGAGGGGGTCAAGACCGGGCGTGCGCGTTCGGCCTACGTTCAACTCCGCCGGACGACATCCGACGCTTGTTCGTGGCGGCAGGCCCGGCGCTTCGGGACTTGCAACGACGACACGGTCAGCAGCGCGTGAAGTGGCGCTTAGGTCGCACCGATTGGAGCAGGGATCGCGGTTCGTCCTCACGGCACGGCGGGGACCCCCTCACCCGGCCCGCCCCCGCTGGTGAAAGCGCGGGTTGCGGTCCACTCTCTCCCCCAAAGGGGCGAGGGCGAAGAGTTTTGCGCTCGACTTTGGTAATCATTCCGAAGTTGAGGTCGTCGAAATTGTAGAAACTCCAGCCCTCGCCCTTTGGGGGGCGAGGGGGAAAAAGCATCGTTGGTTTTGGTGCTTTGCCGATGGCAGTTGGAACGCCGGCGACGGAGATCGTCGCTCGTTCAGCCATGAATTGGCTTGTTAATCTTCATAAACTGCGTGATCACACCTGTCTCTTTAACCACAGCATCCATTGCCGCCAGTCCAGGCTGCGCAAGTCGTGGACCTTGCCCCCCTCCAGGGTCCCGCCGAAGGCGTCGAAGACCTTGCCCAATCTCGTGCCAACCCATTTTGCCTCAAACGTACCTGGCGCTTGGGAAAGGTCCAGGCGGAATCGCTGCCCGGAGAGAATGTAGATCAGGTAGGCCTTGCCTGGTTCACCCAGGCACCAAACGCCTTCTTCTTGATGATCCACGACATCCAATGGGCGCATCCCTAAAAGGTCAGTCGCAAGGTGGGTGCGAATAAAATCGTAGACGGTAAGAACATTTTCGCAACCCCCAGGCCTTTCGTACTCGGCGGGATACTCGCCTACTGCATCCAAAGTGCGCAGATGCATGGATCCTCCTGCCATGAGGAAGGCCATGGTCTGCTTTTGATCGGCGTAGATGTTGTGAACGATTGCCTTGTCCGGATAGAGCTGGCGGTACTCACGCACCTGGCGATAAATCTGCACGGGAGTCATTTGGTCGGCTCCCCCGGTATACCGTCCCGGCACTTCCTGACCACCGAGCGGCGCATGGAGCTTGTTGTCACTGGTGTAATACCAATAGTGCATGTCGATGGTGCTAATTCGGGGGGCATAACGAGAATCGCGCAGCATGGCGTCCACAACATCCTTGGTAGCACCCACGCCAATGTGGACCTTGCGGCCCGAATCCTGTTCCCATTCCAGAACGGTTTCAAACCAGAATTGCATGAACGTGAGCGGACCGGTGTGTTCCGAGCCCGTCAGGAACACCACGTTGCGCGCGTCCTTTAAATTGTCCAGACAGTGCCGGATGAACTGGCGATGCAGCTCCCTGCGCAAAGGATGAGTCACATCGTAAAAGACGTTGGCCGCCGGCGTCGTGTCGGGCAAATCGGTAGCTTGGATGCAGTTCGCGGGGCGCCAGGGGTAGTCGATATAATGGGCTTGCGTCTCCAGCAGATTGTGTTGGTTGTAGAAATTGAAGAATAACAAACATCCCTTGCGATCGCAGAGTTCGGCGAACTCCCTCAGCCGGGAAAAGTGCCAGGGGTTGAACCTGGTCAGGTCGTAAAGGGGCAGTCCATCCCAGGCCTGGCCTTGGCTGCTGCGAGCCCAGGGCATTTCAAGGTACGGGCCCACCGCATTGCCATCCGTGCGGTGCACCTTGTCGTGCGCGTCGCGGCGGCGGTCATACCACAGCGGCGGAGTGTGTTTAAATCCCGGGTAGCCGTACTGCACCATGTTGTCGGTGAGCTTATCCAAATCCTCCGTCCGGTTGGGACCCACCTTGCCGGGGTCATTGCGGATAAGGCTGGGCCCAAGTTCATAGTCTGTCCACCATCCTGTGGGCTTGCCGCGGTAACCTCCCCACATCTCATTGTCGCGGGCATAGCCCCAGATGACCTTGCCATTCTGCGTGTACCAGCCATTGACAGTCTCCAGGTAGAGGGAATCGCGGCCGGTTGGGGACGGCGGGACATCGCCCGAAGCGAAGGCGGCAGCGCCGGTACCGTGCGGTGGATTAGCGACAGGCAAGTTTGGCGCGGAAGCGGCAATTGCAGCAGGACCAAGGGATGCGAGCCCGGCCAGAAACCCACGGCGATCCACCCTGTTCAATTCCATATCATCAAGTGCATTTCCCAATTTTCGCTTCATGATTACCTTTGCCCCCCTGCTGAAGATCGGTCTTCGTCTGAAATTCCGCGCGGCCGCAGGGTGTGCGGAAATGCTGCACCTATCGGTCGTAGCTGCGCCTCTGCCAACCTGTTCGATGCGAAGGTGATATTGAATTTATTTCCCTCGCCCCTTTGGGGGAGAGGGTGGCCCGCAACCGGCGCTTTCACCAGCCG